>RFZL01000008.1 GCA_009920665.1 Alphaproteobacteria bacterium | reverse complement strand
CTGTCCGCCGAACATGATATCGAGATCCTGATTTCCGAAACCGAGATCGCGGCGCGGACAACGCAGCTGGCGCGGATGATCTCGGAACACTACCGCGACACCGAACAGCTTGTCGTCGTCGGGCTGCTGCGCGGCTCCTTCGTCTTCATCGCCGATCTGGTGCGTCGCCTCGACCTGCCGGTCGAGGTCGATTTCATGACCGTCTCGAGCTATGGCAACAAGATGGTGTCCTCACGCCAGGTGCGGATCATCCAGGATCTGGAGACGCCGATTGCCGGGCGCGACGTGCTGATCGTCGAGGATATCATCGACACCGGCCACACGCTGTCGCAGGTGCATGACATCCTGAAGACCCGCGAGCCAAAATCGCTTCGTGTCTGCGCGTTGCTGAACAAGCCTTCGCGCCGCGAGATCGAGGTCGAGATCGACTGGGTCGGGTTCGACATCCCTGACGAGTTCGTGATCGGCTATGGCATCGATTTCGCGCAGCAGGGGCGCAATCTGCCGCATATCGGCGTTGTCATCAAAAAATAGGTCATCAAAAAATGGCCCCGCCGGTCAGAGCGGATCATCTCTCAGGCCAGCAACGCATCTTCATACGGATAGCGTGACAGCACCTCACAGCCGGTTTCGGTGACCAGCACCTGCTCCTCGAGCTTGACACCCTCTCGCCCGCCAACCGCGCCGACATAGGCCTCGACGCACAGCGTCATGCCGGGCGCAAAACAGCCCTCATAGCCATGCGCCTCGACATCCTCCGGATAGCGGACACAGGGATATTCGTCACACAGCCCGACACCATGCGCGATCACGCCATAACGCTGCGCCCGATAGGCTTCGGGAAGGCGATGCGCCTTTGCCGTCATCTCGGCAAAATTCATTCCCGGCCGGATGAGGTCGATATTCGTCATCACATGATCATGGGCGACGCGGTACAGCGCCCGCTGCTCGTCGGTTGGCGCGACATCGCCGACAATCCAGCTCCGCGAGATATCGCAGCAATAGCCATAGGTGCCGATCAGGTCGGTATCGAAGGCCATCATGTCGCCTTCCTGCATGATGCGTGGTCCACATTCCTGAAACCAGGGATTGGTGCGCGGGCCGGAGGACAGGATCCGTGTCTCGATCCATTCGCCGCCACGCTTGATATTGCCGGCATGAAGCGCCGCCCACATCTCATTCTCGGACACGCCGGGGCGCATCGCCAGCCGCATTTCATCGACCGCCATCTCGCAGGCATGGATGGCGCAGCGCATGGCGCGCACCTCGTTCTCGTTCTTGATCGAGCGGGCATGTTCGGTCAGCCTCTGCCCCTCCAGCACCTCAACCCCCTGCTGGATCAGATTCGCATAGCCGACATGCTCGATCTTGTCGACGGCAAGTCGCCGGTTGTCGCCGCCATGCCGGCGCATCAGCGAGATCACCTCATCGACAAAGTGGCGCGCCGCGTCGGCGGTCCTGTCACCGGTCTCGAAATAGAAGAAGCTGGCGCCATGCCGCACCTCGCCGACAAGCGGCAGATGCGCCGACAGATGCTCGCAATTATGGAAGTCCCACAGCACCATCTCGCCTTCTGGCGGCACGAAACAGGCCCGCGCCGCGTTATGCGCGATCCAGAGCTGCATGTTGGTGGTGTCGGTGGCGTAACGGATGTTCAGCGGGTCAAACAACAGCAGCCCGGCACAATCATGCTGGCGGATCTGTTCCTGCAGCCGCGACAGCCTGTATTCGCGAAGCGCCGGCATGTCGGGGGCGGCCAGCCCGGCCGCCGTCCATTCGGCGAATGCCAGCCCGGTCGGGCCGATTTCAACCCGGTCATTATCGTCCGGTGTCAGGTCGGGTTTCAGATGCGCCCGCCTTGTCGGGTCGATCCTGCGGTTGGAGCCTATGATGGTCTGGTCCATGTCACACCCCCGATCATTCCCCTGATCATTCCGATTGCGTTGCAACCGGGAAAACTGTGCGACCTTTAAATCCGGACGGCAAGCAGTTTTGACCGGACGGCAAGCATGTCAATCATTCGGTTCACCCCTGCCGTTCATACCGCCGGTTTATTCTAGCGATTCACATCAACGACAATACGGCCCCGTACCTTGCCATCCAGAATCTGGCGGCCATGGTCGATAACCTCGCCAAGACCGATCTCGCTGCACATGCCGGCCAGCACATCCTTTGGCATTTCGGCCGCCAGCGCGGCCCAGATTTCGGCCCGCTGTGGCAACGGCACGGTTACCGAATCGATGCCATAGACAGAGACCCCGCGAAGCAGGAACGGGATGATGCTGGCATTCATCGTCGCGCCGGCGGCGTTGCCAAGCGAGGCGATACCGGCGCCATTCTTCATCTGCTTGATGGCGCGCGCCAGAAGCTGGCCGCCGACACAATCGATACAGCCGCCCCAGACGGCCGATTCCATCACCTTGCCGGGATCATCGGCCATCTCCGCACGGCTGACGATTCGCGTCGCGCCAAGGCCAGTCAGATAGTCGGCAATTTCGGCGCGCCCGGTCATCGCCGCCACCTGATAGCCGCGGCCGGCCAGCAACACCGTCGCGATCGAACCGACACCACCGCCGGCACCGGTGACAAGAACCTCGCCGCCCTCCGGCGCCATGCCGTTCGCCTCAAGCCTCATGATCGCCTGCATCGCGGTGAAACCGGCGGTGCCAAGCATCTGCGATTCCCGAGTTGTCATGCCTTCGGGAAGATGAACAAGCCGTTCCGACTTCTCGCTGGCCCGGGTTGCGTAGCCGCCCCAGCGCACCTCACCACCACGCTGGCCGCCCATGATCACCTTGTCGCCGGGCTTGAAATTCGGGTCGCGGCTGGCAATCACCTCGCCGGCGAAATCGATTCCCGGAACATGCGGGTAATTGCGGACGAGACCGCCAAGGCCATTGAGACACAAGCCGTCCTTATAGTTGATGTTGGAATATTCCACCGCGATATCGACGTCACCATCATCGGGAAGCTGTGAGACCTCGATGTCCCGGACCGCCGCCGCAACGGTCCGGTCCTCGGACTGTTCGACAATTATCGCTTTAATCATGGCCGTTACCCTTGCTAGCCTTAATGCCGTGCCCTACGCCGGATACATGGTGCCGGGCCTGAAGCTGTCAGGCACCAAACTGCCAGAACGCCGCACAAAGGGGAAGCGATGTTTCGCGAGCTCACGCCAGCCGAAACCTATGCCGAACTCGCCAGTCACGACGAGGCCATTCTTGTCGATTGCCGGTCACCTGCCGAGTGGCATTTTACCGGAATGCCGGATCTGACGGCGATCGGCAAAAAGGTGGTGCTGGCCGCCATCGCCGATTTCCAGCCGCGCGCTGGCAAGCGGGGCGATGGCATGTGCCTGCGCGGTCAGTTCCGCCGCCAGCCGGTCATTCGTCAGCGCTGTACGATAGCTGTAAAAGGTGAATGTGGCGACAGCGGCACCAAATATCGCTACCGACCCGCAAAGCACGAAGAGCCGCATGAAAAGCCCTGATCTGGAGCGGGGCTTCACCATGTGGGCTATTGCGCACCTGACAGGGCTTTATCGAGGCATGGCCCCCGATCGAACAGCCAGTCGAACCGGCGGCCGGACAGAATGTTGACCACCATCCATCCTGCCACGGTCTGCCGCATAACCAGACCGGTGTCATGGCGCCCGCCGGCAAGGGTATGCAGGGCCCGGTCATCCGCCCGGTCACTTGCCCGGTCACTGGTCCGGTCACTGGTCCGGTTGTGGTCAGCCCATGAAGGGCTCACCATCATTGCGGACAGCAACGGGGTGATGGTGGAATTACGGATATGTGGCGTCATGGCGGACCTCGGGACAGCGCCCAGATTCTACGCTGCGAATTTTAGGGCATTTTATCTTCTGAGACAAACGCTGCCAGCCCTCGAAGGCAACGGCTCTTCATAAACGCCGCGCCGCCACCCTTTCGGTATCTTCCTGCTGCGGCCATATGGTTGACTTGGAAGTTTTCCAAAACGCCCCATATCAACCTTATGGACAAGATGTGGCAGACAGGTATGAATTCCGGCGATTCAATCCGTGGAAACGGCTTCACCGGGGCGTGCGTCGCGATATGCCTGATCATTATGGGCTGGGGATTGCCAGCCGCCGGCGACCAGACCGATCCGGCATTGGATCGTCTCTTCACCGAACTTGCGCGGACAACCAGCCACGCCGAGGCAGAACAGCTGACATCGGAAATCTGGACACGCTGGATCGCGTCCGACGGCGATGCCGATGCCGACAGGCTGATGCAGAGTGGTATGGCGCTGATGAGCCGGGGCGTTCTTGACGGCGCCGAACAGATATTCAGCCAACTTGTCTATAAGCGTCCAGATTTCGCCGAGGCCTGGAACAAGCGCGCAACCGTGCGGTTTCTGCTTGGTGACGATACCGGTTCACGCCGTGATATCGCCCGCGTGATCGACCTTGAACCGCGGCATTTCGGGGCGCTGAGCGGCCTCGGCATGATCAGTTTGCGCAACGGCGATCCGGCAGGGGCGCTGCAGGCATTCGAAGCGGCGTTGCAGGTCAACCCGCATCTTGAGCAGGCGATGGACGTCGCAAGACAGCTTCGCCAGCAACTTCGCGGACAACCATTATAATCTGATCGGGCATTATAATCTGATCGGGCATTATAATCTGATCGGGCATGGCGAACGCACCGGCGCCAGGGTGCCGTCGGCGCTGATTGACAGGTCGCACCCATCCCGTAGAGTGGTGTCGACAATCATCATCATCCTGACAGGCTGACAGGGCATCCTCTCATTGACCCTGACCCCATGACCCTGACGCCATGACCCTGACCCCGACCCCATGACCCTGATTCTGGATACCCCGCAGAGCGACATCCATCGCTGTCCAGCCTGCGGTGCCCAATGCGCCGTGCAAAAGGACCTTGTGGTACGGGCACACAACGCCGGCCAGCAGATCCGGATTGCCTGTCACAAATGTGACGAGATCTTTCAGCCGCTGAACGACAATTCACCGACAGCGGCCGCGGCAAGGCCAAGCCGGCCGAATCCAAATCCGCGGATGGGTGTCTGCACCGGCTGCGGCGAGACCCTGTCGGTGCCGCCGCTGAAGGCCGGAGAAGCGGTGATGGTGGAATGCCCGCATTGCCGGCATCTGATGCAACCTGATGACATCGGCCGCGTCGATGCGCTTGCCGATCTGCCGGCGTCGCCGCCGCCGCCATCGCAGACGCAGAGGATCGCCGGCACATTGCTGGCGCTGATGCTGGCCGGCATCCTGCTTGCCGGTTTTGCCGCCAGCGCGATCTTCAGGATCACGCCGCCATTGCCAACACCCTTCGGACTGGTGGTCAGCCCAACACCATATTTCGCGGTCATCGCGGCGGATTTCGAGACCGCGCTTGACGGCGGCGACGGTGCGGTTCTGGTGACTGTCACCCTGGCCAATCTCGGCACCGCCGCCGGCGCGCCCGAGCGCGTGGAGGTCAGCCTTCTCGACATGGCGGGCAAGACTGTCATTTCACGCCCGATCGCTATCCGCGAAGCCGCGCTGGCACCGGGTGGCGCGCGCAAGATCACGGCGCGGCTGTCCGTACCACCGGACGGTATCGAGGATATGGCGGTCACCATCCTCGAGGCAGGAGATCGTGACTAGCCGCGGTTCGGCACTACCTCATGCCCGGCTTCCTCGGGCTCATCATCAACCATTTCATCGGGAAAGCCGGGCGCGCTGATATCAAGCCCGGTCGCCTCTTCAAGGCGCCGGATGATGTTTGGCGACCATTCACGCTCGCCATAACGCGCCGCCCCGTCCTTGAAGATCTCGATCATCAGCGGCGAAATTTCAAGTGGCACACCGGCACGGTCGGCAAGTTCCTGGAACAGGCTGATATCCTTGATCACCAGATCCATCGTGAAATTGATGTCGCGGCTGCCATTCAGGATAACCTGGCTCTCGGTTTCATGAACGAATGAATTGCCCGAGGAAATACGGATCGCCTCATAGGTGGTGTTCAGATCAAGTCCTGTCGCCTTGCAGGTCACGAGCGCCTCGCACAGCGTGATCAGATTCGCCGTAGCCAGATAATTCGTCATCACCTTGAGCTTGGATGCCGATCCCAGCGGCCCGGTATGCAGGATCCGCCGCCCCATCACCGTCAGCACCGGCAGCATGCGCTCGAACACCGGCCGGTCACAGCCGGCGAAGATGGCAATATTGCCGGTCGCCGCACGGTGGCAGCCACCGGAGACCGGACAATCAACGGCGGCGGCGCCAGTGGCCGCCACCTTCGCGCCGAGCCGTGTCACCTCGGCCTCGTCGGTGGTGCTCATCTCGGCCCAGATCTTGTCCGGTCCCAACCCGGCAAGGATGCCATCCTCAGCTTCCATGACGGCGGCACTGGCCGCCGGTGACGGCAAACAGGTGATGATCACATCACAGGCTTGCGCCATGGCTCGCGGGCTCTCGCCCCAGACCGCTCCGCCCTCGAGAAAGGGTTTCGCCGCATCATGATCCAGATCGCGAACCGTCAGGTCGATCCCGTTGCGAAGCAGGCTGCCAGCCAGCTTGCCGCCAACATTGCCAAGCCCGATAAAGCCGACTTTCACCATCAGACATCCCCCCTGTTTGGCGTTGATAGTTTTGGTGTTGATGTCCGAAAGTTGAACAGGCTTGCGGCGGCAAATGCAATCGCAAATTGATCACAATATGGGGGGCGCTAGAGAACCGTCACCCGGATGGAATTCGTGGTGCCGGCGATACCGAACGGCATGCCGGCAACGATCACCGCGTGCGATCCGGTGGCAGCGATCTCGCGGTCGGTGATTTCCTGCACCCCCTCGGCGATGGCGGCCTCGAAATCCTCGGTGATCGTGCTGGCGGCGGTCTGCGTGCCCCACAGGATGGCCAGCCGGCGGCGCACCTCGACGAAGGGTGACAGCACGAAGAACGGGATCTGCGGGCGTTCGCGGGCGATCCGTACAGCGGTATTGCCGGAGGTCGAAAAGGCGATGATCACTTCGGCACCGACCGTTTCGGCCAGTGACACGGTGGCCAGCGCGACAGCGTGATACAGGCTTGGCTCGGTCGGCAGCTTCGGCGGCGCGGTTTCCGGATGTCCGGCGATATGGCGCTCCGCAGCCACGACGATCCGCGCCATGATTTGCACCGACTCCACCGGAAACGTACCAACGGCGGTCTCGGCCGACAGCATGACAGCGTCCGCCCCGTCAAAGACCGCACCGGCAACGTCCGACGCTTCGGCACGGGTCGGGGTCGGGCTGGTGATCATCGATTCCAGCATCTGTGTCGCCACCACCACCGGCTTGCCGACCATCCGGCATTCGGCAATGATCTGCTTCTGCAATCCGGGCACATCCTCAGGCGGCATTTCGACGCCAAGATCGCCGCGCGCCACCATGATTCCGTCCGACGCCGCGATAATGTCCGACAGTTCCGCCAGCGCGGCCGGCTTCTCGATCTTCGCCATCAATGCCGCACGGCCATCAATCCGGGCCTTGACGTCCAGAATATCGCTGGCGCGCTGGACAAAGGACAGCGCCACCCAGTCAACACCATGCGCGAGCGCGAAGGCGAGATCATCATGGTCCTTGTCAGTCAATGGCGGGCTGGCAATCACCATATCCGGCAGATTGACGCCTTTGCGGCTGCTCAGCGCGCCGCCAACCTCGACGACAGTGGTAAAGCTGTCATTGTCGATGGCGGTGACCCGCAGGACGAGTTTGCCATCATCGATCAACAGTCTGGCACCGGGTGTCAGCGCAGCAAAAATCTCCGGATGCGGGAGCCCGACACGACCGGCGTCACCGGTCGCCATTGATTTGTCAAAGACGAAACTGTCACCGACCGCCAGCACCACCCCCTCGGCCACCTCGCCAATGCGGTGCTTTGGCCCCTGCAGATCGGCCAGAATACAGCTCGGGTGACCGGTTGCCTCTTCCAAATCGCGGATGGCCCGGATGCGCGTGGCATGTTCGGCCTGTGTGCCATGCGAGAAATTCAGCCGGAAGACATTCACCCCGGCCTCGGCCAGCGCCCGCAGCATGTCGGGCGTGCCACTCTTCGTCCCGATGGTGGCAACAATCTTGGTGGCACGCTGGGTTGCAGAGGGCGACATCGGCACAATTCCTGTCACATGCAGATCTGAAAAGAGATAGGCACGAGCCTCCCCCGGCCCGCCAACGCCGCGAGTCTAGGCAGTGGCACTTGAAATGCAAGCTTAACACGCGCCAGAATGACGGGATTTCTGCCCGTGCCGGAAAATCATCGACATTGCTGCAACCATACCGGTCTTTATCACCTGCGATGATCCCCGCCCTTGAACTTCTCGGCATGGCGTTCCTGCTGGGCTTTATCTTCAACGCCACCCCCGGCGCCGTATTCGCGGAGACGATCCGGCACGGGCTGACCGGCGGGTATCGCGCCGCGCTGTCGGTGCAGTTCGGCTCGCTTGTCGGTGACGCGGCCTGGGCGGTGCTGGGCCTTGCCGGCATTGGCCTGCTGCTGCAGGCCGACTCGCTGAAGATACCGGTTGGCATCGCCGGTGCCGGTTACCTGGCCTGGCTTGCCTGGGACAGCTGGCAGGCCAGCCGACGCGATGCCGAGGTCGCGGTGCCGAACCGGCGCGCCGGCGCAATGCGGTCCGGTGTTGTGCTGTCGCTGTCGAACCCGCAGAATGTCGCCTATTGGGCGGCGCTTGGCAGCGCCTTTGGCGCCTTGGGAATCAGCAACCCGGACCGCGTCGACTACACCCTCTTCTTCTTCGGCTTCATGGGCTCGTCGCTTGTCTGGTGTTTTGTCTGCGCCGGCCTGATCAGTCGCCTGTTTGGCGGTCGCGGCGGGCTCTGGCGGGTCTGGACCTACCGGATCTGCGCCATCGCCTTTGCCTGGCTGGCATTCGGAACGGCGCGCGAGGTGATCAGGCTCCTGCTGCCGGCCGGGTAGGCCCCCGAACCGGGCCTCGGCGGATCAGTCCTCGGCGCGGGTTGTCCAGTATTCCTCACCATAATCATGGAACAGCTCCTCGCCAGCCTTGATATCGTGGCTGGCATAGAACCGCAGAAACCTGTTGTCGGTCTCGTCGACCTCCCACTTCGCATTGCCCGGCGTGGCATGGTTGTAGAGCATGCCGCATCCCATCACGACGAGATAGTCATTCGGATCGTCGGGGCTGGTGAAGAGATAGTCATTCAGCCGGTTGGCCTCCTGCAGATCATCATCATCGATGACGATATAGGGGCAGCGCTCAAGCGTCTCGCCGGCGGCTACATCCTGCAGGGCAAAGACTCCAAGCCCATGTATCGGCGACTCCCTGACCGTGATCTTCATGATATCCCCGAGCGTCCCTGCTGTAAGCGAACTGGCCAAGATGTACTGAATTGCCAGCGTCCTGTCAGCCGCTTTGTGGCGGCGTTGGCACCGCATCGGGGCGGCGGCGCTCGCGTATGGCGGTGATCATGCCGGCGGCCGCGATCATGACCATGCCCAGGATCGCAAGCGGGGTCGGCCAGCTGTCGAACAGCACCCGGCCCCAGATGGCGATCAGAAGCAGATAGGTGAAATCAAGCGGTGCCAGAAGCGAGCTGTCCGCCGTCTGGTAGGCGCGGCTGAGAAACAGGTTCCCGAACAGGTTCAGCACCGCCAATATGGCCAGAAATCCAAGCAGGATGGTGGTAACCTCGGGCCAGCCGACCAGGATGAAAGGCATCGCCTCGCGCCATTCCGGATCAACAGGAAGCCAGCTTGCCGCGAGCGCGCCGACCATGCCGGTCACAATGAACAACAGGTTCACCATGCAGGCCAGCGCCAGCGGGCTTTCATTCCGGCAATAGCGCCGCAGCACCAGGATATTGCAGGCATAGAAGAACCCCGCCAGCACCGGAACGGCCTGCAGGGGCGTGAAGGCATCGGCAAACGGATTCAGCACCAGCAGGCACCCGGCCGCGCCAAGAAGCAGCGCGCCGACACGCCAGCGGCCGATACGCTCGCCAAGCACTGGCCCGGCCAGCAGGGTGACGAACAGCGGATAGGTATAGAGGCCGGTGGCCATCTGCGTCACCGTGATCTGCTGCGCCGCGCCGAAGAAAAACCCCATGCACAATGCCAGCAGGATACCGCGCAGAATGGCCGGGCCCGGCCGGCGCGGCCATAACAGGCCGATGCCGCCGGTGAATATCGCAAGCCCGGCAAGCATCACCAGATTGAAGGAGGAGCGGATGATCTGAACCTGCCAGAAGCTGGTGTGCGGGGCGACAAACTTCACCAGCGAATCCTGAAGCGACAGGATGCTGACCCCGACCAGCAGCAGTGCCAGCGCCAGCATCGGCCGGTCGCCCTGTGGCTGCTCAAAAATCGACATTCTCATGCGCCGCCACCATCCCAAGGCACTCTGCCGGTGCCAGCCTACAGCCGTGCGTGGCGGCGTGCGACAAAATTATGCACCCGGCATGGGGCGGCCGCGGGTCCGGATGCCGGCGATTGACACCGGCGATTGACACCGGCGATTGACACCGGCGGTTTTATGGCGAAGAGTTTTGCCGGGCCGGTTGCCCGAGATACCCGTTACATGTCCATCAGTCCCGTCAATACTGATCTGTCGGCATCACTCGCCGACGCGCTTGCCGCCACGATCACGCCAACCGCCACTGATGCCGCGATGATCGACCGGCTGCTCGGTGATCTGCGGAACCTGTCATGCCAGCCGGGGTCGCTGTCGGCAAGCGATCCCCAGTTCGGTGATTTACCGGCAAGCGTGTCACGCTATCTGCCATCGCTTGCCGCCGCCATGCCACCAACGCCGGCCGCCACCGCCTTGCGGCCCTGTCTCGACCGGGTCGACTGGTATCAGATTTTCGACGGCGACGATATTCCCGGCAATCTGGCAACAGGCCTTGTGGCAGGCCAGATCATTGGCGGGCGCGGGCTTCTGACAAGTGGCGATCTGTATCTGGGGCTCTTTCTTCTCGCCCCGCATGTCACCTATCCGCTTCACCAGCATGCGTCGCTGGAAATCTACCATGTCCTATCCGGCGCGGTGTCGATACGCCATGGCCGGGCAAAGCCGGCGCAACGCATTCAGGCCGGCGGCCATTCGGTGACGCCGCCGCATCAGGTCCATGAATTGCAAACCGATGACGAGGCCTGCCTGATCGCCTATATCTGGACCGGCGATCTGACCGGCGAGAACTGGTGGTGGGAAGAACAGCCGGACGGAAGCTGGGACAGGGTTTGCTGGCAAAGGCAGGCTGATTCCAGCTGGAAAGTTACACATCGCGAGCCACTCTCCCCGGCTGAAATCGCCCGTTCCGGCGACCAATGACAACTACCAATGACAACTGTCATGTCATGATCTGACGGGCGGGTTGCCGCCGGTTTGACGGCTTGAAGTCAGGTCTGAAACAGGACAATAGGTCGTTTTTTTTACAAATGAAGCGGCCAGTCCGGTTGAACCCCCCAAAAAATACGTGTTAGGCTTTCAATTCCAAACAAATTAGGACATAGGGGGGATTTATGTCTGAAAAGCGCAACGACCCCGTGCTCGAGACGCTGAGCCCAGCTGACCGCGCACATTTTCTGAACATGATAAAGAAAGGCATCAGCCGCCGCGACTTCATGCACTACATGATGGCTGCCGGCGCCACTGCTGCTGCTTCCGGCACATTGTTCACCGGCGTCTCCGATGTCTGGGCGAACACGCCGAAACGTGGTGGCCGTGTCGTCTTTGCCGGCGACCAGCACGGACCGAACGACACGCTTGATCCGGCCCTGTTCACCTCGGCTGTCGATTATTTCCGCGGCCGGATGTATTACGGTTCGCTGACCCGGCTGACCCAGAATCTCGGCTACGAGCCCGAGCTTGCCGAAGAGGTACTGTCGAATGACAGTGCCACCGAATGGACCTTCAAGATCCGCAAGGGTGTTGAGTTCCATGATGGCAAGACACTGACCGCCGACGACGTCATCTACACGATGAACCGTCATATGGGTAAGGACTCCATCTCCAACGCCTCGTCACTTGTCGCCATGGTAAAGGAATGGAAGAAGGTCAATGACTATGAGGTAAAGGCGGTCCTGTCCTCGCCGAATGCCGACCTTCCGATTGCTCTTGGCACCTTCCACTTCAAGATCCTGCAGGACGGTACCACCGATTTCTCGACCGCAATCGGCACCGGCCCCTACAAGGTCAAGGAGTTCAAGCCCGGTGTCCGCACTGTTGGTGAGCGCTATGGCAATTACTGGGGTGAAGGCGGCTATCTCGACGAGATCGAGCATTTCGGCATCGGTGACCCGGTCGCCCGTCTGAATGCCTTCCTCGCCGGTGACGTCGACGCCATGGTGAATCTGCCGCCAAAGGCGATCGCACAGGTCGAATCAGCACCCGGCAAGGATGTCTGGTCGCTGAACTCGGCCGCCTATATCAACATCGCATGTCGCAAGGACATGGAGATGTCTGGCAATCATGACCTGATCATGGCGATGAAATATCTGATGGACCGTCAGCGCCTTGTGAAGGGTGTCTATAAGGGCCAGGCTTCGCTTGGTAATGACCATCCGATCGGACCGGCCTATTTCGACCACAGCCCGGACATCCCGCAGCGGATGATGGATCCGGACAAGGCGAAGTTCCATTTCGAGAAGTCCGGCATCGGCAACACAACCGTGCCGATCGTCGCCTCCGAAGTGGCCCCCGGTGCCATTGACCAGTGTCTGTTCCTGCAGCGCGAGGCCGCAAAAATCGGCCTGAATATCGATGTCCAGAAGGTAACCACCGACGGTTACTGGGGCGCCGTATGGCTGAAGGCACCGATGTGCGTCGTGTCGTGGAACATGCGTCCGACCGCCAACATCATGATGACACTGGCCTTCAAGTCGGATGCTGCCTGGAACGAGACCTATCACCAGGATCCGGAGTTCGACAAGATTCTGGTCGAGGTCCGCGGTGTGACCGATCCTGCCAAGCGTAAGGAGATGTACCACACGCTTCAGGAAAAGATTCACAATGACAATGGCAGCATCATTCCGCTCTACCGGAATTATGTCGACGCCGTGTCCGACAAGGTGAAGGGCCTGACCTATGTACCGCTGAACAATTTTGGTGGTGCCGAGGCACCGGTGACCCTGTGGCGCGACGACGCCTGACCATGAACTGAAGGAACAGGCCCCACCGCAAGGCGGGGTCTGTTTTTTTTGGGGCGCCCCGATATGACTTCCCTGATTTTGAAACGACTGGGAATCGGCCTTGTGACCGTTCTGGCGGTTTCATTGATTATTTTCTTCGGTACGAAAATCCTGCCCGGCGACGCCGCGCAAATCCGCCTTGGCCAGTCGGCGACACCGGAAAATGTCGCGGCCTTCCGGGCGCGACTCGGACTCGACAAGCCCTATATTGTGCAATATCTCGTCTGGCTGAAAAATTTCATGATGGGCGATCTTGGCACCTCGCTTGCCAGTGACGTACCAATCTCCGACCTTATCGCCGACCGTTACAAGAACACCGTTTTTGTCTCGGCGCTGACCGCTGCCATCGGTGTGCCGATCTCGCTGGCGCTTGGCATCATGGCGGCAATGTATCCCGGCACGCTGTATGACCGGGTGCTGACGCTGGTGTCGGTCTCGCTCGTCGCGGCGCCAGAATTCTTCACCGCGACGCTGCTTGTGCTGCTGTTTGTCTTTGTTCTGGGGATCGGCAATGCCATCGTCGTCGGATCGACCGAGGGCAAGGGTCTGTTCGAGCTGATCGCACATTTCGCGCTGCCGATCACCACCCTGTGTTTCGTCATCGCCTCGCAGCTCATCCGGATGAGCCGCGCCGCAGTGCTTAACGTCATGAGTTCGCCCTATATCGAGATGGCGATCCTGAAGGGCGTGCCGCGGCGGCGCATCATCTTCCGGCATGCGCTCCTCAATGCCATCGGCCCGATCGTCAATGTGGTGGCGCTGAATCTTGCCTATCTGGTGACCGGCGTGATCGTGGTCGAGGTCTATTTCGGCTATAACGGGCTGGCAACGCTGATTGTCCAGGGAGTGCAGACCCGTGACTATGTCCTGATCCAGGGACTTGGCATGATCTTCTGCCTGACCTATGTCATCCTGATGCTGATCGCCGATATCGCGGCCTTTGCATCCAACGCAAGGCTGAGGCATCCGAAATGAGCAAGGCCAGGCAGAACGAGCATTACGTCGCGCCCTATGATACCGGCGTCAGCTTTGACGAGCTTCCCGACGCCGCGCCATCGACGCGCTACAAACCGTCCTGGACTGGCTGGATCGGCATTGTTGTGGTTAGTTTCTGGGTCTTCATCGCCATTTTCGGGCCGTGGCTGGCACCGATAGGCGAGAACGAGCTTCCCTTTCCGGATGACTATTCCGAGTTTCAGCTGCCGCGTCCCGGTGCCTGGCTTGGCACTGATGAAAGTGACCGCGATGTTCTCAGCCGGCTGTTGTATGGCGCCGGTCGCACCATCGGTATTTCCTTCATGGCGACGGTGCTCGCCTATTTCATCGGTGTTATCCTCGGCATCGGCGCAGCCATTTCCACACCGCGCGTCGACATGATCGTCAGCCGCATCAATGACGCCTTCCTCAGCCTGCCGACCATCATGCTTGGCCTTGTCGTCGTCGCCGCGGTCGGGTCATCGATCCCGGTGCTCATCATCACCGCCGGCGTGATCTATGCCACCGTTGTGTTCAGGCTGGCGCGCGCGCTTGGCCAGGAAATCATGGTGATGGATTTTGTCGAGGCGGCGCGGGTCCGCGGCGAGGGACGATGGTGGATCATCACGCGCGAGATCTGGCCAAACGCCGCGATGCCGTTGCTGACCGATTTCGGCTTGCGCCTGATCTATGTCATCCTGTTCATCTCCAGCCTCAGCTTCCTTGGCCTTGGCGTGCAGCCGCCACAGGCGGACTGGGGATCGATGGTGCGCGAGAATCTGGGGGCGCTGTCCTATGGCGCCTCGGTCATTCCGGTCGTCGCACCGGCTCTGGCCATCGCCACCCTCACCGTCGCCATCAACCTGATCGTCGATGATCTATCCGCGCATAGCGGCGGCAAGCTGTCAAAGAGGCTTTAATCCATGGCGCGTAAATCCGACTCGAATGACGTGATCTTCGAGGCCCGCGACCTGAAGATCAACGCGGTCCGCGATGACGGGTCCGAACTTCCCATCGTCAAGGGTGTCGATTTCAAGGTCCGGCGCGGTGAGGTTGTCGCGCTGATCGGTGAATCCGGCTCCGGAAAGACCACCATCTCGCTGGCAGCGCTCGGCTATTGCAAGCCCGGGCTGAAATTCGCCGGCGGCGAGGCATTGCTGAACGGCGAGAATGTCACCGCCATGGATACCGAGGCGTTACGGCCCATTCGCGGCGAGAAGGTCGCCTATCTGGCACAAAGTGCCGCCGCCACCTTCAACCCGTCGATCCTGATCAACGAGCAGGTGACCGAGGCGCCGGTGATTCATGGCTCGAAGACGCGCGAGCAGGCCGATGCGAAGGCGCTGTCGCTCTACAAGGCACTGGAACTACCTGATCCGGAGAATATCGGGGCACGTTATCCGCACCAGGTATCCGGTGGCCAGCTACAGCGTCTGATGGCGGCCATGGCGCTGTGCGGCGAGCCGGACCTGCTGGTGCTTGACGAGCCGACAACGGCACTTGACGTGACCACCCAGATCGAGGTGCTGAAGGCCTTCAAGCAGGTGATCAAGGAAGAGGGCGCGGCGGCCATCTATGTGACGCATGATCTGGCCGTGGTGGCGCAGGTCGCCGACCATATCGTCGTTCTCTATAATGGTGAGATCAAGGAAGCCGGTCCGGTCGAGACGATCATCCACAAATCCGAACATCCCTATACCAAGCGTCTGATGGCGGCGATCAAGCCCCTTCCCGAACCCGGCCTTGGCGAGGCCAGCAACCATGAGCATATGCGCGATGCACCGGCGCTGGTGGCACGCAATATCGATGCCGGCTATGGCAAGGGTGCTGACGGCGCGCCGAAGACGATGGTGCTTCGCGACGTCAATGTTGCCATCGAACGCGGCAAGACGGTCGGCATCATCGGCGAATCCGGATGCGGTAAATCCACATTGGCGCGTGTCTTCGCCGGATTATTGCCGCCAAGCGCGGGGGATCTGGAACTTGACGGACATCCGGTGGCGCCAAATCTGGCGGCGCGCACGCGGGACGAATTGCGGCGTGTTCAGTTTGTCTACCAGATGGCCGACACGGCGCTGAACCCACGCCAGCGAATCAATGACATCCTTGGCCGCCCGCTGGAATTCTATGGCGGGCTGACCGGCGCGCGGAAAGCCGAACGGATCAATGAACTGCTCGAGATGGTGGAAATGCCGCCACCCTTTGCCGAGCGCTTTCCGCATGAATTGTCGGGCGGGCAAAAACAGCGGATCAACCTGGCGCGGGCGCTGGCGGCGGAGCCGGAGGTTGTTCTGTGCGACGAGGTCACTTCGGCGCTGGATACAATCGTCGGCGCCAATGTCATCGAATTGCTGAAATCACTGCGCCGCGAAACTGGCGTGTCCTTTGTCTTTATCAGCCATGATCTGTCGACCGTCGCATCCTTTGCCGACGAGATCGTCGTTCTCTATGCCGGGCGGGTCGCCGAACAGGGCCCGACCGACAAGGTTCTGTCGCCGCCCTATCATCCCTATACAAGGCTGCTCATCTCCTCGGTGCCGGAAATGCGGACCGGCTGGCTTGAGGACACGGTGGCGAGCCAGGAGACGATCACCGGCATGACAGGCGGCGTCGAGCTGACCGATATCGGCTGCCCGTTCTTTGCCCGCTGCCCGCTGGCGATCGAGGGGACGTGCGATATCACCGCCCCGCCACGCCGCATCGAAGGCGAGGATCATGTCATCGAGTGCCACCGCGAGGTCGATGAACTGCTTGGCGGCGGCTGACGCAGCACCTGTCTCACCACGCCGCCACCGACGGTCACGACGGGTCGGACACCTTGCGAAGATACGGTTTCACTCTGTCCCAGCCGGCCGGAAACAGATCGGCCGCCTCATCGTCGGATACCGATGACAGGATGATCACATCCTCGCCCTTCTGCCAGTCGGCAGGCGTCGCTACCTTGTGGCTTGCGGTCAGCTGAAGTGAGTCGATGACACGCAGCAGCTCGGCAAAATTGCGGCCTGTCGACATCGGATAGGCCATCTGCAGCTTGATTCGCCGGTCCGGCCCGACAACAAACACCACCCGCACCGTCTGGTTGTCGACCGCCGTGCGGCCGGCCGAACTGTCACCCGCCGCCGCCGGCAACATGTCATAGAGCCTGGCGACCGCCAGGTCGGTATCGGCGATGATCGGATATTCCGGCCGGTTGCCGGTCACATCCTCGATATCGGACAGCCATTCCCGGTGGTCGTCCGCCGGGTCAACCGACAGGCCGATAACCTTGACATTGCGCTTTGCGAACTCATCCTCCAACCCGGCCAGCGCGCCAAGCTCGGTGGTACATACGGGTGTGAAATCCTTGGGATGCGAGAACAGAATGCCCCAGCCATCCGCCAGCCAGTCGTGAAACTTGATCTCGCCATGCGTTGTCTGCGCCGTGAAGTCCGGTGCGATGTCGTTGATTCGCAGAACCATCTGTATCTCCTTTGTTTCGGGCCATAATTCGGGACCCTAGTTCGGGACCCTAGTTCGCAATTGAAAGCTGGTTGTCAGTTTCGTTGACGATGACGCATTCGATCCACCATATCCGGTGCCGATACACGGATTTTTCAGCAGCGGCGCATGCTGGCGAAAACAGGTTTCGCTGGCAGGCCGGATAGAGGAAATTCTTCCCAGGCAGGGGGCGTGACGCCCCTTGTATGAGGAAATGCTTAAATGGTTTCGGTCCCGCGCCCGGCTGTGTCACCATCGCAACAGAACAACAGTCATGAGCAATGGAGCGGATGATGGAACCCAAACTGATGAGCTACATAACCAGCAAATTCGCCACCAAGGGCGATATGATGGCGGCGGAAGGCATGTGGCAGGAGATCATCGGCGAGATGCTGCCACGTTTCAAGGAGGCCGGCGCGCTGCGGCAGGTGGTAACGCAGGTCTGGAACCAGGAAGGAAGCTTCATTCTCGGCAATCTGTGGGAATATGTCGATGAGCAGGCCTTCATCGCCTGTCAGCCACTGTTCCGTGAGGCCGAGGCAAAGCTGAACGAGCGCGCCGGCATTCCCGCGATCAATGTTCCATCCCGCGGCATCATCCTTCACGATATCCATCTATAGGACCGCCATCTGTCGCCACATGGTCTGCGGCAGCATTCTTGCATTGCCGGTGGCAGTGTGATTGCATCACGCAACAAGCTGGCAAGAGCTGCCGGAAGGTCGCGATAGGGCCGTTCTCCGGCCACAGGAAGGAACGCAGCCATCGTGACCGCGACAGATCATTCATTACCGCCGGGAACACATACCGTTGTGCTCGGACTCGGTGACCTGAACGGGATCATGCGCGGCAAGCGCATCCCGGCCGCACAATGGGACCGGATCTGCAATTCCGGCAACGCGCTGGCGATGTCGCTGTTCACCATGGATATGACCTGTGATGTCTGGGACACGCCGGTGGTCAGTTTCGAGAACGGCTTTCCCGATTGCCATATCTTCCCGCTGCACGCGCCGGTCGCCATCCCGTGGGAACCCGGCGTGGCGCTGTGTTTCGCCCGCGCCGAGAGCATGGATCACGAACCCCTGACCATCGATCCCCGTCAGGCACTTGTCCGGCAACTGGATCGCGCCGCTGCCATGGGTATTGATGTCAGCGCCGGCACCGAGCTGGAATTCTATCTTCTTGACCCGCAGACCGGCCTGCCACGCGACAGCGGCAATGATTGCTATGGTCTCGACCGGGCGGCGGAACTGGAGCCGGTCCTGGGGCCGATCCGCGAGCAGATCGGTGCTATGGGAATACCGATCGAACAGTCGAACCCGGAATATGCGGCCGGCCAGGTCGAGGTCAATATCCGCCACGATGCCGCCCTGATCGCAGCCGACCGGGTGGTGATGTTCCGGTCGCTTGTGAAACAGCTGGCGGCGCGGCACGGCTTGCGGGCCAGCTTCATGGCGAAACCTTTCATCGAGGAGAGCGGCAACGGTTTCCATGTTCATTACTCGCTTTGGTCCGACGGGCGAAACATCTGTTCCGACAAGGGACGGCTCAGCGATGCCGGCCGGCATTTCCTTGCCGGCCTGCAGCATCGGATGGCTGAAATGTCGATCTGCGGTGCCATGACCGTGAATGGCTATCGCCGCCGCAAGCCCCTGTCCTTCTGCCCGACCAATGCCAGCTGGGGGTATGACAACCGCACCGTCGCATTGCGTGTCATCGAGGGAAGCGAGAGCGCGACACGTATCGAAAAGCGCGATGCCGGCGCCGACTGCAACCCCTATCTGCTGCTGGCGTCCGATATCGCCGCCGGTCTCGACGGCATCGAGGCGGCGATGGAGCCGTCAGCCATGACCGAGGGCAATGCCTATCTCGACACGGCCGCACCGCCAATCCCGCTGCAACTTGACGAGGCGATCAGGCAGGCGCGGGCCTCCGACTGGCTGGCCACGGTCCTGGGGGCCGATCAATATGAGATCTGGATGCAGCAGGCCGAGCGCGAGCTGGAATTCTTCTGGCACCAGGTCACACCTTTCGAGACCGGGCGTTACCTGCGGGTATTCTAGCGTGATACAAGTCAATATGGCGGTATCTTTACGGTGGTGTTTTTCACCGGGATGATTATATCTTTCAGATGATCGGGGCGGACGACGGTGGCCATATTATGGTAACGGGGGACGTCGGCGCATTCCCGGTTCATGCCCATGAGACCATCTTCCGCGAGGTAACCCCGATGAAGATCACCCGTAAAGTCAAAGCCATTCTGGACAATTACGGCGCCGACAGTCCCGGCGTGAAAGCCAATCTGGCGCGCATCCTGATGCAGGGGAAGCTCGGCGGCACTGGCAAGCTTGTCATTCTGCCGGTCGATCAGGGGTTCGAGCATGGACCGGCGCGAAGCTTCGCTGTCAATCCGGATGCCTATGATCCGCACTACCATTATCAGCTTGCGATCGATGCCGGCCTGTCGGCCTATGCCGCGCCGCTCGGCATGATCGAGGCTGGCGCCGACAAATTTGCCGGCCAGATCCCGACCATCATGAAGATCAATTCCTCGAATTCACTGGCGCGTGGCGGCGATGCGCCAAGCCAGGCCATCACCGGATCGGTTGCCGAGGCGCTACGCCTTGGTTGCAGTGCCGTCGGCTTTACCATCTATCCCGGCTCCGATGCCGCCTTCGACATGATCGGGCAGTTCCAGGACATGGCCGCCGAGGCAAAAGCGCTCGGCCTGGCGGTGGTATTGTGGTCCTATCCGCGCGGTGGCGGGCTCAGCAAGCCCGGTGAGACGGCGCTTGATGTCGCCGCCTATGCGGCCCATATGGCGGCCCTGCTTGGTGCGCATATCATCAAGGTGAAGCCGCCGAGCGATCATCTTGAACAGGACGCGGCGAGGGCGGTCTATGAATCCGTCGGTGTGGATCGCACCACTTTGGCCGAGCGGACCCGCCATATCATGCAGGCCTCCTTTGCCGGGCGGCGCATCGTCGTCTTTTCCGGCGGCGCCGCCAAGGACCGTGAAGGTCTGATGGAAGAAATCCGCGGCCTTCGCGATGGCGGCGCGAACGGGTCGATTATCGGGCGCAACACCTTTCAGCGCCCGCGCGAGGAGGCTCTCGACCTGCTGTCCGAAATCATCGGCATCTATAAGACTGGCAGCTGAGGCGTCCGCGCTACCAAAGGCTTTCCGCGCATTCGAGGACCAGTTCCAGTTTGCGCGCCTGATCGTCAGCGGTGATGCTGTTGCCTTCCTCGGTAGAAGCGAAACCGCATTGCGGGGCGATGCCTAGCTGGTCCATATCGGCGAATTGTGCCGCCTTCTCAAACTGTCGTTTCAGATGGTCCATGGTCTCAAGCTCGCCTGTCTTGGTGGTGATGAAGCCGAGCATCACCCGTTGCTGGCCGGAGCTCAGCTCGCCAAGCGGCGCCAGATCGCCGGCACGCTCAGTGTCATATTCCATGAAGAAGACATCGACGCCGGTCTTGTTGAACACCGCGTCCGCAACAGCGTGATAGCTTCCCTCGGCGGCATGGGTCGACATGAAATTGCCGCGGCACATATGCATGCCAATGGTCATGTCGGCGGGCCTGTCCTTGATACTCTCGCGCATCATGTAGGCATACTTCTCGATCAGCCAGTCCGGGTCCTGACCGGCATCGGCCTTGGCCGCGCGATGTTTTGGGTCGCACAGATAGGCAAAAAATATGTCGTCCATCTGCAGATAGCGGCATCCTGCATCGTAGAATGCGCGCACGGCCTTGCGATAGGTGGTAACCAGATCCTCCATCAATGCCTCGACATCCTCATGGTAAGGGGCATGGCGGATATCCTCTATCGCGGTGCGGAAATGACAGCAGCTTGGCCCCGGAATCGAGATTTTCGGCAGATGGCTTGCCTGTGAGGACAGGTAGCTGAAGTGATCAAGCATGGGATGGTCATCCGGAAAGTCGAGCGTGCCGTTGATCACCGGAAAGATCGGGCGGAGCTTGACGCCGGCAAATTGCACCCCTTCATCGCGTTCCTCGAGATCAAGCCCGGTCAGCCCGCCCATGAAATCATAATGCCAGAATGACCGACGCGCCTCGCCATCGGTGACGACAGGCATGCCGATCGCCTCCTGCATACGGACCAGATCGGTGATAGCCCCGTCCTCGATACTCGCCAGCTCGGCGGCGGAGAGCGCCCCATTCTCATAATGTTGCTTGCGCGCGGCCTTTACCGAGTCCGGGCGCAGCAGGCTGCCGACATGATCGGCACGGGGGATAAATTTGGCGGGAACCATGATAATACCTTGTCAATCCACATTGGGTGGAGAGTGCCATCGGGCCACCGCCCTTGACAAGAGAGTTTGGCCTACCTCGTTGCCACACGCTGCCTGGATATGTCGCCTGCGGCCTAGCAGCGAAAAGTTTCACATTGTTGTGCCATGCCGACCCTGCTATCGCTGGCGCACTGCAGGAGGATTATAGATGACCATCACACTTCATCAGGCCCAGACAATCACCGATGCATCCCTCGCCACAGGGCGCGAGATGGGGCTGAAACCGCTCAGCGTCATCATCCTTGACAGCCGCGGGGCGCTTGTCGCCGCGGCATCGGAGGATGGCTGCAGCCAGCTTCGTGCGAAAATCGCGCATGGCAAGGCGAATGCCGCCATCGGCCTTGGCATGGGAACACGCGCGCTGATGAACCGCGCCGAACAGCAGGCCTATTTCATCCAGGCAGTGAATGGCGTGTTCGGCGGCGACATGGTGCCGGTGCCGGGCGGCGTTCTGATCCTTGACGCTGGCGGCGCCTTGCTTGGCGTGGTCGGCATTTCGGGTGACACATCCGACAATGACGAGGCGGCCGCGATCGCCGGCATCAAGGCAGCCGGACTCACCGCGAAAGTTGACTGACCGGGGCCGCCGTCACGGCATGATGCCACAAAAAGGGGCGCCATGCGGCGCCCCTCTCCGGTTTTGGGTTGCTTGCGCTTCCAGATCTATTTGACCATCTCCTGCGTCGAATATTCGGAGGCCGGCAGTTTGCCGACAGTGCCACGCTCCTCTACATAATCGACGAATGACTGCGCGTAATCGAGATAGGTATCGGTATAGCGACCATCATTCTTCACCGTCTTGAAGCTCCTGTACCCGTCGCGGCCACCGGCGATATAGTCGTTCGTCACCAAACGATAGGTCCGGTTCATCTCCAGCTTGGTCCATGCTGCGTCATCACGTCCCTTGAACTCCATCTTGCTCAGCCGCTCGCCAAGCCCCTTGGTGGCATCCACATGCCAGCGAAGCCCGGCGGCATAGGGATAGGCGCCAGTCGACCCGTCAGGTTGCAGGGCATAGTCAAGCGCCTCTTCCAGAACGGCTTTGATCTCGGCACCGGTCATGTCCATCTCGACAAGCGTGTTGGCGAAGGGAAGCAGCTTATAGGCATCGCCCATCGTCAGGTCGCCGCGGGCGATGTCGGTGCGCACACCGCCGCCATTCTGGATCGCGATGTCGCTTGTCTTCGCCATCTCGCGGAAGGCATGGGCGACAAGCATCGAGATGTCCGACCCGTTGCGTGCGGTTTCCTCGGGCGAACAGATCTTCGAGCGGCCGTCACCCGGGATGCGGGCAAGGCACAGGTTTTCGGCAACCTCGCCAATCTTGATCGCACGCATCTCCTCGACCTTGACGTTGAAAGTCTCGAGAAGCGTAGCGGCATCCGCATCCTCGGTCACAATCGACAATTTCGGGTCGGCCTTGATGGCCGCATAGACAGCGTCACGCGCCGCACCCTCGATCTCGACCCGGTCACCATCGGCATTCTTGCGCTTGAAGCTGTCCGCCAGCATCATATGCGGGGTGCCGCTACATGATTCGATCTCGCCAGCGTCGTTGAAGGACAGATCCAGCTCGCCGACAATCTGGCTGTACTGCCAGGCGGTGGCAACGCAGACCGACTTTCCACCTGCACCGGTCACAATTGTCGGGTACGGGCCGGCGGCGTTCAGGCCAAGATCGTCAAAATCACCAAGCAGGGTATGCGAATCACCACCGATGATCACATCCACACCATCGATTTTGGCAGCGAGCTCAAGCTCGTTCCTGTAGCCATAATGTGTCAGCAGGATGATGTGGTCGATTCCCGATACGGTCAGTTCATCGACCATTTTCTGCGCCGTTTCGGCTTCATCAAGGAAGATCGTTGTTTCATCCGGGCTGGAGGACAGCTTGGTCTTGCGGACGATGTCGATGCCTATGATACCGACTTTCATGCCGTCGATCTGCATGACGGTATAGGGCTGGATATAATCGGTGGCGCTGGTCGGCGTCAGTGCCGAGACACCGACCTCCGGCTTGATGTTGGCGGCCAGAACCGGCGTCTGGCAGTCACCTGATTTCAGGAAATCGAGGAACTTTGCCAGACCGGTATCACCCTCATTGAATTCATGATTGCCAAGGGCAAAGGCATCGAAACAGATCTCGTTCATCAGCGCCGCGTCCGCCTCACCCTTGAACAGCGTGAAAAACAGTGATCCCGACACCGCGTCGCCGGCGTGAAGCTTCAGCACATTGTTGCCGGCGCCTTCCTCAAGCTGTTTCATTTTGGCAACGACGGCGGGCATACCACCGGACCGCACGCGGGTGGATTTGCCATCCAGATCAAGGCTCATCCGGCCATCCGGCTTCAGATGCGAATGGTGGTCATTGATATGCAGGATTTTCAGATCGCCGGCCAGTGCCGCGTTAGACATAAAGGCCGCAACGACAGCCGCGGCAACGCCAATGCGTTGCAGCAACCCGCCGAGACTGCGTGGGGTTGTGCGAGTTTTCATGATGATCATGCCTCTTGGGTTATGTGTAATGGAGAATCTTGCCTGTGAAATTTTACAGTAACGTTACGACCGAGTCCGGCCCGGAGTTGCACTGCAATGAAATAATTTACTCGGTCCTGCACCCGCACGCAGGATGGTGGCCTGCCGGATTCGACGGGGTGCCGCGAAATATTGCCGGCCCGAACTGGGCAAATCGATGTTGGAGGGACCGATGGCGCACAACTGGATTTCCGACACTGCACCGTCTAGTTTGCGACATGGCGGTGCGCCTGCCGTCAGACAGGTTATTGCAGATTCTCATAGGTGCTCTTTCATGGCGTTGAACCAGACGGACATCACACAGTTGCTGGCACTGTTTCAACAGGGCAAGTTCAGCCTGGTGATCAAGGCGGTGATGCCGCTGATAAAGAAGCACCGCAAGGTGCCGGGCCTGCACGATCTAGCCGGTGCGGCCTTTGCCGCGACAGGGGACTTCGCCCTTGCGGAACGCCACCTCAGTGAAGCGATCCGCCTTGACCCCAGACTGAACTCGGCGCGTCACAACCTTGCCAATCTCTATTTTCAGGCTGGCGACTTTGACAAAGCTGCAACACAATTCAGGGCGATACTGAAACGCCGACCAGATGATCTCCCCACCCTCCAGAAGCTTGGTGAATCCTGTCTGAAGACAGGTATGGCGGAGCAGGCGGCAAGCTATTTTCGAAATCTGGTGAAACGGGACGAGACGAACGTCACGGCCATCTTCTATCTTGGCACTGCCAACCGGGCCTTGAAGAAGCATAACGCGGCGCGTGAGTGTTTCGAGCGTGTTCTTGAGCTCGACGCCGATCATTTCGATGCCATCTTCAACCTCGGCAATATCTGCCGCGACAATGCCAGGCCGGAAGAGGCGTTGGCATACTATGAACGGGCGCATCGGCTGCGGCCCGACCATATATCCACAATGTGCAATATCGGGTTGTGCCATGTTCATTCCCATGCGCTGGATCGCGGAATGACCTGGTTCGATCGGGCGATAGCAAAGGCCCCGGTCAATCCGGAGCCACAATATCTGAAGTCGCTGCCGCATTTCCTCGCAGGCGATGTGAAGGCCGGCCTCGAGGCGGCGGAATGGCGGCTACGCCTGCCGGG
This sequence comes from Alphaproteobacteria bacterium, assembly GCA_009920665.1. GTDB lineage: Bacteria > Pseudomonadota > Alphaproteobacteria > Puniceispirillales > Puniceispirillaceae > UBA8309. The sequence continues at coordinate 37,993 of RFZL01000008.1, read as the reverse complement.
TCAGATCAGGGTCATGTATAACGGGCCCGAACCAGCCTGGGACGGCGTTGCTTCACTCGCCGGCAAGAGGCTGATCATTCATGCCGAACAGGGGCTTGGCGACAGCATCATGATGTTGCGCTTCATCAGTCTTCTCGACCCGGCGGCGACACGAATCACGGTACTCGTCCAACGCGGGCTTAAAGGCCTGTTCGCCGCGAGTTTCCCTGACATCGAGTTCATCGAGTTCACCAACAACCAGACAGGGCGGCTGGCGACACGGGTGCGCGGCGAATATCAATGTTCGCTGATGAGCCTCGCGCATCTGACAGCCTCGCGCTGGACCGAGTTGCCAGTTTCCAGGACCTACCTGACAGCGCCATCCGAAGCCGCGGCGAAATGGGCAGATCAGTGTGTCCCCGGCGGTGCCAGGCCCATTGGCCTCGTGTGGCGTGGCAGTCCTACCCACGTCAATGACCATAATCGTAGCATCGGTCTACAGCGCCTCCTTCACCATCTTCCTCAGGGCCCTGATTATGTAGCGCTGCAGAAGGATGTCACTGACGAGGAAAGAGCGCTGATTGATGCGGCGCCGGCACTTAAGGTCGAGACACCGGAGCTTGAAGACTTTGCCGACACGGCTGGTCTTTGCAGCACTCTGAATGCCATACTGACTGTCGACACGAGCGTAGCGCATCTTGCTGGCGCGCTGGGCCTGCGAAGTTTCGTTCTCCTGCCCTACATACCGGACTGGCGGTGGGGTCTCGCGGGTCACACAACAGGCTGGTACCCGAACATGACGCTCTGCCGCCAACCCGCACCCGGGGCGTGGGAGTCGGTTCTGGAAGCGACCGTGATGAAACTCTGAGATTTGTCGCGGGCGTCTGTGCAAATAGCGCGCGGCTCATGTCTCAATCGAGATTTCAATCCTGATGATATCGGCACGCGGCGGTTCCAGCTTGTCAAGCGAGAGGAGAAGATGCCTGATGGGGAGGGCTGCTGTCATGGCTGACGGGTTGGCCGATCTCATGCGCCTGCCGATGGTCATGACCATTCGGGCAATTCAGACAATCGTCACACAGCCATCCAGCTTTGCCCCGACTTTGGTGATGTCGGCCTTTGCAGATACCGAAAAATTGTTATCTTCCACGCAAACCATCCGAAGGCTTTGGCTACGCGACATAAAATCAACAATCAAACTGGCACTGGCATCATCCAGATTGCAGCCGACCAAACCAAGTTCCCCAACATGATCAGGCAGATTGGTGAGCAGATGCGCCACCCCCTTTTTGCCAAGGCCTTCATTGTAACTCGCACTGAAGGAGTCGAGCCGGATGTCATGCCGCGCATGGACCTCCCTCATGGACTGCCCGATTTGCCCTGCATCTTCAGAGTTCAGACCGGCATTACGCAAATGAAGGCTGTAGTTTTTGTCCGCGGCGTTCTTGTCTGACAAGCTTCCGGCTGCCTCTGCGCATACAGGTTTCCCGATTGACCTCAACACGTCAATGAGAGGCCAAAATGGGTTGTCACGGCTTGAGTGGGCATTCGACACGAACGTGCAGACGGGCAAAACCAACACCATTGCCGAACTCTTGAGCAATTTGCGTCGCAGTCTGGAAATCATAGCCTCATCTTCCAAAGTTCAGGATCACACACCGTACCTCTGAATTCGGATATGTCCCATGCATTTGACCAGTATCTCGAGCTGACATCCCCTGCCAGTGCCAACCCTGATCAAACAGGCAGATACAGCAGTCATGGATGGAGCATGATGATGACATGCGTTGGCTGATTGCCCTGATATCTGACACAGGCATGAGGCTGGCCGAAGCGGCCAATCTGCATATCGATGACATCAGGTTGGATGAGTTGAAGAAAGACTTCATTGATCAATATCCCCTCAGTTATTTGCCAATTCCTTTCACCGGGTTCAGCGACTGTGGGCTGAATGTTCTCCATCAAATTGTTGTCCAGTCGCACCGCCGAGGTTAACCTTGGACAGTGGAAGATTCGATTTCACAGATCTTTGTATTCTGAACAGGTCAAGCACGACATGTTTTCGGGCCAATACCGGGCGCTGGACAGGGGCCCGTAAACCGGCGCAGGATGACGCCATGCCGCATGATCATCACGACGATAACCCGCACAGCCTTCTGCCGTCCGAACCCGCGCTTCGGGTGAAGGCGCTGGAGACAATTCTGGTCGAAAAAGGGCTGATCGACCCGGCCGCGCTGGACGCCATCATCGACCTTTATGAGCGCGATATTGGTCCGCAGATCGGGGCCGGCCTTGTCGCCCGCGCCTGGAACGATCCCGAATTCCGCACCACTTTGCTGACCGATGCTGACCGGGTGATCACCGAGCTTGGCCATGGCGGCCGCCAGGGCGAGCATGTGGTGGTGGTGGAAAACACGCCTGACACCCATAACCTTGTCGTCTGCACGCTCTGCAGCTGTTACCCCTGGCCGCTACTTGGCATTCCGCCGGGATGGTATAAATCCGATTCCTACCGGGCCCGCGCGGTGCGGGAGCCGCGCACTGTCCTCGCCGAATTCGGCGTCACCCTTGCCGAGGGGACCGCGGTGCGGGTGTGGGATTCAACAGCCGAGATCCGCTATCTGGTGCTGCCGATGCGGCCGGACGGAACCGAAGGTCTAGATGAAACCGCGCTTGCCCGCCTTGTTACCCGTGATTCGATGATCGGCACCGGCCTGCCACATTCTGCCGGGACAACGGCATGACCCGCATCCATGACATGGGCGGGCGCTTCGGCGATGGTCCAGTGCCGCGTGAGGATGATGAGTCCCGCACCTTTGCCAAAGACTGGCATGGGCGCGCCCTCGCCCTGACGGTGGCGGCCGGCGCGCTTGGCAAATGGAACATCGATGCCTCGCGGCATGTGAAGGAATGCTTGCCACCGGCGGATTATGCCAGATTCGGCTATTACGAAAAATGGCTTGCCGGCCTTGCCAATCTTCTGGTCGAACATGGCATTGCCAGCCCCGAGGAAATCGCCACCGGCCGGAGTGACGCGCCGGCACCGGATGACCTTGCTGCGCGCCGCCTTGATGCCGCGCGGGTAAAAACGGCGCTTCGCAGTGGCGGCCCGTCAGCGCGTGACAGCAGCGATGGCCCGGCTTTTGCGCTCGGCGCGCAGGTGCGGACCAGCGCGATTGCCGGCAACCGGATGCAGAATGGTGGCCATACCCGCCTTCCCGCCTATGCCGCCGGCCGCGTCGGCACCGTTGTTCTGCATCACGGCGCGCATGTCTTTCCCGACAGCAACGCCCATTTCAATGGTGAGGCCCCGCAGCATCTCTACACGGTCAGCTTTGCTGCCGGCGATCTGTGGCAGCATGCTGAATCCCCGCATGACGAGGTGCGGCTTGATCTGTGGGAAGGCTATCTGGAGCCGGCATGAGCCAGACCGCGCCGCGCCCTGAACAGCCTTTCGAACAGCCCTGGCATGCCGCCGCCTTTGCGCTGACCGTGCATCTTCATGAACGTGGCCTGTTCAGCTGGACCGAATGGGCCGACAGCCTGGCGAGAGCGCTTGCCGATAACAGCCGGGCCGGCAATCTGGATGGCGGAGATGACTATTACACCGCCTGGCTTGCCGCGCTGCAAAGACTTCTGGCGGAAGGGGGCGTTACCGGTGAGGACGAGATCAGCGCCATGATGGTGGCCTGGACCGAGGCCTATCTGGCGACACCGCATGGCCATCCGGTGACGCTTGGCGGACAAGGCTAGCTGTCAGTCCAGCTCGGGGCACACTTTTCGATAAAGACAGCAATCCCCTCTTCGGCGTCATTCGCCAGCATGTTCTCCACCATCACCGCCGCCGCATGGCCATAGGCATCAGCAAGGCTGCGTTCCACCTGCTGATAGAAGGCAGGCTTGCCAAAGGCGACGGAGTCTGTCGATTTCGCAGCATGCCCTTTAGCTGAAGGTACTGCGCAACGGCCTCTGACAGCAAAGATGCAGTCTCCTGCTTCACATCATCAACAAGCACATTGCCTGGCCCCATCGCATCAAGACGCATGGGAAGCCGGCGTTCATCCAACCGCTGACATATGACCTGAGAGTATTTGAGTGCCTTGGCACGGCTGCGCGTGTTCAGCGCAAGCACGATGCCGGGCTTGCCATGCAATGGCTGTACATCCTTCGGCACCCGCCGGGAGAAGTAGTAAAAGCCACGTTTACGATAAAGATGATGGTTTATTTGACCTACCATGCGGCCTACCCAATTCAGCAGTGATTGACCAACTGCTTGAATCAAGGTGCTTTATGGCAGGTGAAACACGGTAAATGGTGCCCGCTGAGGGAATCGAACCCCCAACTAATCATTACGAATGACCTGTTATACCATTTAACTAAGCGGGCATTGGCAGCGCTTATAGCGGCTTTCACCTGCCGGTTCAATCAGGCTTGTTCACGCCTGCTGTCTTGCCATCGGCGGTTGATGATGGCGGCAGCAACGGCGTTACCCCGTCGGGCCGCCGCCATTCCAGCGTGGCGAACCCGGCACAGCCAGCGCAATGGCCCCGCCAGGACTCATGGACAAGCTGACATGCGGTGCATTGCCAGCATCGCGGTCGCGGCGCCTCGCCAGCCTCGCGCAGCGCGTCCGTTTCCGCCCTGCTGTCTCCAGCCTCGGCGGCAAGCCGCGAAATCAGGCGCCAGGCGGCGGCGTCACGGTCCACCGGCTCAATCTCCTCCAGAAGGCGGCGCGCTTCACCAACAAGGCCGTGCGCCAGCGCCGCACCGGCGACAACCCGCCGCCCTTCGGCGGCACGCGGCTCGCCTTTCGGGATCAGCTTGATCAGCTTGGCGATATAAGCACCATCATTTGTCTTCCACAGCGTCCGCAGCCGCACCGCAAGATCGTCATGCGGCATCGACCGGAAAGCTGTTTCAAGCCACTTCACCGCCTTGCGAGGGCTGCCAGCCTCTTCATGGAGCGCGGCGAGCTGCATGGCTGCCGGCCAGAATTCCGGCACTGCGGTCAAGGCGGCCTCAAGCCCGGCAGCAGCGCTGCGGCGGGACTTCGGGTCCGCCCCCCGTTCAAGCCCGGCCAGCGCATCAAGATAGGCAAGCGCTGCCCTTTGCCGCCCCAGCCCCGTCTGCGTCGCCGCATCGTCACCCGGGTCCGCCGCCGCGACAACGGCATGCGCCGGCAGCGCCGCCGACCAGTTGCCACGTTCAGCCTCGAGCATCATCACCTGGCGGGCCGCAAGGGCGGATTTCGGGCGAAGATCCAGCGCCCGCCGCGCCGCCGCCAGCGCCTGCTCCGGCTGGTCATTCTCCAGCGCCAGCCTGGCGAGGCCGATATGACCAAGGAAGGCTGTATCCGGGTCGCGCGTCAGCGAGGTGAAATAGCGTCCGGCGGCCTTGTGGTCACCCGACATATGCGCCGCCTGCGCCGACAAAAGGTCGGTCAGTCGCGGGGCGGCAAGCAGCCTTTGCGCGCGGGCCGCCTGGCGCCGTGCCTCATCCGGCTCGCCAACCGACACCGCCATCAGCCCGAGTGTCAGCGCGCGGTGGCCGGATTCGGTGCGCCGCCTTGTCAGGTTGCGACCAAGCCATGACGGCAGGCCAAGCAACCCGCGAAACAGCCGGTCGATGAACAGCAGCGCCAGCGCCAGAATAACGAGGATCGCCACCGCAAGGCTGGTGCGCATTTCAAGCTGCCATCCCAGCCATTCAAGCTGCAGCATGCCCGGCTGCGCGCCAAGCCAGCTTGCCAGCGCGGCGCCGGCAAGAACAAGAACGACAAGCCCGAGAAGGCGCGCGAACATCAGCCTGCCGCCCCGGCCGAGACGAGATGCGCTGTCATATGCGCCATCAGCGCCGCCAGCGCGGCGTCAAGATCAAGACGCCTTTGTGCCCGCGCCTGCCATTCGGCGAGACCGTCAGGCATCGGTGTGATCCGGTGGCTGGCGGCAAGCGCCGCGGCAAGCCTCTCGGTGCGAAGAGCGCGTGCAAAATCATCCATCGGTGTTGCGGCCCCGGCGGCACCCCCGGCGGCAGATGGCGCATCATCGCTGCGGCGGAGCCGGATGAACCCGGCGATCATGCCGGATGTGTCCTGCCACCAACCGGATACACCGCTCCTCTCCTGCCCGATCCCAGCGGCAAGACCACTACCTTCGGCAAGCAGCCGGGCTACCGGAACCGGGGGCGGGATCAGCACCGCCTCAAGACGGGACAGATCGCCAACATCAAGCCCGGCCGAGGCAAGCTCGCGGAGCACCGGCATCCATTGCGCCGGATCGCCTCCCTCAAGATTGCCCGCATTCATGGCCGTTGCCGCGCCCAGGCCGGCCTGCGCCAGCACAAGGTCTGATTCGAATCGCGGTGACGCAGTGTTGCTGGCGGCTGGCCTTGATTCCAGATCGGCGGCCAGTGTGTCGAGACGCGCCGACAGGGCAGCGAGCACCTCGGCCGGATCCTCTGGCAGGGCGTTCTCGAACCCGGCAAGACGCGATGCCAGATCATCCTGTTTCGTCTTCATGACAAGAATTTCGGCCTGCGCACGCGCCAGCATGTCGTTTGTGGTATCGATTTGCGCCACCAACGCCTCGATCTCGGCCTGATAATGGCCTTCCTGGCGCGCCATCATCCATTGCTGGATCGCGATCCCGGCAAACACCAGAAGCGCGGCGGCGGCACCAAGCATGACCGCCAGGCTGGCACGCCGGGCAGGCGTTTTTGCCGGTGTTGCGCTGTCTGGCGATCCTTTCATGGACCCGTCTGCATTGGTGTCGTCCGGCGCCGCTTTGCCGGCCGCCGCGCCGGCGGAACTTGTCCCGGATGTCGCATCGCTGGCGCGCGCTTTGCCACGGCCGGCAGAGCGCCGTCGGCCGGCCACGGAGGCGGGCGTTTCAATGGCGACACCCTCGATTATCTCGGGATCGGTGTCAGAGGTCTTTTTGACGGTCATGGCGCTGTCAGGCCCCTATATCGACATGGCTGTATGATCATGGCTGGCTGATCATGGCTGTCCGGACATGACGTGTCATCAACGCCCTGTCATCCGGCGATGATAGAACAAAGCAGCGATGGCTAAAAGCCGTGCGCGCGTTGATCGTCTGGCGACAAATTCCTCTTTCCAGCCGGCCCCTGCCGCAGCGGCGATAGCGGTGCTGCCGGCGATCAGCGCCATCTCGGTGACACGCGCGTCCAGATCATACCGCACCAGCATATCACGAAACAGGCGCGCCGAGCGTGCCGACATCAGGATCACCGCGCCGACGCGCCCCTGATCAATCGCCGCGAACGCCCTGTCATCGAACGCCGACACCGGTTTCATCTCATAGACCGGCAGCAGGGTCACATCGATCCGCGGTGCCAGCGCCGCTTTCATGTCAAAGCCGCGATTCACCGCACAGGGCCAGAGCAGCGGCGCGTCGGTCATCTCGCGATGCGCCGGAAACCGGGCCAGGATCAGCGGCACCAGGCCGGCCCCGCCACCGGTCCCGATTGTCACATCGGTGAAGCCTGCCGCGCGGGCCACACGCCCGGAGGCGCGGCCGACGGCGAACACAGGCAGGCGGCACCACTCTGGCGGCACCACGCCTCCACACAGTGCCAGAAACCCGGCAATGGCGTGGCGGCTTGTGAAGATCAACCCGCCAACCGATCCGGCGGCCGGCAGCACGATGTCGTCAGGACAGATGGCTGTCATGACCGGCGCCACCATCGCCGGCACGCCGCGGCGGCGAAGGGCGGCGACATCGGCGTCGGCATCAGGCACCGAACGTACTGTCAGGATGAGGTCGGTCATCGTCTGTCACCCGCCAGGTCAGCCATCATCTCCAGCCATCATCTCCAGCCATCATCTCCTCAGGCGAGAAAATCCCGGCCCCCGGCCGCCTCGAGCAACCTGGCGCCAAGTTGCCGGCCAAGTGCCACCGCATCTTGCCGTGGCGCCGTCTCTGAGTCGCGGTGCGCCGCCGTGCCGTCGGGACGCAGCACCATGCCGTCGAGATGCAGCACGCCACTGTCATCGAGTGTGGCGCTGGCGGCGATCGGGGTGTGGCAGGACCCGTCGAGATGCGCCAGCATGGCGCGCTCTGCCATGACCTCGGCCGTGGCCCGTTCGCAGGTCAGACCGGCGATCACCACCGCCACGGCGCGGGCGCGGTCATCATCACCGCCGCGAACCTGAATCGCCAGCGCCCCCTGCGCCGCTGCCGGCGGCATGACCGCAGGATCAAGCGGCGTGTGCGGCACGTCAAGCGCCAGCCGCCGCAGCCCGGCCATGGCAAGAATGATGGCGTCGTAGCGACCGGCCTCGAGTGCCGCCAGCCTGGTATTGACATTGCCACGCAGCAGTTCGATCCGCAAATCCGGACGGTAATGGTGCAACAGCGCCCGGCGCCTTACCGAGGCGGTACCGACCACCGCGCCGCGAGGCAGCGAGTCAATCGTCGCAAACGGTCCGATCAGCGCGTCGCGCCGGTCCTCGCGCGGCAGCACCGCGGCGATGGTGGTGCCCTCGGCGAACACGGTTTCCATATCCTTCATCGAATGAACCGCCGCATCGCAACTGCCATCAAGAAGCTGTCGTTCAAGTTCCTTGACGAACAGCCCCTTGCCACCGGCATCGGCAAGCGAACGGTCCAGAATCCGGTCACCGCGCGTCGTCAGTGACAGGATGTCGGTTGGCAGCGGCGCCAGAAGATCGCGGACGATATCGGCCTGCGCCAGCGCCAGCGCCGAGGCGCGGCTTCCCAGAATGAGCGGGCGCGCGGCAAAGATGTCGGACGGGTTTGTCATAGGCGCCTGTAATAAAGCCCGGTCGCCACAGTTGCAAAATAAAAAGCCACCGGTGCCGGGACTTATCAACCGGGCGGCAATGCCCTATCATCCGGGGCCGACGGCACAATAGGGACACCCCCCTGATGAACGACACCTTCCTGATGAACGACACCTTCCTGATGCTTGGCATCGAAAGCAGCTGTGATGAAACCGCGGCCGCTATCGTGGCCGCAAACGGCACCATCCTTGCCAGCGAGGTGGCCTCGCAGATGGACATCCATGCCGCGCATGGCGGGGTGGTGCCGGAGATTGCCGCACGGGCGCATCTTGACGCCATCGATATGGTGATCGATGCCGCCCTTGCTACGGCCGGTATCGGCATCGAGGCGATCGACGGGGTGGCCGCGACGGGCGGGCCCGGTCTGATCGGCGGCGTTGTCGTGGGGACGGTGACGGCAAAGGCCATCGCGACCGCCCGTGACATCCCCTATTACGCGGTAAATCATCTTGAGGGCCATGCGCTGAGCCCGCGGCTGGTCGCGCCAGTGACGTTTCCCTATCTGCTGTTGCTTGTCTCGGGCGGCCACACACAGCTTCTGGCCGTTCATGGGCCGGGGGACTATGAACGTTATGGCACGACGATGGATGACGCGGCCGGCGAGGCCTTCGACAAGAGCGCCAAGATTATGGGGCTTGGCTATCCGGGCGGCCCGGCGATCGAACAGCTGGCGGTGGCGGGCAATGCCGCCGGGGTCCGGCTGCCACGGCCGCTGAAGGGGGCCGATCACTGCCATTTTTCCTTTTCCGGACTGAAGACCGCCGTGGCCACCCGGCATGCCGCGCTTGCGGGTGCGGGTGACGATGCCACGCCGGCCGATCTGGCGGCATCGCTGCAGGCGGCGATCGCCGATTGCCTTGCCGACCGGGCGCGCCGCGCCATGATCCGCTTTGCCGCCACGCATGGCGCCGCGACACTGGTCATTGCTGGCGGTGTCGCCGCCAACCGGGCCATCTTCGACAGATTGGAGACCGAAGCAGCAGAGGCGGGATTCGGCCTCGTCGTTCCCCCGGCCTGGCTGTGCACCGACAATGCCGCGATGATTGCCTGGGCGGCACTTGAACGGCGGCAGGCTCCGGACCGGCTGGACTTTGCGCCACGCCCGCGATGGCCACTTGATCCCGATGCAGCGCCACCGCCGGGCCGCGGGGTGCGGGCATGATCCGCACCACCATCATCGGAGGCGGCAGCTGGGGCACCGCGCTTGCCCATGCGCTGCGCTGTGGCAGCGCCGCACCGACGCTGCTGGTGCGCGATCAGGCCACCGCCGATATGCTGGCCAGCGGCCGCTGTCGACAGCTTGCCGATCTGCCGCCACTTGACCCGTTCGACGCCACCACCGATCCGGCCATGCTGTCGGATACCGACATGATCCTGGTCGTCGTGCCGGTTGCCGCAACCGCCGCCGCCCTGCAGTTGATTGCGGCGCACGCCACGCCGATGACAACGACGCAGACACCTGTTGTGCTGTGCGCCAAGGGTCTGGTGATGGAGAGCGGGACTCCGCTTCTGATGCCGGAACTTGCCGGGCAGATGCTTCCCGCTACACCGCATGTGATCCTCTCCGGCCCGACCTTCGCCGATGAGGTGATGCGCGGGCTTCCCGCCGCCATCACCGCCGCCAGCAGGGATGAACAGGCCATCGCCGCCATCCAGCAGGCCTTTTCCGGAAGCCATCTTCGTGTCTATGCCAATCACGACCCGACCGGCGTCGCCATTGGCGGCGCGATGAAGAATGTCATCGCCATCGCCGCCGGCTGCGCCGCCGGTCTCGGCCTTGGTGACAATGCGCGGGCGGCGCTGATCACCCGCGGACTTGCCGAAATGGCACGCCTCGCCGCCGCAGCCGGCGCAAAGCCCGACACCATTTACGGCCTGTCCGGAGCCGGCGATCTGGCCTTGAGCTGTGCCGGCCCGCATTCCCGCAACATGGCCTATGGGCTGGCCCTCGGTCGCGGCGAGACACCATCGGCAGAACTGGCCGAGGGGCGTCACAGCGTGGCAGCGCTGGCGGCGCGCGGCCACGAGCTAGGCGTCGATCTCCCGATCACCGCCGGGGTCGACAGCGTTGTCAATCAGGGTGCTGGGCTGCACGCCGTGGTGGCCGGGCTATTGGCGCGGCGCGCCGGCATTGAATAGCGGCCGAGCGACCTCGGCTCTACGGATAGCCATGCCGGGCGGCATGGCGGAAAGGCAGGACAGGATGCATTACTGGCTGATGAAATCGGAACCCTCGAGCTGGTCATGGGATGACCAGCAGGCGAAGGGTGACGAGGGCGAAGGATGGGATGGCGTGCGCAACTACCAGGCGTCGAACAATATGAAGGCCATGGAAATCGGCGATCTTGCCTTCTTCTATCATTCGGTGAACGAAAAGCAGATTGTCGGCATCGTCGAGGTCATCGAGCTTTATCATCCCGACCCGACCGACGGCAGCGGGCGTTTTGGCATGGTCACGGTGAAAGCCGTCAAGAGCATGTCTCGGCCGGTCACACTGGCCGAGATCAAGGCCGATGAGCGTCTTGCCGAAATGGCGCTTGTCCGCCAGTCACGGCTGTCGATAACGCCGGTGACCGCCGACCAATGGGCCATGATCATGGAAATGGGTGAAACCACCCTCTGAGAGGGTCAGTCGCTGCCGGAGGAGGTGTCACGGCGGATGAAATAGAGGTTCCGCAGATAGATGAACAGCCCGAGGCCCTGACCGCAGATGATCACCGGGTCCTGCCGCCAGATCGCATAGAGAAGCAGCACCGCGCCGCCACCGATCGAGAAATACCAGAAGGCGATCGGGATCACCGATTTCGCCTGCTTCTCAGAAGACAGCCACTGGATGATGAAACGCATCGCGAACAGGCCCTGGCCGGCGAAGCCGACAACGATCATGATCCGTTCCGGATTGGTGACAAGGCTGTCGGGAAGAAAGGGCAGGATGGTGACAAGAAGGCTGGCAAAGGCGCGCGCGCCGGCCTCGATCTGCGCTGAGAGAAAGGCAATCATCCGCCGGTGTCCTTCCTGTTGGCCGTGACCTCGGTCACCTCACCCTGGCGCGGGGCGCGGCGAAGCAACCAGATCACGCCGAAGATATCGCTGATCCCGACCAGCAGACGGTCGAGAATCCGGTATTTGGATGTGCCGCGAAGACGCGGACGATGCGCCACGTCAACACCGATCACCAGACCGCCATGCCGCCGCACCAGACTCGGCATGAAGCGATGCATATGGTTGAAAAAGGGAAGCTGCAGGAACAGCGCGCGGTGCAGCACCTTGATCCCGCAACCGCTGTCAGGATGGGTGTCGGCAAGCAGGCTGCGCCGGATCCAGCGCGCCGCGCGCGAGGCGAACAGCCGCATCGGACTGTCCTGTCGCCGGGCACGAATGCCGGCGGCCATGCCGACGCCGCCCGTCTCGCCGGTATGTTCGATCAGCGCGGCTTCAAGCGCCGGCAGATCGGCCGGTACATTCTGGCCATCGCCGTCAAGAACCCCGATCAGATTGCCACGCGCCGTCAACAGGGCCGAGCGAATGGCCGCACTCTGTCCGGCGCGGTTCCGGTGGCGCAGCACGCGCAATTCAGGAACATCGGCAACGCAAGCGGCAAGTTCGGCCGGACTGCCATCGGTGCTGGCATCATCGACATAGATGATCTCGAACCGCCGTCCGGCCAGTGCGGTTGTGATTTCCTCGACAAGCGGACGAATATTGCCGGCCTCGTTCATGACTGGCACAAGCACCGAGATCTCGATCGCGGATGGCGGATTGGCGTCGGCCTTGGTTGGGGTCATGGAGGCACACTCGGCAGCGGCAGGAAACGCATCAGCGCGATAAAGGAAAATTAACACATCCCTGCCCTTTGACATGTTGAAACCCTCGATCTGTTGGAATGCCTCGACTTTCAGCCCCAGACTGTCGGCCATTTCGAGGAAAGCCGTCTGCTGGTCACGCTCGACAATGGCCAGACCGCCCGGTGCCTCGGCGAGGAACAGCGCCGCCTCGCCACCATCGACAAGCAGCAGATCGCGCCCGAGCTGGAAGACCAGCGAGGGTTCGTGAAACCCGGCGGCGGCGATCGCCGGCGGCGATATGCCGGCCTCGGTTATGATGGTGTCAATGGACCGCGCCAGATGAATGCGCGACAAGGATGGGATCAACCCGCCAATGGCGATCAGGTTCATCATGGCGCCGGCGGCAATCACCATTGCCACCGGCCGGATGCCACCCTGGCGGTGCCAGACAATGCCCTGCCACAGCGCCAGCCCGGCCATCAGCACGCATAGCAGCGCAAAGGCGAATGCCCGCCCGCCAGTCACCCCGCCATAGGTGAGGGCGGCCCAGGCAAAACAGGCGACGAGAACCGGTCCGGTGGCAAGCATCACAGCCTCGCCGGCAAGCGCCAGCCAACGCCGTGCCACAGCCCGCATGCCACCTTTCGCCTGGCCGGCAAGCGGCGCGTCAACAGCGCAGACAAGAAGCGCCATAATCGCCGGCACCACCGGCAGCGGGTAATGCGGCAATTTCGTCGGCACGCATTCGATCACCACCCAGAAGGGCAGGATCCAGGCCAGCAGGAACCGGCTTTCGACATGCGACAGCAACAATGGCATCTGGCTGATGGCGCGCGGCAGCAACAGGCTGGCCGGCCAGAGCAGGATCGTTGCCAGAACAAGATAGATGCCGACCGGCGCACCATGCGATTCCTGTTCGCTCTGCACCTTCGCGAGGAAATCACCGCGAATGGCAATATCAAGAAACGCCCCGTCAGTCGCCAGTGTCACCAGCACCGCCCAGGGAAGCGTCACAAGACACAGGATCAACAGGCCGCGGCCGGCCCGCAACATGCGAAGCCATGTGAGATTGCGATGCCAGGCCGACAGCGCGGCGACGGTTGTCAGTGCCAGCAGCGGCGCCACCGGCCCCTTGACCAGCACCGCCGCCGCCATTGGCAGCCATACCCACAGATAGGAATGATAGGAAAGCCGGCGTCCATGCTGCCATGCCCGGTAAATCTGCATCAGCCCGAATTGCTGCATCAGGCACAGCAGCATCAGCACCGAATCCGTCTTCGCCAGATGCGCCTCGGCGAAAACGACCAGAGCGCCGCCACAGGCGGCGGCAGCCAGCACCGCGCGCGGCGGTTTGTAGAGTGTTCGCGCAATGCGGTAGGTGCCATAGACCGCCAGCAACATGGCCAGCAGGCTCGGCAGCCTGTAGGACGCGATGTCTTCCTCGCCGAACAGCGATGCCGAGGCGGCCTGAAGCCAGTAGATGCCGGCCGGTTTTTTCGCCCGCAATTCATCCTGAAAGCGGATGGTGACAAGATCGCCGGTCTGCGCCATCTGTTTGCTGGCCTGGGCAAAGCGTGACTCGTCGCGGTCCATTGGCGGCACGGTCTGGTGGCCAATCAGCACGGCGACGGCAAGACATGCCAGCACCAGCAGCAATGCCGATTTTTTGAATGGCACGGTCACGGACGATCCTCCGGATGGCCGGTCGCCTGTGCAGCAGGTGACCGCCAGACGGTTAAAGCATTTTTTCGGCCTGTTTGCCATATCAATTGCCTGCATGGATCGCCAGATGTAGGGTGGCATCCCGTCACCATCCGGCAATGGGATCATGACCGACATCTCCGCAGGAAATGCTGGCAATCGCCCCTGGCAGCAACAGACGGGCTGGCGCCATCTCTGGTCCGTTTCATGGCCGATCATTATCGCCAATGTGACCTTCCCGCTTGTCGGCGCGGCCGACACCGCGATGATGGGGCGGCTTGATGATGCCAGCTTTGTTGGCGGCGTCGCGCTTGGCAGCCTGGTCTTCAATTTCATCTATTTCGGGCTTGGCTTCCTGCGCATGTGCACGACCGGGCTGGTCGCCCAGTCGCAGGGGCGGGGCGATCTGCGGGAGATCGAGAGCCACCTTGTCCGCGGTTTGATCCTCGCCTTGTGCCTTGGCGTCATCTTTGTCATCGCCACACCGGCCGTGCATATGGTTACCGGCGCGCTGCTGACCGCCAGTGAGGCCGTCGAATCGCTAATGCGGCACTATGTGGGCATCCGTATTCTGGCCGTGCCGGCGGCGCTGGCGAACATGGTGCTTCTGGGGTGCATTTTCGGGCGCCAGCAGATGCGCCTGGCGATGGTCCAGATCATTTTCATCAACCTCGCCAATCTGGCGCTGAACCTGTTTTTCGTGCTTGGCCTCGGGATGACGATCGAGGGTGTGGCGCTGGCCTCGGTCATCGCGCAATGGACCGGGCTTGCGGTAACGCTTGGACTGGTATCCTGGCACTGGCGCGACCTTCTTGCCGGGGCCAGGCAGCGCATTTTCACCCGCCGGCCGGCCTGGTTCGATCCGGCGGCCTTTCTGCGGTTTTTCGAGATTGGCGGCGATATCACCATCCGCACGGTGCTGATCCTTCTCAGCGAGGCGGTGCTGCTGAATCTGGCGGCAGATATCGGCGATCTGTCGCTCGCCGCGATGCAGCTCATTCTCGTCATGTTCGGACTGATCTGCTTCACGCTGGACGGTTTTGCCCATGCGGCTGAAGCACTTGTCGGCGAGGCGGTTGGACGCCGCCATCTGCCGATGCTCGACCGGGTGGTGCGCCGGACCAATGTCATGGCGGGCTGCACGGCGCTTGTGATCAGCGCGATTGTCTGGTTCGGCGGGCCGTGGATTGTCGGTCTCCTGACCTCGCAACAGGACCTCGCCGCCCTGACACTTGCGCACTGGCACTGGGCGGCGCTGCTGCCGCCGATCTCCTTCCTTGCCTTCCAGATGGATGGCGTGTTCATCGGTGCCACACAAAGCCGCGAGATGCGCAACGCGATGCTGGTCTCGGCCGCGCTGTTCGCTGTTGCCATATTGCTGCTTGGCGGGCTTGGACTGAATGGCCTTTTTGCCGCCTTTACGATATATCTCGGTTTGCGCGGAATTACCTTGCAGATGCGCATGGGGCATGTCCGCGCACTCGTTGCCCCACACCCGATGGATGACTCATGACCAGATTTCCGCTTCGCGAACCAGATGAACTCGGCCTTGTCACGGATGACCTGGACGCACGCTCCCTGCGCCTGCTGACACCACAGGAATATGACGCCTGGCGTGACGACGCCGACGCGCCCACGCGGGACTGGATCGCCGCCAGCGACTTTGTCGCCAAAGCCGGCAAGGCCTGTCTTCTGCCGGCTATTAGCCAGGATTCTGACCGCGATGATGCTGTCGGGATCGTCGATCCGGCAAACGCCATCTGGGATGCTGCCGCGATCGCCACCCAGCTGCCGGCCGGACGCTGGTCTGTGGCCGGGCCATGCGATCCGGCGCTTGACCTTGCCGCGATCGGGCTTGGCTGGGCACTGGCGCAATATCGCTTCACCGCCTATCGCAAGGCGAAGGCGCCGGAACGGGCCGTTCGCGAACTCAGCCTCGCCGCGATATCGGATGATGCGGCGCGCCGGCGTGTGACCGGACTGGCCACCGGCACCGCTTTTTGCCGCGACCTGATCAACGCGCCGCCAAATCACATGACCCCGGCCGGGCTTGAGGCGGCGGCACGTCATCTCGCCGAACGGTTCGATGCCGTCATAGAGGTCACCGCCGGCGCGGCGCTTGCCAGCGACTATCCCGCCATCGACACGGTGGGGCGCGCCGCCGAGATCGCGCCGCGGCTGATCGACCTGCGCTGGGGTGACAACGGCCCGAAAATCACCCTTATCGGCAAGGGGATCACCTTTGATTCCGGCGGCCTTGACCTGAAACCGTCAAAGGCGATGGAGCTGATGAAAAAGGATATGGGCGGCGCGGCAACGGTTCTTGGCCTTGCCAACGCTGTGATGATGGCCGGGCTGCCGGTGCAGCTGCGGGTTCTCGTGCCGACAGCGGAAAACGCGGTGTCATCGAAGTCGATGCGGCCGCTCGATGTCATCGACACCCGTGCCGGCCTGCCGGTCGAGGTTGGCAACACCGATGCCGAGGGGCGGCTTGTCCTGGCCGATGCGATCACGCTTGCCTGCGAGGACGAGCCCGACTTCATGATTGACTTTGCCACGCTGACCGGCGCCGCGCGGGTGGCGCTCGGCACCGAACTGCCGGCGCTGTTCGCCAACCGCGATGACACCGCCGCCGGCATCCTCGCGGCGGCGGCGGCGGCGGCCGATCCGCTCTGGCGGCTGCCGCTGTTCGAGCCCTATGAGCGTCATCTTGATGCCGGCCATGTGGCGCTGTCCAGCACCGGCCCGTCGGGCTATGGCGGGGCGATCACCGCGGCGCTGTTCCTGCGGCGCTTTGCTGGCAAAGACACGAACTGGGCGCATATCGATGTGATGGCGTGGAACCTGGCTGGTCGCCCCGGCCGGCCGAAGGGTGGCGAGGCGATGGGGCTTCGCGCGCTGTTCACCTATATCGAGAGCCTTGCCGGCTGAAACCGAGGTGCTGTCAGTAACCGCGCGTCCAGTCGACCCGGTTCGCCGGCTCCTCGCCGGCCATCATCCGCAGGATCGCCTGCGCCACCTGGTCAGCTGCCGAGGTGGCATTGGTCTGCGCCGCCACATGCGGCCAGACCCGTACATTCGGATGCGTCCAGAACGGGTGCTCGTCCGGCAGCGGTTCAACCGCGAACACATCGAGCGCCGCCCCGCCAAGCCGGCCCGAATCAAGGGCGGCAAGAAGATCGTCATCATTCACCTGCGGGCCACGCCCGCCATTGATGATGAAGGCCCCCGGCGCCAGCCGGTCGAAAAAGCCGGCATTCATGATGCCGGTTGTCTGCGGGGTCAGCGGCAGCACTGACACGACAATGTCGAGCCCGTCGGCGAAATCGGCAAGCTGGTCCATACCGACAAAGATTTCGACTCCGTCAATCTGCTTCGGTGATCTGGCAAAACCGCGGACGCTGAATCCCAAAGCCGCGAACCGCCGCGCGATGACCGTGCCAATAGCGCCGACGCCCAGGATGCCGACACGCCCCCCGGTAGACGGCCGTTGCGGCAGCGAGCGCCAGTCCCGCATTGCCTCCTGGGCACGGTACGCGGCACCGTCGCGCCAGAAATCCAGTGCGTTCAGAATCGCCCAGTGGCTGAGCGCGTTGGCCATGTCGGGATCGATCAGCCGCACCAGCGGAATGTCGCGCGGCACGGTGCTGTCGCGCATCATATGGTCGACACCCTGGCCCTGCATGATGATGCCGCGAAGACTGGTACAATTGGCGAAAGCGTTTGGTGGCGGCGCCCAGACAAGCGCGACGTCGCTTGCCGCGCCGGCCTCGCTCGGCAACTCATTGATCTCGAATGCCGGCAGCCTTGTGGCAAGTGAGGATTCCCAGTCGGCAATGGCACTGGCATTCCCGTAAAAGCCGATCCGGATCATCTTACCCTCCCTGTCAGCTCTTGCCCCTGACGATGGCAAGCGCCTCGGCATGAAGCGCCGGGGTCGCGGCGGCAAGCAGGCTCGTCGTCTCGCGCATAGATACCGGCGCTCCGGCCTTGTCGGTGACCACACCGCCGGCAGCGCGGATCACCTGCACCACCCCCATGATGTCATGTGTCGCCAGCCCGTCTTCGAGAACAAGATCGAGATGGCCTGCGGCCAGCAGCGCATAGTTATGACAGTCACCGCCATAGCTGTTGGTCGCCGCGCCGGCACTGAGCCTGTTGAAGGCATCAAGGCTGTCCGCGAGAAGCGCTTCCGGCGCGGTTGTGGCAAGCCGTGCCTGGCGGAGCGTCGTGACATTGCTGGTGCTGATGGCGGTGCCGTTCAGTGTCGCGACATCGCCGACGGCGACATAGCATTCATCCAGCATCGGCATGTCGATCAGACCGGCGATCGGTACGTCATTCCTGACCAGCCCGACAAGCGTGCCGAAGACCGGCCGGCCGCAGATGAAGGCGCGGGTGCCGTCGATCGGGTCGATGATCCAGGCATAGCCGCTGCTGCCGCGATGCGGAGCGTGTTCCTCACCAAGGATATCGTCATCGGGAAATTGCGCGACGAGGGCGTCACGAAGCGCCAGTTCGGCCGATTTGTCGGCAAGCGTCACTGGCGAATCATCGGCCTTCCATTCGATGGTGCCGCCGCTGCGAAACCAGTTCGAGATGACCGGCCGGCTGACCGCGGGAAGCCCGGAAAGAAACTCAGCCAGCTCGGCATTGCTAAGCTGGCTGTGGACTCGGCTGATATCGCTCACGGTGCCTCAGCTGCCGCTTTCGGCGGCAATCTGCTCGGCGGTCGGCAGCGCGGCCGGCGAATCCGCCTGCTGACGCAGATAGGCAATCATGTTGGCGCGGTCCTGCGGCTTCTTCAGCCCGGCAAAATTCATCTTCGTGCCGGAGATATAGGCTTTCGGCTTGGCCAGAAAAGCATTCAACGCCGCATAATCCCACTGTCCTCCAAATTCGATCAGCGCGTTCGAGTAGCCAAACCCGTCAACCACGCCCTTGTCCGCATTGACGACATTCCAGAGCCCCGGGCCAACCTTGTTGGCACCGCCCTTGTCGAACACATGGCAGGCTGTGCATTTCTTGGCCAGTTTCTCGCCGGCAACGGCATCCGCGCTGGCCAGCAACGCCATGATCGGCTCGGGACCCTTGGCGGCAGGCGCCGCGGCAGCGCCGGCGGCATCACCCTCAGGCACCTCGATCACATAGGCATTCTGCTCGAGCTCGCTGTGCGGCACGAGGACTTCGGCAAGCTTCACCCCTGTCATCAGCAGCAGGCCGGCGACGAGAATGCCGGCAAAAAGCTTGTTCAGACCAAGTTCGTCCATGCTCAACTCTCCCGCGGATGCGGAAGCTCCCCCTAAACTGTCTGGCGGCCGGCCACCACAAGGCCGACCCAACGCCCATCTCTTAGCGAAATTGCCGGTTGCCCTCAAGCCCCCGATCAGCCTATTTGCGCCTTTTGCCTAGGCAAATCGAAGATTATGTGATGAATTGCCGCATCATGAGTTCGACCTTGTCGCCTGTCATCATCATTCCCGCCCGCATGG
Source organism: Alphaproteobacteria bacterium (assembly GCA_009920665.1). GTDB lineage: Bacteria > Pseudomonadota > Alphaproteobacteria > Puniceispirillales > Puniceispirillaceae > UBA8309. The sequence continues at coordinate 18,212 of RFZL01000008.1, read as the reverse complement.
CGGCCAGCCGGCTGCCCGGAAAGCCGCTTGCCGACATCGCCGGCAAGCCGATGATCCAGCATGTCTGGGAGCGTGCCATGGCCGCCAATATCGCGCCGGTCTGGGTGGCGAGCGACGACGACGCCATCATTGCGGCCGTGCAGGCGGCCGGCGGCAATGCGGTGAAGACGCGGGCCGACCATCCGTCCGGGTCCGACCGCACCTTCGAGGCGGTCGAGCGGATCGATCCGGACCGGCATTTCGACATGATCCTCAATCTTCAGGGCGACCTTCCCGAGCTCGACCCGATGATCCCGGCGACACTTCTGGCGACGGCGCAGCACAGCCGGGCCGCGCTGTCGACTCTTGTCACCCTTGCCGACGAGACCGAGGCGGCGCGCGCGCAAATCGTCAAGGCGGTCGTCAGCTGGCGGGATGACACCGCCCCACCCGGCAATGACGCCTCCCATAATGATATCCCGCGCATTGGTACCGCGCTCTATTTCAGCCGTGCTCCGGTGCCGACCGGAGACGCACCGAAATACCATCATGTCGGAGTCTATGGATGGCAGCGCGCCGCGCTGGCGCGATTCGTCGACCTGCCCCCGTCACCGCTGGAAATGGCCGAGAGGCTGGAGCAGCTTCGCGCCCTTGAGGCCGGCATGACAGTGGCCGTCGCCGAGATCGCCGAAGCTCCGGCCGGAGTCGATACCGAGGAAGACCTTGCCGCGACCCGGCAACGCCTTGGCGGTGGATGACTGACCGGGTTGCCGGACTGGTTGAACCGCCGGGCTGACCTGCCCAACCGCATGACCACCGAGATTGACAGCTTCCGACCATGACATGATACTCGCGCGCCGGCGGGATGTCGCCGGAGGACAGCAACGGATACCCAGTCTATGAGCGACAGCAGCAACATCATCGCGTTTCAGGGCGTGCCCGGCGCCTATTCGCACATGGCCTGCCAGGCGGTGAAGCCGGAGATGGAGGTGCTTGCCTGCGCCTCGTTCGAGGACATGATCCTCGCCGTCCAGGAGGGGCGCGCCGCGCTGGCCATGGTGCCGGTCGAAAACTCGATCGCCGGACGGGTGGCCGACATCCACCACCTTCTTCCCGATTCCGGCCTGTTCATCAATGGCGAGCATTTCCAGCGGGTCAATCATCACCTGCTGGCGCCGACGGGAGCCACGCTCGACTCGCTTGTCGAGGTACACAGCCACGCGCAGGGACTTGCGCAATGCCGCGAGCGGCTGCGCTCGCTCGGCCTGACGCCGGTGATGCACGCCGATACCGCCGGCGCGGCAAAGGATATCGCGGCGCGCGGCGACACATCCGTTGGCGCCATCGCCTCGAAACTGGCCGGCCAGATCTATGGCCTCGATGTGCTGCTGGCCTCGGCCGAGGATGCCGAGCACAACACCACACGATTTCTCGTCATGTCGCGCACCGACGTCACGCCACCGCTGAATGGCGAGCGGATGATGACAACCATGGTGTTCAAGCTTCGCAGCGTGCCGGCGGCGCTTTACAAGGCGCTTGGCGGGTTCGCCACGAACGGCATCAACCTGACCAAGCTGGAAAGCTATCTGCGGCCGGGATCGGCCGAACATGCGCAGTTCTATGTCGATGTCGAGGGCCATATCGACGCCCCGGACATGCAGCTCGCCATGGAAGAGCTGCGCTTCTATTGCCAGGATGGCGAGGTGACGATCCTCGGCACCTATCCGGCAAGCCCGGTGCGCGCCAGCAGCTGACCCACCACCACAACGGACAGCAGCGCCACCAGCCACCCGCCAGATCCGGCATTAATGGCTTGTCCCCCCTGCCGCTTTCATCCATATAGAGATCAGGAAGGCTGGACGGACGTGCTGTCGGTCTAACCGGTCAGGTCCGAGAGGAAGCAGCCAGGGTCGTTTTCGCGCGGGTTGTTCAGTCTTCCGCTTTCCCCGTCATATGTTTGGCCAGATGGTCGGCCAGATGTTTGGCGCCAGCATGCGGGCCGGAGGCCAGGGCGTGGCAGTTACCGGTGGCAAAGCCGCCCCTGCTGCGCTAGATTCCTGACATCATGAGCGACAGCGTCCTGACAGGTTATCGGGTACTTGCCCGCAAGTACCGCCCCGAACGTTTTTCCGAGCTGATAGGCCAGGAAGCGCTTGTCCGCACGCTGGAAAACGCGCTGTCACTCGGGCGGCTGGCGCATGCCTTTGTGCTGACCGGCGTTCGCGGCGTCGGCAAGACCTCGACGGCACGGCTTCTGGCGCGCGGGCTGAACTGCATCGGACCGGATGGTGAAGGCGGCGCGACGCTGGAGCCGTGCGGTGCCTGCGAGCCCTGCCAGTCCATCGCCGCCGGACGCCATGTCGATGTTCTGGAGATCGATGCGGCTAGCCATACCGGTGTCGATGACGCGCGTGAGATCATCGAGGGTGTCGGCTACCGGCCGGTCTCCGGACGTTTCAAGATCTATATCATCGACGAGGTCCACATGATGTCGAAAAGCGCGTTCAACGCGCTTCTGAAGACGCTTGAGGAACCGCCCGACAATGTGAAATTCATCTTCGCCACAACCGAGATTCGCAAGGTGCCGGTGACGATCCTGTCACGATGCCAGCGCTTTGACCTGCGGCGGGTGCCAACCGATATGCTGGCCGCGCATCTTGAGATGATCTGCGAGCGCGAATCGATCACCGCCGATGCCGAGGCGATCACCGCCATTGCCCGCGCCGCCGAGGGATCGGTCCGCGACGCGCTGTCGCTTCTCGACCAGGCGGCGGCGATGACCGCCGACAGGATGACGATCGACAACATTGCCGAGATGCTTGGCCGGCCCGGGCGGGCCGACTCCATCGCCATCCTTGACCGGGCGATGCGGGGCGATACGGCCGGCGCGCTTGCTGCACTGGCGGCAACCATGGCCGGCGGCGCCGAGCCGGAGATGATCATCGCAGATCTGATGGATCTTGTTCACCGCGCCAGCCAGAAAGCTGCCGGCGGCACGCTCGACACGCTTCTCGAATCCGAACGGGACGCCATCGACGCGCTGGCACGGCTCGGGATCGCGCGTCTGGGCCGGGCCTGGCAGATGCTGCTCAAGGGTCATGGCGAAGTCACCTCGGCGCCACAACCGCCAGCCGCTGCCGAAATGCTGGTCATCCGGCTGGCGCACATTGCCAATATGCCGACTCCGGGTGACATCGTTCAACGTTTGGCAGGCACCGAGCCAACATCACCAGCCCCAGGCCCCGCTCCAGGCCCGGCTCCAGGCCCGGCCCGAGGCCCGACCGAAACCGCGCCCGCGCCAACAATGCCGGCACCGCAACCCGACATGACAACACCCGCAGCGGCAGACGACCCGCCACCTGCCACGATGCATGCCGGCGGCGGCGAGGCGGTGGCGGCCCAGCCATCACTCCAGCCAACAACGGCTGCAGCACCAGTTGCAACGCCGGTTCCGGCGCCGGCTCCAATGCCCGTCGCCGAGTCCGACAATGCGACACCGCCGCAACCGGAATCCCTGCTGGATATTTCCGAACTTGCCGAGGCGCATGACGACCCGCTGCTGGCGGCGCATATCCGCAGCCATGTGCGGCTTGTCCGCCTGCAGCCCGGCCTTCTTGATATCTGCCTCACCGACGGCGCACCGGACAGCCTGCCGGGCGACATGGCTCGCCGGCTCAGCGACTGGACCGGTGAGCGCTGGATGGTCAGCCTGTCGGATGGCCCCGGCGGCATGACCATCACCGAGGAACGGCGTGCGGCGCAACAGCGCGAGATCGAGGCCATCGCCGGAGCACCTCTGGTCAGAGCCATCACCGAGATGTTCCCCGGCGCCGAAATCGAATCCGTCACAGCGGCGGAACACCCCCCTGAAGACCAGTCAGATGAGGATATTCCGAGATGATGCGCAATATGGCCGGCATGATGAAAAAGGTTCAGGAGATGCAGGCGCGCATGGAAGCGCTGCAGCAGGAAATGGCCGAAACCGAATTCACCGCCAGCGTTGGTGGCGGCGCGGTCACGGTGACCGTCACCGGCAAGGGTGAAATGCGCGGCGTGAAGATCGATCCGGCCGCCATCGCCGACGACAGCGACAGTGATGACATGTCGATCCTCGAGGATATGATCATCCTTGCGGCAAACAAGGCGAAAGGCGAGGCGGATGCGGCCATGGCGGCAAGGATGAAGGACATCACCGGCGGCCTGCCCCTGCCGCCGGGCATGTCATTGCCCTTCTGATCCGCACGACCCCGATGGATTCCCAGCTCGACAATCTGATCCGCCGGCTGGCCCGCCTTCCGGGGCTTGGCCCGCGCTCGGCGCGGCGCGCGGTGCTGCATCTGCTACAGAACCGCGACCGGCTGATGCTGCCACTTGCCGAGGATCTGGGGCGGGTGGCGCGCAGTATCCGCAGCTGTGCCGATTGCGGCAATCTGGACACTGGCGATATCTGCGCGCTGTGCCGCGATACACAGCGTGACCGGCAGACCATCTGCGTTGTCGAGGATGTCGGCGATCTGTGGGCGATGGAACGCGCCGCCGTATATCGCGGCCTGTATCATGTTCTTGGCGGTACACTCAGCGCCATTGACGGGCGCGGGCCGTCGGAGCTCACTATCGACCGGCTGCTGATCCGCGCGCGCGAGGATGTCGGTGAGGTGATCCTTGCCCTGCCGGCCACCGTCGAAGGACAGACGACGGCGCATTATCTCCATGAAAAACTGTCACCATTGTCGATCGAGGTGACGAGGCTGGCACATGGCGTGCCGGTTGGCGGCGAGCTGGATTTTCTCGATGACGGCACTTTGGCACAGGCGCTGAAGGCGCGGGGACGTATTGGCGGTCAGTGACCCCCCTGGCCGGACGGGTCGCCCGGCAATTCAGTCGGCAACTCGGGTGGCGGCGTGCTGTCATCGCTGACATCGATCTGGGTGATCTTCGCTCCGCGTGAGGAAATCTTCCGGCTGGAGATCTGGATATCGTCGATATCCTTTTCCACCTGGCCAAAATGCGTTGCCAGCTTCTTGATCCGCTCATCCAGCCGCGCCACATCCTGCAGCATCGTCTCGACCTCGGCCTTGATCACGCCGGCGGCCTCATGCATGCGCGCATCGCGCAGGATCGCCCGTACCGTATGCAGGATCAGCATCAGATTGTCCGGCCCGGCCATATAGACGCGCCGCCGCCGGCTTTCCTCGACAAGCTTGGGAAGCTGCAGGTTGATCTCAGCATAGACCGATTCCGACGGCAGGAACATGATCGCGCTGTCCGCTGTCTCACCGGGGATGATGTAGCGCTCGGCGATGTCGGCGATATGTTTCTTCACATCTGTCTCCATCGCCCGCCGCGCCGCAGTGCGGTCAGCCTCGCCACCGGCGGCGGTCAGCGCACGATAGGATTCCAGCGGAAATTTGGAATCGACACAGATCGCGCCGGGCGGTGCCGGCATATCCAGAAAGCAATCTACCCGGCGGCCATTTGACAGCGTGTGCTGGAAACTGAAGGCGCTTTCGGGAAGCGCGTCACGGACCAGATTTTCCAGCTGCACCTCACCGAAGCTGCCGCGCGCCTGCTTGTTCGACAGGATGTTCTGCAACTCGCCAACCTGCCCCGACAGCGCCGAGATATGCGCGTTTGCCTGCTCGATGACCACAAGCTTCTCGGCCATGCCGGTGAGCGAGCGGTTGGTGCGCTCATTCTGGTCACGAAGCGAGTTTTCAAGACGCGTGCCAAGACGGCCCTCGGTTTCCTGCATCTGCGCGGCGACGGTCCTGTGAAGCTCGCCGGATTGCGCGGCAAGCTGGGCAAGCTGTCCCTTCAGTTCGGCCAGGGCTTCGCTGTCATGCCCGCCATCACGCCCGGCGGTGCGCTGGCGCACCAGCATGACGACAAGGACGGCAATGACGACAAGCGCCAGAAGAATGGTCATCATATCGAGCGGCATGGGCGGAAAATCCGTCTGCAGGGCGGGTCAGGACAGTCCTGCCGACAGCATGGAATCACCGCGTCGACAGATACTGCCAGTCTGGCATGACGACCGGCCGACTGCAACTTGACTGCTTCGCCGGCTTCCCCTACTCCAAAGACCTGTAACAAGACGGCCATGAAAGGCAGGGCAATGGCGCTGATCCCCATCATCTGCATTCCCGACCCGGTGCTTCGCCGGGTCGCCGCGCCGGTGCGCGAGGTGACGGACGGCGTTCGCCAGCTTCTCGACGACATGGCCGAGACGATGTATGACGCGCCGGGAATCGGCCTTGCAGCACCGCAGATCAATATCTCTGAACGTCTGATCGTGATGGATTGCGGGCCAGACGACGCGCCGGAACTTCACAGGATGATCAATCCGGAGATTATCGGCAGGTCGGACGAGACAGCGGTGATGGAAGAGGGCTGCCTGTCGATCCCGAAACAGACCGCCGAGGTCAAACGGCCGGCCCATGTCGATGTCCGCTATGTCGATATTGACGGCCATGAACAGATGATGCGGTGCGAGGGGCTTCTTGCCGCCTGCGTGCAGCATGAAATCGATCATCTGGACGGGGTCCTGTTCATCGACCATATCTCGCGGCTGAAGCGTGACATGATCGTGCGGCGCGCCCTGAAAGAGCTTCGTCAGGTCAATGGTGGCGACTAGGAGGCGGCCATGACACGCCGGCGGATCGTCTTCATGGGAAGTCCGGCTTTCGCCATTCCGACGCTTGACCGGCTTGCCGACGATCATGATGTGCTGGCCGTCTATACGCAGCCACCACGCCGCGCCGGTCGCGGCATGCGCGAAACCCCGCAACCGGTAGCGGCGCATGCCGCCACACGCGGGCTGACGGTTCGCCATCCGGAAAGCCTGAAGACCGACGAGGAGGCCGCCGCGCTGGCGGCGCTCGAGGCGGATGTCTTTATCGTCGTCGCCTATGGGCTGATCCTGCCGTCTCCAGCGCTGGCGATTCCGCGCTTCGGCTGTATCAACGGCCATGCCTCGCTGTTGCCACGCTGGCGCGGTGCGGCACCGATCCAGCGCGCCATCGCCGCCGGCGACACGAAAACCGGCGTCTGCGCGATGGTGATGGAGGCCGGGCTTGATACCGGCCCGGTGCTGGCGCGGCGGGAATGCGCCATCAGCAATACCGACACCGCCGCCAGCCTCCATGACAGGCTGGCAAGCCTCACCGCCGAGCTGCTTGGCGAGGTGGTGGCCGGTCTCCCCGGCATCCTCGACCGGCAACAGCCGCAGGATCATGCAGCCGCGATCTATGCGCCAAAACTGACGCCGGCCGAGGCCGAGATCGACTGGTCCCTGCCGGCGCTGATCATCGACCGGCAGATCCGGGCCTTCACCCCGGTGCCGGGCGCCTGGTTCATCGGTCCGAAAGGGCGAATCCGGGTGCGCGCGGCACGGCGCGGTGACAAAACAAGCGCCGCCAAGCCCGGGCATTTTCTGGGGCTTGATCCGGCGGGCGGCATGCGCATCGGCACCGGCGGTGGCGAGGTCATCCTCGACGAGCTGCAACCTGCCGGCGGCAAACCGATGTCGGCGCGCGCCTTTCTGAACGGCAATCCGGTAGCCGTTGGCAGCGCGCTCGGCGCAACTGACGAATGACGCGCCGCATCTTCATCACCGTCGAATATGATGGTGGGCCCTTTGTCGGCTGGCAGCGTCAGGATAACGGCCTGTCGGTTCAGCAGGTTCTGGAGGACGCGGCGCGCGAACTGACCGGCGGTGATTGCCCGGTGCAGGGTGCTGGCCGCACCGATTCGGGTGTTCACGCTACCGGCCAGGTGGCGCATCTCGACGCTCCCGACAAGTTTGATGCACCGCGGGTGATGGCGGCGCTGAACGCGCTGACAGCCGCATATCCGGTGACAATCCGCACCGCGCGCGAGGTGCCGGCCGATGCTCATGCCAGATTTTCGGCCACCGGCAGGCGCTATCTCTATCGCATTCTGCCACGGCGCGCTCCGCCGGCACTGGATCGGGGGCGGGTCTGGCATCACCGGGCCAGCCTCGATGTGTCGGCGATGGGCGAGGCGGCCGCACATCTGGTCGGACGGCATGACTTTACCAGCTTTCGCGCCAGCCAGTGCCAGGCCGACAGCCCGCTGCGAACGCTTGACGTGCTGCGGGTCGAAATGGCTGGCGAGGAAGTGCATGTGCATGCAGCGGCCCGGTCATTTCTGCATCATCAGGTGCGCAACATCGTCGGCACGCTGGCGCTGGTGGGAACCGGCAAATGGACGGCGCAGGATGTCGTGGCAACATTGCAGGCCCGTGACCGGTCCGCCGCCGGCCCGACCGCCCCGCCACAGGGGCTGTATCTGACCGGGGTAACCTACCCGTTCTAGGTCGGTCGGTTCAGATCAACCGCATGGGATCAGCCGGGAATCTGCACGCGTGACTGCACGAACAGGAACAATCCGGCATCGATCACGAATGACAGGAACAACAGGCCGGTGGCGAACCATCCGCCACGGCCAAGCTGGTCACGGCCAATTCGCCACAGCCAGTAGATGGTCCAGAAGATCAACGGCGTGAGCAGGATCAGCATGGTCGCGTCACCCGACAGGATCACCAGATTCTGCACCAGCCCGCCAACCAGATGCTGAACATTCTCGACCCACAGGAACGGCACGGCGAAGGCGAACAGCCGATTGGACAGGCCGGCACCGCGCAGGATCATCGCGAACAGCAGCACCATCAGAACGACGGCGACAAGCTGCAGGATCAGATTGGCCGCCAGTACGGCGATGCCGGAGCGAAGGCCGGGATAGACCGATACGATGAGGGTGAAGATCACCGACGCCCAGATCGCCTGCCAGACCGCCGGTGCGTCGAACACATAGCTGCCGCTGATCGGCCGGCGTCCCAGCATCACCAGTAGGGTGCGCCTGAACAGCTCGGCAAGGCGTGCGAATGCCAGTGAATTGTCAGCCTCGTTCACGCCGCACCTCCGGAAAAGAAGCGCCGCAGACATTCCTCATAGATCGCGCTCAAACCATCGATGTCGGCGGTCAGGACATGCTCGTCAACCTGGTGCATGGTCTGTCCGACAAGGCCGAATTCGGCTACCGGACACAGATTTGTGATGAACCGCGCATCCGAGGTGCCGCCCGTGGTCGACAGCTCCGGACGGCGCCCGGTCACGGCCTCGCTGGCATCGGCCAGCAGGTCGGTCAACTGGCCGGGCGCGGTGATGAAGGGCGCGGCGTTCGATTTCCAGCTGACCGTCCAGTCACCGCCGATCCGGCCGAAATGCTCCTCCAGCCAGCCGACCAGACTGTCCGCGCTGTGCTCGGTATTGAAGCGGATGTTGAAGCGGGCCTCGGCCCGCGCCGGAATGACGTTGGTCGCCGGATTGCCCACATCAATGGTGGTGACATGCGCCACCGACGGGCCAAAATGCGGTGTGCCGGAATCCAGCTCGCAGCCATTCACCGGTGCCAGCATGGCCAGCAATCTTGTCACCGGATTGTCGGCAAGATGCGGATAGGCGACATGCCCCTGCCGTCCCTCGACAACCAGATGTCCCGACAGGCTGCCACGCCGTCCATTCTTGATCACGTCGCCAAGCGCCGTCGGGTTGGTCGGCTCGCCAACGATGCACATGTCGGGATGATGGCCATGCGCCGCCGCCCATTCGACCATCTTCGCGGTGCCGTTGACGGCATCGCCCTCTTCATCGCCGGTGATCAGCAGGCTGATCGACCCGCCGGCCTTGTCGGCGGGAAGGCGGGCGATAGCGGCGACAAAGGCGGCAATTCCGCTTTTCATGTCGGCCGCGCCACGGCCATAGAGTCGCCCATCCTCGATCACCGCGCCGAACGGGTCATGTGTCCAGGCCCCGCGGTCACCAACCGGAACCACATCGGTATGGCCGGCGAAACTGATATGCGGACCATCACCGCCGCGGCGGGCGAACAGATTGTCGACCCGCCCGTCACCCTCGCCAAAGGGCAACCGCTGGCAGACAAAGCCGAGCGCCGTCAACTCGCCTTCCAGACAGTCAAGCGCACCGCCTTCATGCGGCGTCACCGACGGACAGCGGATCAACCGCCGGGTCAGTTCGACAGCATGCGACAGCGACGGTGCCATCAGTCGCGCAGCAATTCGTTGACAGAGGTCTTCGAGCGGGTTCTTTCATCGACCTTCTTGATGATCACAGCGCAGGCAAGCGACGGGCCGGGCGAGCCGTCGGCAAGCGGCCTGCCGGGAAGCGCGCCGGGAACAACCACAGAATAGGCCGGCACGCGGCCCATATGAACCTCGCCGGTGACGCGGTCGACAATCTTTGTCGAGGCACCGATGAAGACACCCATCGACAGCACCGCGCCCTGCTCGACAACCACCCCCTCGACAACCTCGGAACGGGCGCCGATGAAGCAGTCATCCTCGATCACCACCGGGCCGGCCTGCAGCGGCTCCAGAACGCCGCCGATCCCGGCGCCGCCAGAAAGGTGCACATTCTTGCCGATCTGTGCGCAGGACCCGACCGTCGCCCAGGTATCGACCATGGTGCCGCTGTCGACATAGGCACCGAGATTGACAAAGCTCGGCATCAGCACGGCACCGGCGGCGATATGCGCCGAATGCCGGACAACACAGCCCGGCACGGCGCGAAAGCCGGCATCGCGGAATTCGGACTCGCCCCAACCGGCGAATTTCGATGGCACCTTGTCCCACCAGGCCGCCTCGCCATGGCCGGGATAGGTGGTGCCGGACGGGATCACCGCCATGTCATTCAGCCTGAAGGACAGCAGCACGGCCTTTTTCAGCCACTGATTGACATGCCATTGATGGTCGCCGCGCGGCTCGGCGACACGCGCCGCGCCACTGTCCAGCATATGCAGCGCCGCCGATACCGCATCACGAACCGGGCCGGTGGTCTCGGCGCCAATCGTGTCACGCGCGTCCCACGCCGCGTTGATGTCCTGTTCCAGCTGCGCCAAATCCATCTTCGTCTCCACTTGTGTCTGTTGGCGAGGCCGGCGTCTCCGCGTTCTCGCCATGATATGATCTGTTGTTGATATCGACCTTTCAGGTCGGAATGGCAAGGGCCGAAAGGAAGCTCTTCAGATCCTCGGCGACAAAATGCACATAGGGCTCGTCGGCACCCTTGGCGGCCCAGTCATGATCGCTGACAAGCCACACGGTGCGCATGCCAAGCGCGTGCGCCGGTTCCAGATTGCGGGCCATATCCTCGACCATCACCGCACCAAGCGGGTCTATGCCGGTTGTCGACACGAAACTGTCAAAGGCCTTCTGTTCCGGCTTCGGCACGAAATCGGCCCCGACAATATCGAAGATATGATCGAAATGATGCCGGATGCCATAGGCGTCGAGAATATTCTCGGCATGCGGCACCGTGCCGTTGGTGAAGATGTGCTTGCGCCCGGGCAAGTTCGCCAGCATCCGGTCAAGCTCGGTCTCACGCGGCAGGTCGCTGACATCTATATCATGAACGAAATGCAGATAATCCTCGGGGGCCAGATTTTCCTCGACCATCAGCCCGCGCATGGTCGTGCCATAGCGATAGAACAGATCCTTCTGGATCACCCGCGCCTCGTCATGCGGCACCCTGAAATGCTGCGCGACAAAATCGGTGATCCGCACGGCGACGCGCAGGAACAGCTGCGAGCGTGCCGGATAGATGGTGTTGTCGAGATCGAACACCCAGTCCCGAATCTCATCGGTGGGAAAGCTCTGCGGCGACTTTGAAACAGGTGACATCGGATGGCTGCCTTTCGCGGAAATGGCCGGTCAATCGGCCTTGATGATGGTTCCCATTCCGTGCTCGGTGAACAATTCGACAAGCAGCGCGTGCGGCGCCCGCCCATCCATGATCACCGCGGCTTCGGCTCCCCCGAGAACAGCATTGATACAGGTTTCGACTTTCGGAATCATGCCTCCTGAAACCGTCCCGTCACGGATCAGCGATTCGGCCTGGCTGACCGTCAGTTCGGTAATCAGCTCGCCTTCCTTGTCCAGAACGCCGGCAACATCGGTCAGCATCAGCATGCGCGTCGCACCAAGCGCGGCGGCAATGGCACCGGCCGCCGTGTCGGCATTGATATTATAGGTCTCGCCGGCAGCATCACTTCCCACCGGCGCCACAACCGGAATCAGATCGCCGGCATTCAGCGCGTCCAGCACATCGGTATTGATCTGTTCCGGTTCACCGACAAAGCCGAGATCGATGGCCTGTTCGATGGCGCTTCCCTCGGTGCGGCTCTTGCCAAGAAGCTTGCGTGCCCGGATCAGCCCGCCATCCTTGCCGCTGATGCCGACAGCACGGCCTCCGGCACGTGCGATCGCCGCCACAAGCGCCTTGTTGATGCCGCCGGCAAGCACCATCTCGACAACCGAAATGGTGGCCTCGTCGGTCACCCGCAGCCCGTCGACGAAATTCGATTCGATCTCCAGCTTCGCCAGCATTTCACCAATCTGCGGGCCACCACCATGGACGACGACAGGGCGCGCGCCAACCTGATCCAGAAGCGCGATATCGGCGGCAAAGGCGGCGACATATTCCGTCTCACCCATGGCATGACCGCCGAACTTCACAACAATCGTCTGCTCGGAATAGCGGCGCATGAAGGGAAGCGCCTCGACAAGCATGCCCGTCCGCTCGATCAGCTTCGATTGCAGGGAAGAAGATGTGTCGTCCATCATTTTGCCTTTCATACCACCGGCGCTGTCCCGCGCCGCGCGTCAAACTATCGGCAAGCCAGTACTCGGCGCAAGTCTTGTTCGCGCACCCGTCCGGTGCAGGCTAGCCGCGTGGCAGGGCCAGCCCGGCCAGATGGGCCCGCAATTCGGCGATGCCGTCACCTTCCTGTGACGAGGTTACAAAAATATGGGGATAGGCAGCAACATGGCGACCGATCGTCTCGGCGGTCGCGTCGCAGACCGCCGCCAGCGGGGCCGGCTTCAGCTTGTCGGCCTTGGTCATCACCACCGCCCATGACACGGCGCTGGCATCAAGCAGCGACATGATCTCGGAATCCGCGGCCCCAACCCCGCGTCGCGAATCAACCAGCAGGAACACCCGCTGCAATGAGGCCCGTCCGGCGAGGAATTTACGGGTCAGCGTTGTCCAGGCCTTGATGTCGGTCTTTGGCGCCGACGCATAGCCATAGCCGGGCAGATCGACAAGCTGCAGCCGGCTTGCAAGATCAAAGAAGATGAGTTGCCTGGTCCGCCCCGGGGTCTGCGAGGTGCGAGCCAGCGCCCGCCGGCCGGTCAGCGCGTTGATCAGCGAAGATTTGCCGACATTCGAGCGGCCGGCAAAGCAGATTTCGGGCAGGCCTTCCGGCGGCAATACGCGCATGTTGTTGGCGGCCGCGATGAAGTCGCAGCTTCCGGCGAACAGAAGACGGCCGGCCTCGAGGGCCTCGTCCGTCAGCTCTCCTTCGCTATTCTGCGCATGATGTACCATTGTTGCGCCATCGAAAGCAGGTTGTTCCAGGTCCAGTAGATCACCAGACCGGCCGGGAAAGTGGCCAGCAGGAAGGTGAATATCAGCGGCATGAACTGGAAGATTTTCGCCTGCACCGGATCCGGCGGTGCCGGGTTCAGCCGCATTTGCAGGAACATCGAAATCCCCATCAGGATCGGCCAGATACCAAGCTGCAGGAATGGTGGCAGGAAGCCGACCGAATAGGGAAGCAGCCCGAACAGGTTGAAGACCGAGGTCGGATCGGGCGCCGACAGATCGGTGATCCATCCGAAGAACGGCGCGTGCCGCATCTCGATGGTCACGAACAGCACCTTGTAGAGCGCGAAGAAAACCGGAATCTGCAGCAGCACCGGAAGACATCCCGCTGCCGGGTTGATTTTCTCGGTCTTGTAGAGCTCCATCATCTCGCGATTCATCGCCATGCGGTCTTCAGAATGCTTCTCGCGGATCTGCTGGATCTTCGGCTGCATCAGCCGCATCTTGCCCATCGAGCGATAGGATTTGTTGGCCAGCGGATAGAAGACAAGCTTCACGATCACCGTGAAGGCCAGCACCGCGACGCCGAAATTGCCAAGGATGCCATACAGCCAGTTGATGACCAGGAAGAACGGCTTGGTCAGGAAGTAGAACCAGCCGAAATCAATCGCCAGGTCGAAATTGGGAATGCCGAATTCCTTGGAATACTGATCAAGAAGCGAGACCTTCTTGGCGCCAGCGAAAAGGCGTGTCTTGCTGGCCACAACCTGTCCCGGTTGCAACAGCTGCCCCTCGGCGGCGATATAGTCCACCTGATAGCGGTCCTCACCGCCACCAAGTGACTTGAACGCATAATTGATCCGCACCGACTGGTCCGGCACCAGCGCGGCTAGCCAGTATTTGTCGGTGATGCCGATCCAGCCGCCGGCGCCTTCCGGGGCGACATCGATCACCCCGCCATCGGCATCCTTCATGTCATCATAATCCTCCTCGCGGAGCGTCTCGTCGAAAACACCGAGCGCGCCTTCGTGGAGGATGTAGATGCCGGTGGTCGGCGGCGTGCCATGCCGCCTGACGAGTCCATAGGGGAACAGCGTCACCGGCGCCTCGAGACGGCTCTCGACACTGTCATCTACGGTGATCAGATAATCGTCATTGATCGACAGCGTCCGCCGGAAGGTCAGACCCTTGCCATTGTCCCAGGACAATGACACAGGCGCGCCCGGTGCAAGGGTCTGGCGATCCGCAACCCACAGGCTGTCTGACGTCGGCATGGGCTGGTTGCCGCTGCCGGCTGCCCAGCCGAACTCGGCGAAATAGGGAAGGTCGGAACTTGTCTTTTGCAGGAACTGGATAAAGGGCGAATCCTCTGACTGCGTCTCGCGATAGCCTTTCAGCATCACATCGTCGATCCGCGCGCCGGCCAGCGAGATCGACCCCGAGACGAGCGGCGCGTCGATGGTGATTCGTGGCGCGTTGTCGGCCGGCCGTGATTCGGTGACGGTCACGCCTGAAGATGTTGCCGAGGCGCTGTCAGCCTGCGGTGTGGCCTTTCCGGCCTCCTCGGCCTGCATTTCGGCGACCGCCTGCTGGCGTGCCGCCTCCTTTTCCAGCTCCGGACCGACGACGAAGACCTGCCAGCCAAAAAGCACCGCCATCGACAGGGTGATGGCAAGGATCATGTTACGGTTTTCGGGGTTCATCAATCGCGTCCCTGTGCGTTCATATGCACCAGATGTGAAACAGGCGCTCAGCCATGGTGCCGGTCTTGCCCGGCCGCGCCATCCTCGCCCGGTTGCGGTACCGGGTCAAATGCCGGCGTCGCCCACGGATGACAGCGCGAGATACGTTTTAGCGCAAAGATTCCACCGCGCAAGGGGCCATGACACTGCAACGCCTCGACGGCATATTGCGAACAGGTCGGCAAATGGCGGCAATTCGCACCAAGAAGCGGCGAAATGAACAGTCTGTAGAGCTGGATGGCGAGGATCAACGGGCTGGCCAAAAGATACAGCACGGCACGCCGGAGACGATTCCCCGAAGACATCATCCGCGGAGACATCACGATGTCTCCACCGGCGCGCTGGCCTCGCGGTCCATCGTGCGGTGCAGATAGCCGACAGCCTTGCCAAGATCGCTGACTAGGTCATTCCAGTCCCGATCAGCCGTTCCCTGGCGGGCGATCATCACATAATCGATACCTGTCCTGGCGCGCCTCGCCAGTTCCGTGCGCGCAAGCGCGCGCAGACGCCGGCGCGCCCGGTTGCGGCGCACCGCATTGCCGATTTTCCGTGTTGCGGTCAGACCGAGACGCCAGTCCCGCCGTCCGGTGGGTGCGGCCTGCAGGATGAACCCGCGCGATACCGCTTTCATGCCGCTGTCGCGGGCCGCCAGAAATCCGGCGCGCGACGGAATGCTGACCAGCGCGGTCACCGCGGCGCCTTCACGCCGTCAGGCGGACAGGCGTGCCCGACCCTTGGCGCGGCGGGCCCGCAGGACGCGGCGGCCACCAACAGTAGCCATGCGCGCACGGAAACCGTGCCGGCGCTTGCGGACGAGAACACTGGGTTGATAGGTGCGTTTCATGGCGACGCTCCCTTCGCGCGGTCAACAGGTTGTCAGAAACTGCTGGCGTTGTAGGGGGCGGGCGGGCAGGTGTCAATTGTTTTTGGCCATTCTGCCGCGGGAGGCGGCATGCCCGGTCAATGCACGCCCGGTCATTGCACGCCCTGTCATCGCACGCCCCGTCATTCCACGCCCCGTCATTGTCCTAAGGTCATTGCCCGAGACGAATCCCTGACCCCGCGAAGGCTAATTCGGCTATACTGCGTGAACTTTTCTGGTTCTGTTCTGGCAGTGGGGACGATTCTGATGCGCCACTCGGCTTTACTCCCGGCGATTCTTGTTGTGGCGTTCCTCGTGATGGTCTTCATCTCCGGTCTTGCCACCACGCCGGCACTCTATCGCCAGATGGCGCTGTCCCCCGATGCCACACCGGTGGTGCCGGATCACCAGGACGCCGCACCCACCATCGATTTGCAGGCGGTATCGACGCTGACGCTTCTCGGCACCAGCCTCAACCTGGTCCTGCCGGGGACGCGCGGTACGCTTTCCGTCACCGGGCCGGGCGATGCCGCGCGCCGGCTGTTCGATCCGACGCGTCCGGATCTTCGCAGCGCCCTGCGGCTTGTCTTCCTGAAATGGCTGCTGGCAATGGCGGCGGTGGCGGGATTGATTGTCTGGCAGGTGCGCCGGTTCCTCGACCGCCATTATTCGGCGCCGCTGACGGCGCTGATCGACACCATCAACGAATTCAGCGACAACCCGTCGGTGGCCAGCCCGATCCCCGATGCGGTGACCAGTTCGCCGGAGTTCATCGCCGCGGCAGGGGCGCTTGATTCGCTGCAACGCAACACGCTGGTCGCGCTTCGCCAGCGCGAACGGCTTGCCGATATCGGCGAGGCCGTCGCCAAGATCAATCATGACATGCGCAATGTGCTGAGTTCGGCGACCCTTGTCGCCGACACGCTGATCGCCTCCGAGGACCCGCGGGTCCGCAGGGCCGCGCCGCATGTCGTGCGCTCGCTGGAACAGTCGGTGACGCTGTGTCAGTCGATGCTGGATTATCTTGCCGAAACACCCATTCCCGAACCCGAGATCATCACGATGCCCGATCTTGCGGCCGAAACCGCCGCCGATTCGGGACTCGAGGTGGCATATAGCGGGCCGGACCGGCTCTATCTTGACCGCACCATGATGGCGCGGGTCCTGCTGAACCTGGCGCGCAACGCCGCCGCCGCCGGCGCTACGGCGATCACCATCGACATCTGGCGCGCCGGGCGGCTTGGCGTTGTCGACATCGCCGATGACGGGCCGGGCATTGCGCGCGCGCAGTGGGAGGATCTGTTTCTGGCATTTCGCAGCCGCCGGCGCGGTGGCACCGGGCTCGGGCTGGCCATTGCGCGCGACCTTGCGGTGGCGCAGGGCGGCAATCTGAAACTGACCCGCTCGACCGATGATGGCAGTGAATTCAGGTTGCAGCTTCCCATCGAGATGTTCAGCGATCCGGCCAGCGCCGATGACGCGGGCGGCGATGCGTCAGTCGCGGCGGCCGATGATCGGCGTTGAAGGCTGTGGTTCCATGTCCCAGGGGAAGAAGATCCAGGTATCCTGCGACACCTCGGTGACGAAGGTGTCGACAAGCGGACGTCCCGCCGGCTTGGCATAGACGGTCGCAAAATGCGCCTCCGGCATCATCGCCCGCAGCGCCTTCGCCGTCTCGCCGGTATCAACCAGATCATCAACAATCAGCCAGCCGGCGCCGGTGCCGGCACTTGGCGCCTCTTTCAGAATGTCGAGTGAGCCCTGTTCGCTGCCGTGATAGGATGAAAGGCAGGCTGTCTCGATCAGGCGGATTTCAAGTTCACGCGCGACAATCGCCGCCGGCACGAGGCCGCCGCGGGTGACCGCGACAATGCCCTTGAAGGGCCCAAGCTCGAGCAGCCGCCAGGCAAGCGCCTTGGATGTACGATGAAGTTCTTCCCAGGAGACCGGAAACGCCTTGTCATAACCGTCCGCCATGTTTGCCACCCCTGAAGCTGTCACAGAACGCCAAGCCTGAATGCCGGCAGGAAAACCGGACCGCCTGACATTAGCCATTCAGCCGCCATTGACAAGCCTGTTTTGTCGGTCAGACACGTGCCCGGAAAGGGCTTGCCAGCCCCGCCGGCTTCGCCTATGGTGCGGCCTCCCTGAACAGGGGCATTGCCCGCTGTCATGGAATGCGCTCGTAGCTCAGCTGGATAGAGC
>RFZL01000070.1 GCA_009920665.1 Alphaproteobacteria bacterium | reverse complement strand
CACATCACCATGATGGCAGCGGCCCAACCCTTCATCTCGGGCGCGATCTCGAAGACGATCAACATGCCGAACAGCGCCACCGTCGAGGAATGCGGCGAGGCCTACATGCTGTCCTGGCGCCTCGGGCTGAAGGCGAACGCGCTCTATCGCGACGGCTCGAAGCTCAGCCAGCCGCTGTCGTCCGGGCTCGTTGATGACCTTGAGGAGGATGAGGAGACGGCCGCGGCACTCGATACGCCTGTCGCCGCCGCCGCACCGCAGGTGATCGAGAAGATTGTCGAGCGGATCGTCCACACGGCCGAGCGCGAAAAGCTGCCGCACCGCCGCAAGGGCTATACCCAGAAGGCGACGGTCGGCGGGCACAAGGTCTATCTTCGCACCGGCGAGTATGAGGATGGCCGGCTTGGCGAGGTCTTCATCGACATGCACAAGGAAGGCGCGGCCTTCCGCTCGCTGATGAACAATTTCGCCATCGCGGTGTCGATCGGCCTGCAATATGGCGTGCCGCTGGAGGAGTTTGTCGAGGCCTTCACCTTCACCCGCTTCGAGCCGCAGGGAATCGTCACCGGCAATGACGCGATCAAGATGTCGACCTCGATCCTCGACTACACCTTCCGCGAACTGGCGATCTCCTATCTTGACCGGGACGATCTCGGCCATGTCGACCGTGAGGATCTGGACGTCACCACCACCGGCACCGGCGAGGCGCAGTCCGACCTGGTGAACAAGGTCACGAGCCGCGGCTTCATCCGCAAGCAGGGTCTGGTGGTCTATTCGAACGCCGGCGCCGGCGCCGCCACCGCCGCGGCAACCAGTGAGGAACCGGTTGTCACGATGCGCGCCGCCACGCCGGAACCGCAGGCCGCCAAGGTCGCCACGACGGCGCTCGAGGCCAGTGACTCGCTTGTCGCCGAGCGCGTGCAGCAGGCGCGGATGCAGGGCTATGAGGGCGAAGCCTGCCCCGAATGCCAGAACTTCACGCTTGTCCGCAACGGCACCTGCCTGAAATGCAACACCTGTGGAAGCACCACGGGCTGCAGCTGATCTCTCCCTGCAGAGCAACCTGCAGACTGGCCCCGCGTTCCGGCGCGGGGCTTTTTTCTTTGATGGTTGTCCAGCGCCGTGAAACTACTTTTCCGTTAACACGCCGACCTCAGTTGAGTACGATGATACTCCGTTAAGACCGGTATGCTTGTTGTGTTGCGCTCAACCTTCTGAAACCATTCGTATTTTCAGGAAGGAAGCCTCCCGATTTGCAAAGGTCGGGGGTGCTGGCTATCGTGTAATCGTCATCACACGAACACACGCACAGGCGACCCTTGTCGGGTCGCCTGCCGAATAGAAAACCCTTCCGGGAAATAGGTGGGAACTCCGCCTGTGCGTAGTTGTGTGATGACCGGCCTGACGCCAGGCCGGCCAGGACCGTGCGGCGTGTTTTTTTCAAAGCTTGACCGATCACCCGCAAGGGAGGGATGCCATGCACCCTGCCAGACACGCCCCATGGACGCCCGTCATGCTGCTGATTTGCGCCTGCGCGCAGGATCCCGCCTCTCTCGACGGCATGATGGATGAACTGGTGCGCAGCGCGCCGGAAGAGCCGGACACACAATTATTTGAAGACAGCATCAGGTGGCATCACGAGATGTTCGCGTATGAGGCGTTGTTCCGCACCCTGACGCCTTAAACTACAAAGCCAGGCATCCTGCCTTCCCGCCGATTGACCGATGACCCACCATCGAAAGCACGTTGAATCCGGGGCATGGCTGTGCCAGTCTCTCGCCGCAATCGGCCTTGTATGGCCGGCCTTCTACAGACCGGCCTTCTATGGAAAGGACTTCACGCCATGGCAAACAACATAGACGCCCGCCTGAGCGAGCTTGGCATCACCATCCCCGATGCGCCGGCACCGGCGGCGAATTACGTTCCCTTCACGATATCGGGCAATCTTGTCTTCGTGGCCGGCCAGGTGCCCTTCGTCGATGGCAAGCTGACCAGGACAGGCCGCATCGGCGAGGATGCAAGCGTTGAGGATGGCTATGAACAGGCCCGCATCTGCGCCATCAACCTGATCGCGCAGGTCAAGATGGCCTGCGGCGGCGATCTTGACCGTGTCCGCCGCGTCGTCAAGCTTGGCGGCTTTGTAGCCTCGGCGCCTGATTTCACCGGCCAGCCGGGCGTGGTCAATGGCGCCTCCGACCTGATGGTCGAGGTGTTCGGCGATGCCGGCAAACATTCACGGTTTGCCGTCGGCGCGAATGCGCTGCCGCTTGGCTGTCTTGTCGAGGTTGACGGCATCTTCGAGATCGACTGATCGCCGCGGCCCGCCATCACCAATCGAAAATGTCGCGCCCCCTTGCCAGGGGGCCGGCGGTGCGCCATGTCTGAGTGATGGATGGTGACGCCTATATCCTTGAACTCGCGCCGTCGATCGACGCGCTGCCGGCAGCCGACTGGGACCGGCTTGCCGGCATGGCCAACCCGTTTGTCAGCCACGCCTTTCTGAAGGCGCTGGAGGATGGCGGGGCGACCGGTGGTGACAGTGGCTGGGACCCGATGCATCTGGTGCTCCGCGATGCCGAGGGCCGGATGACGGCGGCGATGCCGCATTATCTGAAACATCATTCCTATGGCGAATATATCTTCGACCACAGCTGGGCCAACGCCTTCACGCGGGCTGGCGGGGACTATTATCCGAAGATGCTGTCGGCAATTCCCTTCACGCCGGCGACCGGCCCGCGCTTCCTGACCGGTGATGCCTCGCCCGAGATGGCGGCGCAGCTTCGCGCCGCGCTGGCAGACGGCATGACGCAATATCTGGACCGGCTCAACCTGTCATCGGCGCATATCAACTTCCTGCCCGAGGCCGACAGAACATTCGCAAGGAACGGCGCACCGTCGCCGAGGCCGGTGTGCGCCTGTTGCGGCTCAGCGGCGATGACATCTCACCAGCGCATATCGATGATTTCTTCCGCTTCTATCTGTCGACCATCGACCGGAAATGGGGCGGCGCCTATCTGACACAGGAGGTGTTCCACCATCTGCGGGACAGCATGGCGGACAGGATGCTGCTGGTGATGGCCGAATATGATGGCGGCATCATCGGCGGGGCGCTGAATTTCATCGGCGAGGATACGCTGTTCGGCCGCAACTGGGGCGCCGATATCGACATCCCCTGCCTGCATTTCGAGGCGTGTTATTACCAGGCCATCGAGTTCGCGATCGAGCGCAAGCTTGCCGTTGTCGAGGCGGGTGCGCAGGGGTTTCACAAGGTGCAGCGCGGCTATATGCCGGTGACCACCCGCTCGGCGCATTGGGTCGGGCATGAGGGGTTCCGCGCCGCCGTCGAACGGTTTCTCGAGGCCGAGAGCCGCGGCATCGACGCCGAGAAAAACGCCATCGAGATCGAGGCAAGCCCGTTCAGGAAAGCCTGATCCCAGACTGGCGTTTCGGCCTAGCGTTCCTCCGGCGCCGGCAGCGCGGTGCGCTTGCCGGGAAGCGCGCGTTGCGGGGCCGCCTTGGCGGTGACGACAATCTTGCCATCTTTGGCATCGACCAGCGCGAGACCACCGCCCGCCAGATCGCCGAACAACAGCATGTCAGCCAGCGGCTTCTTGATATGTTCCTGCACCACACGGGCCAGCGGACGCGCGCCGTAATTGCGGTCATAACCGCGCTCGGACAGCCAGTCGCGGGCGGCGTCGGTCAGCTCGATCTCGACATTGCGCTCGGCAAGCTGTGCGTCGAGCTGCATGATGAACTTGTCGACAACAAGCCGGATCACCTCGGTGCCAAGCGGGGCGAACGGAATGACGGCGTCGAGACGGTTCCGGAATTCCGGTGTGAACATCTTCTCGATCGCCTCGACATCGGCGCCCTCGCGATTGTCACGGTTGAAGCCGATGGCCTTCTTCGACAGCTCCTGCGCGCCGGCATTGGTCGTCATGATCAGGATGACATTGCGGAAATCCACAACCTTGCCGTTATTGTCGGTCAGCTTGCCGTGATCCATCACCTGAAGCAGGATGTTGAACAGGTCGGGATGCGCCTTCTCGATCTCGTCGAGCAGCAGCACGGCATGCGGTGTCTGGTCAACAGCGTCGGTCAGCAGACCGCCCTGGTCAAAACCGACATAGCCCGGCGGCGCGCCGATCAGGCGTGATACCGTATGGCGTTCCATATATTCCGACATGTCGAAGCGCATCAGCTTGATGCCAAGCGCCTCGGCAAGCTGGCGTGCCGCCTCGGTCTTGCCGACACCGGTCGGCCCCGAGAACAGATAATTGCCAACCGGCTTTTCCGGTTCACGCAGGCCGGCGCGGGCAAGCTTGATCGCCGAGGCAAGCGCGGTGATGGCCTCGTCCTGGCCAAAGACAAGACGTTTCAGGTCATCCTCGAGCGAGGCCAGCGCGACCTTGTCGTCCCGGCTGACATGTTTTGGCGGGATCCGCGCCATCGTCGCGATGGTCGCCTCGATCTCCTTCTGGCCGACGGTTGCCTTGCGGCGCGAGGGTGGTAGCAGATTCTGCGCCGCCGCCGCCTCGTCGATCACGTCGATGGCCTTGTCTGGCAGCTTGCGGTCATTGATGTAGCGGGCCGACAAATCAACCGCCGTCTTCAACGCCGCGCTGGTGAAGCGGACCTTGTGATGATCCTCATAACGGCTTTTCAGGCCGGCCAGAATCTTGATGGTGTCGGCCACCGTCGGTTCGACAACGTCGATCTTCTGGAACCGGCGCACCAGCGCCCGGTCCTTTTCGAAATAGCCGCGATATTCCTTGTAGGTCGTCGACCCGATGCAGCGCAGCGTGCCTTCCTGAAGCGCCGGTTTCAGGAGGTTGGAGGCATCCATCGCGCCGCCCGATGTCGCGCCGGCACCGATCACCGTGTGTATCTCGTCGATGAACAGGATCGCGTTGTCATCATCCTGCACCGCCTTGACCACCGCCTTCAGCCGTTCCTCGAAATCACCGCGATAGCGTGTACCGGCAAGCAACTGCCCCATATCAAGGGCGTAGATGACGGCGTTTGTCAGCACATCCGGCACCTCGCCATTATGGATCCGCAGGGCCAGCCCTTCGGCAATCGCCGTCTTGCCAACGCCCGGGTCACCAACATAGAGCGGGTTGTTCTTGGTCCGGCGGCAGAGCACCTGAATGGTCCGGTCGACCTCGCGGTCACGCCCGATCAGCGGGTCAATCCGGCCGGCGGCGGCCTTGGCGATCAGGTCGACCGCATACTGGCTGAGCGGGTCCTGTCCCTCGACCTCGCCGGTTTCAGCTTCCTTGGAGTCCTGCGTGCCCTGGCCACCATTGCCCTCGGCGCCGTGGCTGATATAGGTAACGGCGTCAAGGCGCGTCATATTCATCGATTTCAGGAACCAGACAGCATGGCTCTCGCGTTCCGAGAAGATCGCGACAAGGACATTGGCACCAGTCGCCACCTCGCGCCCGGATGACTGCGTGTGGATGATGGCACGTTGGATCACGCGCTGGAAACTGGCGGTCGGCTGCACATCGGCCTGGCCGTTCGCGCTGACAATCGAGGCAAGCTCGTTCTCGATGAAATCTGCCAGGCGGGTCCGCAATTCATCAATGTCCACATTGCAGGCCGACAGCACCTCAAGCGCGTCGCTATCCTCGGTCAGGGCGAACAGCAGATGCTCCAGCGTGGCGAATTCATGGCTGTGGGATGTGGCCGTGCTCATCGCCCGGCGCAGCGTTTCCTCAAGCTCGCGTGACAACATCTGGGTTATTCCTTTTCAATCTGAAGTTGAAGCGGATGTTCATTCTGGCGGGCATGATCCATGACCTGGGTGGCTTTCGCCTCGGCCACCTCATAGCTGTAGACACCGCACACGCCAACACCGCGCTGATGGACATTCAGCATGATGGCGGTGGCCTGCGAGTTCGACATGTTGAAGAAGCGTTGCAGCACATAGACGACAAACTCCATCGGTGTGTAATCATCATTCAGCATGATGACCTTGTACATCGACGGTTTCTTTGTCCGCTGGCGTGTCTCCAGTATGACCTGTGACTGACCGCCATCCTTGTCTGTTTTTCTGTCTGTCATTGCCTGTCTTTAGTCTGTCGTTGGTCTGTCGCTGGTCTGTCTGTACTCGGCCCGGATTGTTTTTCGTCCCAGCATCCATGGTGCCGGGTCATCCACATATTGTTCTTGAAATAACCTTCGAACGCAACCTGTCCGGACGTGGTGAGGCCGGTTACCGAGACCATTTCACCTTTCGATATTGGCTGTCATCACCGGCTTCGGAAGGGGCATCGCGACAAAAAAGACAGCAATGCGTCAAAAAGGGGCAGGCATCCGCAAAAAGGTCGCCAGCAAGGTTGAAGAAATGGTGAATAGCACTATGATTATGCGCATTGCGGTGAGATGGACACTATATCTGGAGCCCTGATCGATGCTGCGCTGCGTCACGACCATCCTTCTGATGCTTGTCAGTCAATATCGCCGCTTCCTCTTCCTTGCCTCCGGGCCCCGCATGATTGCAGCTTTTCTGGCCTGTATGGCAATGGTCGGCATGCTCGTTGTCACCGCGCCGCAGGCGCAGGCTGCCAAATATGCCGCGATCGTCATCGAAGAAACGTCGGGCCGGGTGCTGTTCGCCCGCAACGCCGACAAGGCGCGCTATCCGGCGTCGCTGACCAAGATCATGACCCTCTATCTGTTGTTCGAGGAGCTTGAATCCGGCCGCGTATCGATGTCGACAAGACTGCCTGTCTCACGCGTGGCGGCCAGCCGGTCACCCTCGAAACTCTATCTTCGCCCGGGCCAGAGTATCTCGGTCAAGAATGCGATTTTCGCGCTGATTACGAAATCGGCCAATGACGTCGCCACCGTTGTGGCCGAGAAACTGTCAGGAACCGAGCGCGAATTCGGCAAGCGGATGACGCGCAAGGCGCGCGCGCTTGGCATGACCCGCACCACCTTCCGCAATGCCTCGGGCCTGCCAAACCGCCAGCAGCGCTCGACGGCACGTGACATGGCGCGGCTTGCCATCGCCATCCGGCGTGACTTTCCGCAATATTTCGATTTGTTCTCCACCACCTCCTTTCGCTGGAAGGGGCAGAGATTCAACAACCACAACAAGCTGCTGACGAAATATTCGGGAACCGACGGTATCAAGACAGGCTATATCAATGCCTCGGGATTCAACCTTGTGGCGACTGTCGAGCGCGCCGGCGTCAGGCTGATCGGCGTGGTGTTTGGCGGGCGCTCGGGCCGGACGCGCGATGCCCATATGGTCGAAATCCTCGACAAATCCTTCAAACGGGTTAAGCCGGCCGATATCCGCGCGCAGCTGACACCGGTACGCGCCGCGGCCGCCACCGCGCTGCCGAAAACGCTGCCGGTGCCGCCACCGGTGCCGGGCGCGCTGCCGGTGGCACCGCCGCCACGACGCGTCAAACATGGCAGTATCGATGTCGCGCTGGCCGGCGAGTCGGCCTATCTGGAGGGTGCGCCACCGACACCTGATATGACCCTTGCCACCGGCCCGACACAATGGAGCGTGCAGATCGGCAGCTTTGCCAAACGTGCCAACGCACACAAGGCTGCCGCACAGGCACGCCGTGCCACCGAGGGCGTTCTGGCCTCGACTCCGGCGCGTCTGACAATGGTGACACGCGGCAGCATCCCGCTCTGGCGGGTGCGCTTCCACAATCTTGATGAAACCCAGGCACGATCAGCCTGTGCGGCACTGTTTGCCAAGGGGCGCCCCTGCATGGCGATTGCGGAAGGCCGGCGACGGTCCGGCTGATCCCGACGCCGCCTCGCCCCACCTCTCAATGCGGTCAGGAACAGGTCCGGTCGAGGTCGGGAAGATCGGCGCCGATCGGACCCCATGACGGGTGTGACCCGACATGGGGTCCGATACCGTCAACATGTCGCTGCAATCAAAAGCCCCCGGCGCGATGCTGACCAGTGGCAGATCATCACGGCGATAGAACATCTGCGATCCGCAGGCAGAGCAGAAGCCACGCTCCGCCCACGCCGAACTGCGATACCAGCGCAACCCGGCCTCAGTCAGCAGCGTGAAATTATCTGCGTGAACCGCCGATGCGCCCCAGCTTGTGCCGGTAAGCTTCAAACAGTCCGTACAATGGCAGATCAGGATCTGGCGCAGGGGCCCGACAGCGC
>RFZL01000069.1 GCA_009920665.1 Alphaproteobacteria bacterium | reverse complement strand
CCTGGGCAATGTCGTTGATGGTCGTCTCGACGGCGTCAAAAAGGGGCAGCAGCGTCGCGGCCGCATCGGCCGGCAGCAGCGCCATGATCCGCGATTCGAACGCCATCGCAAGAGATGACAGGTCAGCGGCAAGATCCCGGCCCCCCGGTGTCAGCGCCAGCCTGACAAGCCGCCGGTCGGATTCATTGACCAGCTTTGAGACCAGGCCTCGCGCCTCCAGCCGCTGCACGGCGCGCGTGACGCGGGCCCGATCCATATCGACGCGGGTGAATATATCGCGCACCGAAATCTCGCTTTCCTGCGTCAGATGGACAAGAACCCGCCATTCCGGCACGCTGATCCGGTAGCGTGTCTCATATTGCGCCGCCAGCCCGCGACTGAGCGCGGTCGCAAGCCTGGCCGCCCGGTAGGGCAGGAATCTGTCAAGCTGCAGAGTGTCGGCTGATCCGTCCATCTCGATCGATCTTTCTGTTCTTGCGCCTGCGCCGTGATCCCTTGACAGGCGCGGTATCTGCGGGGGTGATTATCAATTGACAATCATTTCATTTGAAATGATTGTGGAGAGGCCGTCAAGATGGAGGCTGACATGACGTTGGCGATGATGCCGGGTTTCGGCAATGACTTCGAGACAGAGGCGCTAGAAGGCGCGCTGCCGCAGGGCCGCAATTCGCCGCAGAAATGCGCCTATGGCCTGTATGCCGAGCAGCTGAGCGGATCGCCATTCACCGCCCCGCGGGCGACGAATGAGAGATCGTGGCTGTACCGGATCCGGCCGTCGGTGCGACATACCGGGCGCTTCTCACGGATCGATGTGCCGCTGTGGAAGACCGCGCCGGATGGCGATCCGGATGATCTGCCGCTTGGCCAGTATCGCTGGAACCCCCTGCCACTGCCGACAGGATCGGTCGATTTCATCGATGGCGTCCGCACGATGACGAGTGCCGGTGACGCCCGCCAGCATGTCGGCATGACAGCCGGCATCTACACGGTCACCGGCGGCATGACCGACCGCGTGCTGGTCAATGCCGATGCCGAGATGCTGATTGTTCCGCAGCAGGGCGAGATCGAGATTTTCACCGAGATGGGGCGGATGCGAATCGGCCCTGGCCATATTGCCATCATCCCGCGCGGCATGATGGCCAAATATAACCCCGTCGACGGCGCGGCACGCGGCTATCTGTGCGAGAATTATGGCGCCAAATTCACCCTGCCCGACCGTGGGCCAATCGGCGCCAACTGTCTTGCCAACCCGCGTGACTTCAAGACGCCGGTGGCGGCGTTCGAGGACAACGAGACACCGCACCAGCTGGTCATCAAATGGTGTGGCGGCTTTCATGTGACCGAACTTGGCCACTCGCCGCTCGACGTTGTCGCCTGGCACGGAAACTACGTCCCCTGCTGCTATGATCTGTCCACCTTCTCGCCGGTGGGCGCGATTGCCTTCGACCATCCCGACCCGTCGATCTTTACCGTGCTGACCGCCCCGTCAGAGACCGCCGGCACCGCGAATATCGATTTCGTGATCTTCCCGCCGCGCTGGATGGTGGCTGAAAACACCTTTCGGCCGCCCTGGTATCACCGCAACATCATGTCCGAATTCATGGGGCTGATCACCGGCCAGTATGACGCCAAGGAAGAAGGGTTCATCCCAGGCGGCGCCAGCCTTCACAATATGATGCTGCCACATGGCCCCGACCTCGACGCATTTGAGAAGGCCTCGAATGCCGCGCTGAAACCGGTCAAGCTGACCGACACCATGGCGTTCATGTTCGAGACCCGGTTCCCGCAGAAGGTCAGCCATTTCGCCGCGACGACAGACCGGCTCCAGGATGACTACATCGATTGCTGGGGCGGGCTGAAAAAGCATTTTGACGGCACCCCGTAATGCCCCCGCTTGCCGGCAGCTGCTGCCACAGGAAAGGAGTCCCCGATGAAACTCGCCACTCTTGATGAAGGCACCCGCGACGGACAGCTTGTCGTTGTGACCCGCGATCTGACGCGCTGCGTGGCAGCGACGGATATCGCACCGACCCTGCAGATGGCACTTGACGAGTGGGAGATGACCGCCCCGCGCCTTGCGACGCTGGCGGCGGCGCTCGAGGCAGGCGAGGTCCACGGCGCACCGTTTGACCAGGCGGCGGCACATTCGCCCCTGCCACGCGCCTATCAGTGGGCTGACGGATCGGCCTATGTCAATCACGTCGCGCTTGTCAGGCAGGCGCGCGGCGCCGAGATGCCGGACAGTTTCTGGACCGACCCGCTGATGTATCAGGGCGGCTCGGATGATTTCCTGCCGCCACGCGCGCCGATTCCGATCCCCGATGAATCCTGGGGAATCGATATGGAGGCCGAAGTGGCGGTGATCACCGATGATGTGCCGATGGGCGTGTCCGAGGCGGACGCGGCAGCCCATATCAAACTGGTGATGCTGGTCAATGACGTGTCGCTACGAAACCTGATCCCGGCGGAGCTTGGCAAGGGATTCGGCTTTTTCCAGTCAAAGCCGTCGACCGCCTTCTCGCCGGTGGCGGTGACGCCTGACGAGCTTGGTGATGCCTGGCAGGACAGCGTGCTGCACAGGACCATGGAAGTCGATCTGAATGGTGATGCGCTGGGCCGCGCCGATGCCGGCACCGACGCCACCTTCAGCCTTGCGCGGCTGGTATCGCATGCCGCGAAATCGCGCAATCTGCGGGCCGGTGCCATTATCGGGTCCGGCACCGTGTCGAACCGTGACGCCGATGGTGGCCCGGGCCGCCCTGTGGCGGATGGTGGCAGGGGCTATTCCTGCCTTGCCGAAATCCGTATGGTGGAAACCATCCGCGATGGCAGGCCGGCAACGCCATTCATGAGGTTCGGCGATCGCGTGGGAATTGAAATGCACGATGATGACGGTGCCAGCATTTTTGGCCGCATCGACCAGGTGGTGGAAGAATATCATGGCTAAAAGCTTTGCCTCGCAGGGGGATCTGAGCGAAAAAACGATCAGCTTTACCGAGATCGGGCGCGATCTGTGGGCCTTTACCGCCGAGGGCGACCCGAATACCGGTGTCATCATCGGCGACGACAGCGTGATGATCATCGACGCCCAGGCGACGCCGCGTCTGGCGAACAAGGTCGTGGAAAAAATCCGTTCGGTCACCGACAAGCCGATCAAGCATGTCGTGCTCTCGCACTATCACGCCGTGCGTGTGCTTGGTGCCTCGGCCTATGGCGCCTCGGAAATCATCGCCTCGCAGACCTGCCAGTCAATGATCCATGAGCGCGGGCAGGAGGACTGGGACAGCGAATTCGCACGCTTTCCCCGCCTGTTCGAAGGTCATGAGAGCATTCCCGGCCTGACCTGGCCGACCATCACCTTCAGCGACAGGATGACAGTCAATCTGGGCCGGCGCCGGGTCGAACTGATGTTCCTTGGGCGGGCGCATACCGCCGGCGATATCGTGGCCTTTGTGCCGGACGAGCAGGTGATGTTCACCGGCGATATCGTCGAATATCACTCGGCCTGCTATTGCGGTGACGGGCATTTCAACGACTGGGGGGGCACGCTTGACAGGATCGCCGCCTTCCAGCCCGCCGCCATCGCGCCCGGGCGCGGCGATGCGCTTGTCGGCGACGAGATGGTGACAAGCGCCATCGAAAATACACGCGATTTCGTCGCCAGCACCTACCGGCCGGCGGCGATGGTCGCTGCGCGCGGCGGCACGCTGAAAGATGCCTGGGACGCGGTACGCAAGGAATGTGATCCGAAATTCGCCGACTACGCCATCTATGAGCATTGCCTTCCCTTCAATGTGGCGCGCGCCTTTGACGAGGCGAAGGGGATCGACACCCCGCGGATCTGGACGGCCGAGCGCGACATCGAAATGTGGAACGCGCTGCAGAACGGCTAGCGGCGCAAAGGACTGTGTGAGCATGGCAAGATATCAGTTTGAGCCTTTCGACTATGTAACGCCGCCGGAACTCTCGGGCGCAGGCAGCGCGTCGGCACCGATAATCATCGTCGGTGCAGGACCGATTGGCCTGGCAGCGGCGATCGACCTTGCAACGCATGGCGTCGCCAGCATTGTCGTCGATGACAATAATGTCGTATCGGTCGGCAGCCGCGCCATCTGCTGGGCCAAGCGAAGCCTCGAGATCTTCGACCGGCTGGGGGTCGGCGAACGGATGCTTGAGAAAGGCGTCACCTGGAAGCTTGGCCGGGTCTATCGCGGTGATCGCGAGGTCTATAATTTTGACCTCCTTCCCGAGGATGGACACAAATTCCCGGCCTTCATCAATCTCCAGCAATATTATGTTGAACAATTTCTGGTGGAGCGTTGCGCCGATTTTCCCGATCTGATTGATCTGCGGTTCAGGAACCGGGTGCTGTCGGTCGGGCAGGATGAAACCGGTGTCGCTGCCGAGATCGAGACGCCGGACGGTGCCTATATGCTGCGCGGTGAGTATCTTCTTGCCTGCGACGGCGCCAACAGCCGGATCCGCCGGCAATTCGGGCTTGATTTCGAGGGCCGGCATTTCGAGGAACGCTTTCTCATCGCCGATGTCGAGATGGACGCGGATTTTCCGTCCGAGCGCTGGTTCTGGTTCACGCCGACCTTCCACCCCGGCCAGTCGGCGCTGCTTCACAAGCAGCCTGACAATATCTACCGCATCGATCTGCAGCTGGGGCCCGATGCCGACCCGGAGGAAGAGAAAAAGCCGGAAAACGTCATCCCCCGCATCGAGAAAATCGTTGGCGGACGGCCTTTCAAGCTGGACTGGGTGTCGGTCTATTCCTTCAATTGCCGCCGTATCGACCGCTTTGTCCATGAGCGGGTGATTTTTGTCGGCGATTCGGCGCATGTTGTCTCGCCCTTCGGTGCGCGCGGCGGCAATGGCGGCATGCATGATGTCGACAATCTGTGCTGGAAGCTGGCCCGGATCGTGACCGGAAGCGCCGCGCCAGACCTGCTGGAAAGCTATAACCATGAACGCGTCCACGGGGCCGATGAGAACATCCGGAATTCCAGCTGGACATCGCGCTTCATGTCGCCCGAACCCGGGATCGAGACGGCCTTCCGCAACGCCGCACTGAGCCTGGCCGTCGACACGCCTTTCGCGCGGCGGGTTGTCAATGCTGGCCGGCTGTCAGTGCCCTGCCAGTTGACAGACAGCCCGCTGAACGGCCGGGATGATGACGTGTTCGACGTGCCGCAGAAGGTCGGGATGGTGGCGCTTGATGCACCGCTGAGCGATCGTGACGACAACGCGACCTGGCTGATGAGCCAGCTTGGTGGCCGCTTTGTCTGTCTTGTCACCGGCGAGGCCAAAGCCCCGGCCGAGCTTCCCGATGGCGTCGAGCTTGTCCGGATAGGCCGCGGCGGCTTCGGTGATGCCGAAGGCCGGGTACAGGAACGTTACGGCGATGCCGTCTATCTGATCCGCCCCGACCAGCATGTCGCCGCACGCTGGGTGGCACCCGGGGCGGCTGATATCCGCGCCGCCCTCACCCGCTGCGCCGCTACCATCACCGCGTGAGGCAGACAGGCATGGCGCTGAACACCGAATTCAATCTTGGCACCGAAAGCGACGCCCTGTTCAATGAATTGCTGCAGGCGCATGAGGGCCTCAGCCGCGAACAGTCCGAACAGCTGAATGCCGGCCTGATTCTGATCCTGATGAACCATATCGGCGAGGCCGGGACCATTCGCGAGGCTGTGGTGTGCGCCCGCGCCGCGCTCGACGCCTGATCCCATCACGCGCCGCGGCGGGACCGGCAGCAAAGACAAAGGCAAAGGCATGACAGACGTCATACTGTATGATTACTGGCGATCCTCGGCCAGCTTTCGCGTACGCATCGCATTGCATCTGAAGGGCATCGCCTTCACCTCGGTTGCGGTCGATCTGCTGGCTGGCGGCCAGCGCACCGGGACGCATCTGGCGCGCAACCCGCAGGGGCTCGTCCCGGCGCTGGCCATTGACGGCATGATGATGACGCAATCGCTGGCGATCCTTGAATATCTTGATGCGCGCACGCCCGAACCGTCGCTGATGCCGGATGACCCGGCCGAGGCGGCGCGATTGCGGGCCATCGCCCATTCCATCGCCATGGAGATTCACCCGATCTGCAATCCCAGCGTTGTCACGCATCATGTAGCGGCCTTTGACGGCGACGCAGATGACAAGGCCGCCTGGATGCGGCATTTCATCGACAAGGGTCTGCGCGCTGTCGAAGCCCTTGCCGGCCAGTCTCTTAGGGACAATTTTTTGCATGGAAACGCGCCGGGGCTTGCCGATTGTGTCCTCGTCCCGCAGCTCTACAACGCCCGCCGCTGGGGGGTCGATCTTGCCGCCATGCCGCGCCTTGTCGATATCGACGCCGCCTGCATGGCATTGCCGGCCTTCCAGGCCGCCGCGCCGGACACGGCAAGGCCGGCGGATGGCTGAGCAGGCGGCACCGTGACGGGCGATGTTTCACGTCATTCTCTTCAACCCCCAGATCCCGCCCAACACCGGCAATATCATCAGGCTGTGCGCGAACACCGGCGCCAGCCTGCATCTTGTCCATCCGCTCGGCTTCGCGCTCGACGCCAAATCCTGTCGGCGGGCCGGGCTCGACTATCATGATCTTGCCAGCGTCATGCAGCATGACAGCCTTGATGACTGTCTTGCAGTCCTGCAGCCAAACCGACTGTTCGCGGTGACGAAATTCGCTGCGCAGCGTTATGACAGACCGCGTTACGCCAGCGGTGATGCCTTCCTGTTCGGGGCCGAGACAACCGGCCTTCCGGCCGAGATTCACGCCAGCTTTGCCGATGAAGCGAAAATCGGTCTGCCGATGAGTGGCGGCAATCGCAGCCTCAATCTGGCCAATGCGGTGTCGGTCGTGCTCTACGAGGCGTGGCGTCAATGTGGTTTTGACGGTATGGTGGACCCGATGAGCGACAACGAGTTTTCCTGACGCATGATTTCTTCCGACTTGCCCATGGGCGGCCCCGCCGACCTGCACCAGATCGACACGCCGCCGCCGGACGATGGCGAGATCGTCAGGCTTGCCGAGGATCTTGTCTGGTATCGGTTCAGGATGCCGTTCCGGCTCAACCACATCAACCTGTTCGCCCTTGAGACCGACGCCGGATGGATGCTGGTTGATTGCGGTATCAACAGCGATGACACCGCCGCGCAGTGGGATGCCATCCTGCCGCAACTGACGGCACAGCGGCCGATTGCCGGCATTCTGGTGACCCATCATCATGGCGATCATATCGGCCATGCCGGCCCGCTGGCGGCGCGGACCGGCGCGCCGATCCTGATGGGACAGGCCGAATATGACATGGCCCGCGCGGCGCTGGCGATGAGTGATGCTGAATATGGCGGCATGACGGCCAATACCTATGCCAGCTACGGCCTGCCGACCGAGCTTGTCGAGCGCAACCGTGGAATCGGCAACTACTATCGCCAGCTTGTGGCGCCGCTTCCCGAAATCAGCATCATCGACGCATCATGGCGTTTTCGCACCATCGCCGGCGAATGGACAGCCCGTTTTGACGCCGGTCATTCGCCGGGGCATGTGGGGCTGGTCGACAGTGACCGCCGGCTCTATCTTGCCATCGACTTCCTGCTTGGCCGCATTTCGCCGAACATCTCGGTCAGCCTGCGCGCGCCGGATGGCGATGTGCTGGCGGATTATTATGACTATCTGAACGGGCTCGACTGGCTGACGCCGGAATGGACAATACTCTGCGGCCATGACTGGCACTATTTCGACGGCGCGCGGCGGGCGCGGCAGCTGATCGCCCATCATGACCGGCGGCTTGACCAGCTTCGCGGCGCGGCCATGCCGCTGACTACAGATGATGCCATCAGCACATTGTTTCCGATGGAGCTGACCGACCACGAAATCTATTTCGCCAGCTGCGAGGCGCGCGCGCATCTGAACCATCTGGTGACACGCGGCGAAATGGTGCGCGAGATGAGTGGCGGCATCGCCCGCTTCACGCCGGCCTAGGCAAACCTCACCAGCCATGATGCGGCGCTTGCCGCAATTGACAGCCTTCGGCCAGTCCGGCACAACCGAACGCGTCCGACGCAAGGGAGGCGGAGCGATGAGCGACGACTACAAATTCGACACTTTGAGCCTTCATGCAGGCCATGTTCCCGACGCGCAGCATGGCTCGCGCGCCGTACCGATCCATCAGACGACCTCTTATGTGTTCCGTGACACCGAACATGCGGCGGCGCTGTATAACATGGAGCTTGGTGGCCACCTCTATACCCGCATCTCGAACCCGACCGTCGCCGTCCTAGAACAGCGGGTGGCCGCGCTCGATGGCGGGGTGGCGGCAACCGCCACCGCTTCCGGCATGGCGGCGCTGACCA
>RFZL01000068.1 GCA_009920665.1 Alphaproteobacteria bacterium | reverse complement strand
CCGGCGCCAGCCGGGCCCATAGCCGCTGCGCGGCGTATCGCCAAAGGCACCGCCACCGGCAAGCTGGGCCGGCGCAGCGCGGCCAAACGGGATGCCACCGCCAAGCCCCTGCGCGATATCCTCAACCACTGTCTCGGAGGGCAGTTCCTGGACAAAGCGCGAGGGGATCGAACTCTGCCACTGGCCATGAATCCGCCGGCTGCCGGCAAAGCTCAGGAAAATCCGCTTGCGGGCGCGGGTGATGCCGACATAGGCAAGCCGGCGTTCCTCCTCCAGCCCGACCGCGCCGTTCTCGTCGATCGTGCGCTGGCTCGGGAAGATGCCCTCTTCCCACCCCGGCAGGAAGACAGTGTCGAATTCCAGACCTTTCGCCGAATGGAGTGTCATCAGCATCACCTCGCCCTGTTCGGAGTCGGAATCGCCATCCATGACAAGCGAGATATGTTCAAGAAACCCCTGCAGCGAGTCGAAATCCTGCATCGCATTGACAAGTTCGGTCAGGTTCTCCAGCCGCCCTTCCGCCTCCGGCGACCGGTTGGCCTGCCACATCGCGGTATAGCCCGATTCATCAAGCACCATCTTGGCAAGTTCGGTATGGAGCAGCGATCCTGACATCTCGCGCCAGCGCCGGACATCCTGACAGAAGCTGCCAAGCGCGTTGCGCGCCGCCGGCCGCAGCTCGTCACTCCCGACAAGGTCGATCGCCGCCGCCAGCAACGGCTTGTCGGAGGCCCGCGCCTGCACATGAATGGCCTGGATGCTGGCGGTGCCAAGCCCCCGTTTCGGCACATTGATGATCCGCTCGAAGGCCAGATCGTCGGCCGGCTGGATAATCAGCCGCAGATAAGCGACGGCATCGCGGATTTCGGCGCGTTCGTAGAACCGCGTGCCGACAACGCGGTAGGGAAGACCGATGGCGATAAAACGTTCCTCGAACTCGCGCGTCTGGAAGCCGGCCCGCACCAGCACCGCGATCTGGGACAGATCAGCGCCGGCGGCCTGCATGGATTCGATCTCCGCCGACACCGCACGGGCCTCGTCGGCGCCGTCCCAATAGCCGTTGACCCGCAATTTCTCACCCTCACCGGCGCCGGTGTAGAGCGTCTTGCCAAGGCGCGTCTCGTTACGGGCGATGATGCCGGAGGCGGCGGCAAGGATATGGCCGGTCGAACGGTAATTCTCCTCCAGCCGCACAATCTTCGCCCCCGGAAAATCACTCTCGAACTTCAGGATGTTGCCAACCTCGGCGCCGCGCCAGCCATAGATCGACTGATCATCATCACCGACACAGCACAAATTGCGCGCGGAGCCGGTCAACAGCCGTAGCCAGAGATACTGCGCCACATTGGTGTCCTGGTACTCATCGACCATGATATGGGTGATGCGGCCGTGATATTCAGCCAGCACGTCGGGGTGGTTCTGCAACACTGTCAGCATATGCAACAGCAGATCGCCGAAATCGACCGCGTTCAGGGCCAGTAGCCGCGCCTGATAGGCCTCGTAAAGCTGGCGAAGCCGCCCGTTGGCGAGGTCACCGGCCTCGGCAAGTCCAACCTTGTCCGGCGTCAGACCGCGATCCTTCCAGCGCTGGATCACGCCGCCAAGAAGCCGCACCGGCCAGCGTTTGGAGTCGATATCATCAGCTTCCATGAGCTGCTTGAGGACACGGTTCTGATCATCAATATCGAGAATCGTGAAGTCGCTTCGCAAGCCGACCAGCTCGGCATGACGGCGCAGCATCCGCGCCGCAAGCGCGTGAAACGTGCCAAGCCAGACCTGTTCGGCCATCGGCCCGACCATCGCCGCGACACGCATCTTCATCTCGCGCGCCGCCTTGTTGGTAAAGGTGACGGCCAGAATGTTCCAGGGCTTTGCCGTGCCGGTCGCCACAAGTTCGGCAAGACGCGAGGTCAACACCCTTGTCTTGCCGGTGCCAGCGCCGGACAACACCAGAACCGGGCCCGAAAGACTGCGTACGGCTTCACTCTGCGCCTCATTGAGGCCGGCAAGCCAGGGATGCTCTGATTGCGGGGAAATCTGCATGGCGCCCAAAGTCGCAAATCGCCGGGCACGGGTCAACGCCGCAGGCGGCCATGCGGCATTTGCACCGGGCGCCGGCAGGCATCATCACCCGTCTCGTGGCATCCGGTTTGCATTTACGCCAGCTTGCGATATCCTTTGCCGGTGAGACGGCAGAGGCCCATTGATGAAACTGTATCCTGAACTTGATGGCATTGGCGCCTGCCGGTTCGCTGCCGGCGCGCTGGTTACGGCTCTTCTGGCGCTTGCCGGATGCTCCTCGACCCCGCCGGTGGACCGCAGCGATGCGCGCGACCGCTATGAGGACGCGAATCGCAAGGTCTTCGCTTTCAATATGGGAGTCGACAGCTATGTGCTGGAACCGGTGGCATCCGGGTATCGCAACACCGTGCCAGAAGGCGGGCGCACGGCGGTCGACAACCATCTTCGCTGGGCCTCCATGCCGTCAACGGCGATCAATTCGACGCTGCAGGGCAAGTTCGAGAATGCCGCGCTGGCATCTCTCAACTTTCTCGTGAACGGCCTGACACTTGGCTTTGCCGATTTGTCGGAGGATGACCAGGAGGTGCAGCGCGAGGATTTTGGCCAGACACTGGCCGCCTATGATGTGCCGGAAGGGTCCTACCTGATGGTGCCGGTTCTGGGCCCGCGCACCACGCGCTCGCTGACCGGGAATGTGGTGGATTTCGTCATGAACCCGCTGCAGGTTTTCGGCACAAGCTCTACCGCGGATGCCGTCAGGACGGCGCAGGCTCCAGTTGGCGCTGTCAGTTTTCGTGCCAGCAACTTCGATGCGTTCAATGATGTGAAGTATAATTCACTCGACCCCTATGCGCGGACGCGCTCGGTCTATTACCAGACGCGACGCGGGCTGCTTGAGGACCGCGTGGCCGACCGTACCGGCAGCGCGGTGTCCGAGGATGAGTTCGATTCGCTGTTCGAGGAGGCAAATTGATGATCCGTCGTCGCTTCATTGCTGTTGCCATAGCCTGTGCTGCCTTTGTGTCGATGCCGGCCGCCGTCGCTGGCGCGGATGACCGGCAGGCCGCCGCCAGCGGACTGATCGACACCATGATCGCCGACCTGCAGGCCTTTCTTGCCACCGATACCGGTGATGTGGAGGCACGTTCGGCCGAGATCGACCGTGTCCTCAGCACCTATTTCGACATGGACACGATCACCCGCTTTTCGGCCGGCCAATATTGGCGCGCGGCCAATGCCGAGCAGAAAACGGAATATGGAACGTTGTTCCGCGAGGTGCTGTGCGGCACCATCGTGCGCAATTTCGACCAGTTGAACGGGTTGGCCTACACACCCGGCGCGATCAGCGCGAAAGGTGACAAATTCGTTATTGTCGGTGGCACTTTCACCGACACCGCCGGTGCCAGGCCGCCGGTGGCCGTGAATTGGCGGGTATTGACCCGCGAGGGGCAACCACCACGCGTCTTTGATATCGAGATCGAGAATCTGTCACTTCTGGTCACCCAGAAGCAGGAGAACGTCGCGGTGATCCGCAAGAACAGGGGCCAGTTCGGTGCCCTGATCGAGGCGATGCAGGCACGGCTCGACGCACCGCTTCACAGCAACTGAGCGACCCGGTCGCCCCGACCGTCGATCGGCCTGGCGACTGATCGGCCTGGCGACTGATCGGCCTAGCGACTGATCGGCTTGTATTTGATGCGGGTCGGGCGGTCCGCCTCGGCACCAAGGCGGCGTTTCCGGTCCGCCTCATAGGCCTCGTAATTCCCCTCGAACCATTCGACATGGCTGTTGCCCTCGAAGGCGAGGATGTGCGTGGCGATCCGGTCAAGGAACCAGCGGTCGTGGCTGACCACCACCGCGCAGCCGGCAAATTCCTCAAGCGCTTCCTCCAGCGCCCGCAGCGTGTCGACATCGAGATCATTTGTCGGCTCGTCAAGAAGCAGCAGATTGGCGCCGCTCTTCAGCATCCGCGCCAGATGCACGCGGTTGCGCTCACCGCCCGAAAGCTGGCCGACGCGTTTCTGCTGGTCGCCGCCCTTGAAGTTGAACTGCCCGACATAGGCCCGCGAGGCCATGGTGCGCTTGCCAAGCTCGATCTCGTCCAGACCGTCGGAAATCACCTCCCAGACCGTCTTCGAATCATCGAGATCATCACGCGACTGGTCGACATAGCCAAGCTTCACCGTATCGCCGACGGTGAAGCTGCCATTATCGGGGGTCTCGCCGCCGGTGATCATCCGGAACAGCGTTGTCTTGCCGGCGCCGTTTGGCCCGATGACCCCGACAATGCCGCCCGGTGGCAGGCGGAATGACAGACCGTCAATGAGCAGTTTGTCGCCGAATCCCTTGCTGAGACCATCGGCGTTGATCACAATGTCACCAAGGCGCGGGCCGGCCGGGATGTGTATCTTGGCGGTGTCAATCTGGCGCTGCCCCTCATCGGCGAGCATCTTTTCATAGGCGCTGATGCGGGCCTTCGATTTGGCCTGGCGCGCCTTCGGCGCCGACCGCACCCAGTCAAGCTCGCGCGACAGCGATTTCACGCGCGCATCCTCGGTTTTGCCTTCCTGCTCAAGACGCTTGTGCTTCTGCTCCAGCCAGCCGGAATAATTGCCCTCATAGGGGATGCCAGCGCCGCGGTCGAGTTCAAGAATCCAACCCGCCACCTCGTCGAGGAAGTAGCGGTCATGCGTGATCGTCACGACGGTGCCGGGAAAATCATGCAGGAAGCGCTGCAGCCAGGCCACCGATTCGGCGTCGAGATGGTTTGTCGGCTCGTCAAGAAGCAGCATGTCAGGCGCGCTCAGCAGCAACTTGCACAGCGCGACACGGCGTTTTTCACCACCGGACAGCCTGGTCACCTCGGAGTCGCCCGGCGGCACGCGAAGCGCGTCCATGGCGATCTCGGCCTTGCGCTCGAGATCCCAGCCATCGATGGCGTCGATCTTCTCCTGCAGCTCGGCCTGTTCGGCGATCACCGCATTCATCTCGTCATCGGTCAGTTCCTCGGCGAAACGGGCGCTGACCTCGTTGAACCGGTCCATCAGCTCCTTGGCCTCGCCCATGCCGGCCAGCACATTGCCGGTCACATCCATGCTCTCGTCGAGCTCGGGTTCCTGCGCAAGATAACCGACCTTGATCCCGTCGGCGGCCCAGGCCTCGCCATTGAACTCGGTGTCCAGCCCGGCCATGATCCGCAGCAATGTAGACTTACCGGCACCGTTCAGGCCCAGCACACCGATCTTAGCACCGGGAAGGAAGGACAGGCTGATATTCTTCAGCACTTCCTTGCCGCCGGGCCAGCTCTTGGACAGGCGGTGCATGACATAAACATACTGATGGCTGGACATGAAGTGTCTCCTGGCTGAACAAATCGGCGGCACCAAATCGCATCCTGTGACCGGGCCGATGCCTGCCAGTTTCTAGCCCGCGCCCCCCGCAATCTCAACAGATAATCACAACAGTCAGTCACGCCCGCCATCGGGCCGGCGTGCCGATCGCGCCGGTCCTGGCCTTTTGCATCGCCTCGCCAATCATGG
Organism: Alphaproteobacteria bacterium; assembly: GCA_009920665.1. Taxonomy (GTDB): domain Bacteria; phylum Pseudomonadota; class Alphaproteobacteria; order Puniceispirillales; family Puniceispirillaceae; genus UBA8309. The sequence goes on along the minus strand of RFZL01000068.1, from coordinate 3,017 downwards.
ATCCGGAAATGTTCATCCTCACCGCCGCCGGCCTTGGTCTGGAATTCGCGCTGAAACCCGTCGCCACGCCAAGATGCTGTACCAGCGGCACGACACAGAGCGCGCCGCCGCCGGTATGGGCAATCCGGAACGAGGCCGCGCGCCGCCGCGACTTCACCGCAGCCGCGGCGGGCAATTTCATCTTTCTCGGGCGCTGGCTGCTGTTCGCCTTCATGCTGGAAAGCCTGATGGTGGCCCATGTTCCTGATACGCTGGTCGCGACCTGGCCTGGCAGCGGCAATGCGCTGGCGATGCCGCTGGCGGTGCTGATCGGGGTCACTGCCTATCTGAATGGCTATGCCGCGATCCCACTTGTACGCAGCCTGATCGACCTTGGCATGTCGCCGGCCACCGGCCTTGCTTTCATGCTGGCCGGCAGTGTCACGTCGATCCCGGCCGCCATCGCCATCCATTCGCTCGCACGGCCACGGCTGTTCGGCCTCTATCTGGCAATGGCGGGTGTCGGCGCGCTGGCAGCCGGCAGCAGCTGGCAGATTTTCCTCTAGCCGGCATTGTCACACGAAGTTCGGTCTTGATTCGGCGGCCACCGTCTCTAAGCTTGCAGGACAATGTGGGGACATTGACGGGGAAGAATCAGCATGGCCGAAGCCTTGCCAGCGCTGGGGATCGTGATCGATCTGCCGCTTGGAATCCTGATGTGGGCCGCGATCCTGCGGTTTCTGCTGTCGATGTTCGTCAAGGAAGACAGCAAGCTTGGCCTGATGCGCATGCTGAATACGCTGGTCCTGCCACCGACCCGCGCCGCGATGGTGATGGCACCGCGCTGGGTGATCGAGCGTACCGGCCCGCTCTTCCTCGCATTTCTTCTGTTTATCGCCCGCTTCTACATCCTGCCACTTGTTGTCGGCTATGATGTGCCTGGCTTCGGTGCCATGCCGCTTGAAGGGTTGCTGCTGTCAGTTCGCGCGGAGATCGGCCTCTAGGGCGGCTCTATTCCGATATAATTCTGATGGTCTGTTCGCGCGCCCCGGCCGGTGACAGCCGCCAGATCTCGCTTCCCCCGGGCCCGTCGACAATAAGCACGAGACCACCATCATCGGCGCTTGCCGACCGGATCGTGACGCCTTCCGGTACCGTCAGGCTGACCGTCTCCGGCGGCGCGCTCATCTTTGCCAGCCGCGAGGCGATGGTGCCGATCACCACCGCGGTCAGGACAATGATCAGCACCCCCATGATGATGGCGGCGGCCTTGATCATGCCCAGATTGCGAACGATGGCGGAGGGCTCGCCGCCGGCGTCACCCGCCTTGTCATGATCTGGCTGCATGTGGATGCCTTTCCGGAGCGCCGCGCCCCATAGAGGAGTGTTTTCGCGCCCAATATAGGCTAGTCTGCCAGGCGATGACCAGTGATGCCGCACAACAACTGACCATATCCGCCGGAGAGGCCGCCGGCGGGGACCGGATCGACCGATTCCTCGCCAGCAGCCTGACCGGTGAGGAGGCGCTGTCGCGCACCCGCGTCAAGGCGCTGATCCTCGAGGGCGCGGTGACCGAGGACGGCACCGTGACAACCGACCCGTCGCAGGCGGTGCGCGAAGGCGCCACCTATGTGTTGACCCTGCCACCGGTGCGTGACGCCAGGCCGGTGGGACAGGACATCCCGCTCGACATCCTGTATGAGGATTCCGACCTGATCGTGATCGACAAGCCGGCCGGCATGGTTGTCCATCCGGGGCCGGGACAGGCCGACGGCACACTTGTCAACGCGCTGATCAGCCATTGCGGCGACGGGCTGACCGGCATTGGCGGCGAGATGCGACCGGGAATTGTCCACCGGCTTGACAAGGACACCTCCGGGGTGATGCTGGCGGCGAAAAGCCAGCGCGCCCATACGCGCCTGACCGAAATGTTCGCCGCGCACGATCTCGAGCGATGCTACACCGCCATCCTGTGGGGCATGCCCGGCGAAAATGACGGCCGGATCGAGGCGCCGCTTGGCCGCTCGCCGCGCGACCGCAAGAAACAGGGTGTTGTCGCGAATGGCCGACAAGCCGCCACCAACTGGCGCGTGATCCGCCGCCTGCCACCTTTCGCCAGCATTGCGGAATGCCGGCTGGAGACCGGCAGGACGCACCAGATTCGCGTTCATATGGCGCATCTCGGCCATAGTGTGATCGGCGATCCGGTCTATGGCCGCCCGATGCGAAGCGGCCAGATGCCGGACGCGGCGGCGCGTGACTGCCTTGCCGAGATCCGGCGGTTTGGACGGCAGGCGCTGCATGCGGCGCGGCTCGCACTCACGCATCCGGTGACCGGCGCGGCGCTGGAATTCGAGACATCGCTACCGGCGGACATGCAGGCGCTCATCGGTGCGATCGAGACCGGCATCGCGCGCCGCGCCGCCGCCCGCCCGTAACACCGCCTGCCAGATTGCCTGTTTTGACACCGGTGCTCCGATGCGACGGAACATCGCTGTTTTCAGCAGGAGATTCAGCATCAACCTGTTGAATTCACGCTCTAAAGCCCCATATCTGGGGAGTTAAAAAGACTTTTGCCAAAATCCGCCTTAATCCCGCCCCGAATGCGTGTTTAAGTTACATCAGTGGCAAAAGTCATGACAAAGGCCGCAATTCCGTGCCGCCCGGCCTCCATGAATAGCTGATGGAGACAGACATATGGCAGTGTCGAAGACCAACCTCCCCGCGATCAGCCCGGACGGGAACCTGTCGCGCTATCTTGAACAGATCCGCTCCTTCCCGATGCTGGAGCCGAAGGAAGAATACATGCTCGCCAAGGCATGGAAGGAGCGCGGCGATGTCGATGCCGCGCACCGGCTGGTGACAAGCCATCTGCGGCTTGTCGCGAAGATCGCGATGGGCTATCGCGGCTATGGGCTGCCGGTCGCCGACCTGATTTCCGAAGGCAATCTGGGGATGATGCATGCGGTCAAGAAATTCGAGCCGGAAAAGGGATTCCGCCTCGCCACCTATGCCATGTGGTGGATCAAGGCGGCGAT
>RFZL01000067.1 GCA_009920665.1 Alphaproteobacteria bacterium | reverse complement strand
TGCTCGACCCGAAGGTCGCCGAGTCGAATGCGCGGGCCTGCCAGCTGGCGCACCGGCTGGGACTGTCGCGCGCCGCTGCGCGGCACCGTGTCGGCGGTGCATGTGAAAACGGTCGGCGCTGTCGTCCAGGCCGGCACCATGCTGGCCGAGATCGTGCCGGCCGAGGCCCGCTATCTGGTGCGGGCCCAGGTGTTGCCGCAGAATGTAAAGGATGTTCAGCCGGGGCAGGTGGCCCGCATTTCGCTGGCGGCCTATGACCCGTCGCGCTATGGCGTGATCATGGGCGTTGTGCGGCAGGTGGCCGGCAACACCACACAGCCGGAAAATGCCATGCCCTTCTACGAGACCATCATCGCCATTCCCGAGGTGGCGTTCACGAAATCACCGGAACCCCCGGTCATCACCGCCGGCATGCCACTGCAGGTCGATATCCTCGGTGGCAAGCGCACGATCATGAACTACATCATGACCCCGATCCAGAAATCGCTGGCGACGGCGTTCCGTGAAAAATAAGGCAGGGCGGGTGGATTTATTCCATCCAGAACAGCCAGCCATAGGCCAGGATGACGGCCGGCACGGCGGAATAGAGGGTGGCGACAATCGCCACCTTCGGCGCGATGGCGATGGCCGGGAACAGCGCGTCGCCATCATTGCTGAGGGCGTTGCCGATCTGCGCCGACAGCGGGATAATGCCTGACAGATACATGGTTGTGACCAGCACCTGCGGGCCACATCCCGGAAGGAAGCCCAGAAGAATGGCGATCATCGGCGTCAACAGCGCCCAGCCGTCAAATACCGTCTTCAGGTCGAGCCCGAGGAAATAGACCGAAAGCTCGAACACCAGATAGGCGAAAATCACCCATACTGTGACAAAATTGGTATCGGAAATGGTCCGGCGGACCAGACCGGCGCTGGCGGAAAAGGCGGCGTCTCCCTTGATCCCGAACCGTGGGGCAAGGCGCATGCTCATCGCCAGCGTACCGCCGATAACGCCAAGAAGCGTCGCCGGCCGGTCAAATGATTCGGTGGCGAACAGGGCGTCCACATCAACCTGAAAGGCGACAAGACCTGCCAACACCATGCCGGGGATCAGGATCAGCATCCACAGCTGGTCGAGAAGCCTGGTCGAGGCGTCATCATGCTCGGCCTCGATCATGGCGTCCGGCGTGGTCTGGCTACCGCGCAGGAAGTCACCGCCATGAATGGCATTGATAATCCAGCCGCTGAGCGTGCCAACCGAGAATCCAAGCACGATCATTGACAGGCCGGTAATCGGCTCGCGGGCGATCAGAAGAAAAGCCGCATCACCCATGGTCGCGGTCAGCGCCGCGACAACACCGCCAAAAGACAGCCGTCCGGTGACATATTGCGTGACAACAATAATCGCGCCGCCACACCCCGGCAGGGCGCCAAGCCCGGCCGCCACCGGCACCTGCCAGATGGTGTCGCGCTTCAGCATCGCCGTGGCATCGATTTTCAGGGCGCGTTCCAGCCCGTAGATAATCAGGAAGGTCGCGGCAACAAATGTGCTGACCTGGAGATAGGCATCGGCAATCGAGGCAAAGATGATGTCGAGAAGCTCGCTCTCGGCGTTCAGCATCAGCACTGCGGCAAGCAGGGCGGGTGCCAGGATAAGGGCAAAGCTCATCCCGTTTGATCTGTGTCCGGCAGTTTGGTCGGGTCGCCCGTCGGGGCCCGAAGTCACTTGTCGCTCCATCACCTTTATTTAGCCCCGCCTAACTTTAGTCACAACCCCTAAGTCAGAAAAATTGAATTTATTCTAAAGAAAGGTCGATTGTGGCTGGCGATAGATACGCTGTGACAGGTATTCCTTGCTGCCTTGCGGGGTTCCACCTATTGCGCCGGCTCGGGTAATTCGGCAGATAGGAAGGATGATTCTGCCTGACCAGACATTCACCTATCGGAGTCCGGTGCTGCTCGTCGGCGCGGCGCCGGTGCCGATGCCCCCGCTTTTCACCGAACTGGCGGAGACGCTGCCGATCATCGCGGCGGATGGCGGCGTTCATGCGGTGCTGGAATGGGGCCGGGCGCCCGAGCTGGTGATTGGTGATATGGATTCAAGCGGTGATTTGCCGGCCGATATGAAGTGGCTTCACCTGAGCGGGCAGGACGACACCGATTTCGAGAAATGCCTGAAACGAATCGCCGCGCCGCTGATCATCGGATTCGGGTTTCTGGATGCCCGTCTGGACCATACGCTGGCGGCCATTCACGCGCTGGCGGCGTTGCCGCATAATGCGCCGATCTTGCTGGTTGGTACGAGCGACATGCTGCTGCGGCTGCGTGGTGATATCACCTTTCCGGCGACAGTTGGCGAGCGGGTGTCGATCTGGCCGCTTGGGACGCAGCGGTTCCGGCGCTCCCGTGGTCTTCGCTGGTCGCTTGACGGTCTGGAGATGGCACCGGGTCAGCTTGTCGGCACCTCGAATATCGCCACCGGCGGCGATGTCGAGATTGTCACCGATGGCGGTGCCGGCTATGCGCTGATCCGGCCAGTGGCCGCGGCGGCGTCTTTGTTGCCGGTCATCATGCCGCAGCCCTAGCTGCCAATCAGCGGCGTCGCCAGCCACAGCATGCCGAAAATGGTAATGACCCAGGTACCGGCATTGACCTGTTGACCGCGCCCGGCGAGAAGACAGATCGCTACATGCGCGATGAAGCCGACGGCGATTCCCGCCGCGATCGAGAATGTCAGGGGCATTAGCACCGCCATCAGCATCACCGGCACGGCGGTGACCATGTCGTCCCAGTCGAGCCCGGCAAGCGGTGCCAGAAACCCGGCGGCGACAAAGACAAGCGCTGGCGCGGTGGCGAAGGGTGGTATCGAGGCGAAGAGCGGCTCGAAAAACAGGCACAACAGGAACAGCGCGGCGACGGTTAATGCCGTCAGGCCGGTGCGCCCGCCGGCCCGAAGTCCGGTCGCGCTTTCAAGATAGGTCGTCATGCTGGAGGTGCCGAGAAGGCTGCCGACAACTGACGCGCCAGTATCGGCAAGAACGGCGCGGTCCAGATTCTCGATGCTGCCATCGGCGCGGCGCTTGCCGGCAAGATCGGCAATACCGGTCAGGGTGCCGGTGGTGTCGAAGAAATCGAGGAAGAACAGAACGAAGACAACTGTCAGGAAGCTGAAACTCGCCAGCTGCGAGAAATCGAGGGACAGTGCCGCGCTGGCCACCGGCGGCGGCGCGGCGATACCGCCGAATTCGGCAAGGCCGCTGACCCAGCCAACAAGGCTGAGGCCGAGAATGGTGACCAGTATTCCCCCATGGATGCCGCGCGCGGCAAGCCCGGCCATCACCAGAAGACCGACAAGTGCCAGCAGCAGCTCAGGCGCGGCGACGCTGCCAAGCCGCAGCAGGGTATCGGGATCATCGACGACAAGGCCCATCCCCTGCAACCCGATCATTGCCAGGAACAGGCCGATCCCGGCGGTGATGCCGGCCCGAAGTGACGCCGGAATGGCACCGATCAACCAGCCGCGAATGCGCGACAGCGAGAACAGGAAGAACAGCACCGAGGCGACAAAAACCGCGGTCAATGCCTGCTGCCAGGTGAATCCCTCGCCAAGCACGAGCCCATAGGCGAAATAGGCATTCAACCCCATGCCCGGCGCGACCGCCACTGGCCATTTGGCCCACAGCGCCATGATGGCGGTGCCGATCGCCGTTGCCAGGACCGTCGCCACGAAACCGGCAGCAAAGGGAATGCCGGCATCGGCAAGGAACACCGGGTTCACGGCGATGATGAAGGACATTGTCAGGAAGGTGCTGAGCCCGGCGAGAAGCTCGCGGCGGATAGAGGTGTTGGCGTCTTCGATACCAAAGAAGCGATGCATCCGGTGTCTCCATGATGAGGCGTCGCACGGCCGGTTCAGGCGGCGCGCCGGAACGAAGAAATTGTGTTTCGGTTCGTAGCATTGATTGCGGCCGGCTGACCAGACGGATGCGACATTTCTTTTATCAGCATTGATCGAGATACCGGCATTGAATGCGATCATACCATCTGATCCGGCCTGTATCCCGGTTTGGCCATGTGGTTATTGGGAAATCTGTTGGCTGTCGAAGCTGCCTGATGTCTTGTCTTTGACCTCCATCGGGCTATGATGCGTCGGTCAGGCCAAGGGCCGCCTTGTCATGTCCGAAATGGTGAAAGCGAGATCAAATTCATGATTGCCTCATCTTCAAGATCGCGTCGGTTCGACACTCTCTGTGATGCTGTTCTGGCACCGCGTCTCAATGATGACCGGATCCTGCCGCTGATGTCGCAGATATTGCTCGTCCTGGCCGGCAGCATGCTTCTTGCCATGTCAGCCCAGTTCGCCTTTCGGATTCCGATCTCGCCGGTGCCTGTCACCGGCCAGACGCTGGTCGTTCTGTTGATCGGCATGGTCTATGGGTCACGCCTCGGCGCCGCGACGGTGCTGGCCTATCTTGTCGAGGGTGGAATGGGCCTGCCCGTTTTCGCCAATGGCACCGGGGGCTGGCCGGTCATCATGGGACCGACCGGTGGTTATCTGATCGGATTTGTTGTTGCCGCCCTTGCGCTTGGCCGGCTCGCCGAGCGCGGCATGGGTCGTGGCCCGGTCTCGACCGCGTTTGCGATGGCGATTGGCACCATCATTATCTATGCGTTTGGCGTGTCCTGGCTTGGCCAGTTCATCGGTGTTGGCAAGGCATTTGCCGCCGGTGTGATGCCGTTCCTGTATGGTGATGCGCTGAAACTGATTGTTGCGGCCGGTCTGATGCCACTTGCCTGGGCGGCCGTGCGCGGGCTGCGGCGTGGCGCGGATACCGACAGGGACGCGGAATAGGATCGCGCCCTGATGTTTTCGGCGATCGCCGCAACGCTGGCGATTGTCGCCCTTGGATATGGCCTGAAGCAGCTGAGATTTCTGCCTGAGGCGGCCTGGCAGTCTCTGTCGCCACTATGTTATTGGGTGCTGTTTCCCGGGCTGTTGTTCAATCTGATGTCGCGGGCCGACCTTGGCACTGTTTCGCTGGCGCCCTTCCTCGCCACAATCGCCGGTGGCAGTGTCGTGATCGTGGGGTTTGCGCTGTTGGCGGGGCGTGCAATTGCCATGCAGGGGCCATCGATCAGCTCGCTTGTTCAGGGATCGTTGCGGCATAACGGGTTTCTGGTGCTGTCGATCCTGCAGGGCACATTCGGCGTCGCGGCTTTGCAGCTTGGCGCCATCGCGATTGCCTTTCTGGTGCCGATTTCGAATATCGTTTCGGTGGTTGCCATCCTGATGCTGGGCCGACCGGCCGGCGGGATGGTTTTGAAACGCGCCATTCTTGCCGAAGTCGCACGCAATCCACTTCTCGGCGGGATGCTGGTTGGGGTGCTGGTGAACATTCTGAACATTCCGGTGCCGGAATTTATCTCGCAGGTGGCCGCCCATCTGGGCGCCGCGGCGCTGCCACTGCTCCTTCTCAGCATTGGGGCATCGCTGCGGTTTGGCGCCATCGGTGGCAACGTCGCTCCGCTTGGTGCGGCGTTGTTGGCGAAGTTTCTTGTCTTTCCGCTGGCGCTTGTCGCCATCGGCTACTGGTTTGGTCTTGACCCGCTGGCGCTGGTGGTTCTGGCTGCGGTCGGGTCGGCACCGACCGCGAGTTCCAGCTACACCCTAGCCACCGAACTTGGCGGCGATGCACGCCTTATGGCCGAGATCGTGTCGTTGCAGACGCTGACGGCAGCCATTTCGATGCCATTATGGATCTGGCTTGCCGGTATGATCGCGGCAATCTAGCGTTCGGGGCTGGCGGCAGGTGCCTAGAGCGCTGTCAGCATGCCATTGTCATTGACAGGGTCCGCTGCAAGTTCAGGATAGGCAGTCTCGTAGGCACCAAGAGCTTCGTCGGCATCAAGGATCTCGACCTCGCCGCTTTGCTCGAGAATCGTGAGCAGACGGTCTTCCGGAGATTCGGAGGACGAGTGCAACACCGTCACGGCGATGACAGCGGCGATGCTGGTTGTCGTTGCTACCTCTGGTTCGCTATGAGGGCGGTTGAACGGAATGACGTGGCATTCCGGCCGATTGTCTCGGTCGGTCAGTCGCATTGGCATGCTCCATTGACAGGGTCGGTAGAGGACGTTGTCTGGACGACACTATGGAATCGGCGGTTATTGGTCGGGGGATTGAAGCGTAAAAGCCCCCCGTAGGCGCCGCGGCGCGGATGATCTACACTTAGGTGCATGTCCGTGCGTTCCATACAAGATACAGTGTGAACGCAAACAGAATCACTGCAAAGCAAAAAATGATTCGGTGGTGAAAATATCACAAAAATGCAAAGAGGCCCGCTAGGGGCCTCTTTGGCGAAATCTGATCTGGCGGAACCTGATCTGGCAACACATCATGCGTCATGTCGCAGATGTTGCCGGCCCGGCGGAACTCAGCCGCCAACGCGTCGGACAAAGATGGTGCCTGCCGGCTTGTTATTGACGTTACGGACGGTATTCGTTGCCTGGCTGAAGATCACGGTCTCCACGCCGAAGCTGTCGACAACGGCGACACGCGCCCGAATCTGCTTGTTCACCAGGGGCTGAGACAGTGCGAGTTGGGTCGCGCCGCCGGTTTCGATGGCGCGCCAGTTGCGGCCGTCGCTCGAAGCTTCCCAGCCGATCGAAATGCTGGCAATGCCGTCCTCGTCGGAGACACCGCTGGTGCTGACAAGAATGGTTTCGCCCTCGGTGGCCTCACCTTTGATCAGAACCTCGCCCTGAACCGGATCGTCAACATTCTGCACCGTTTCCGACGGGCTTGTGACAAGCAGTTCCTTGGTGCCGTGGCCATCCTCATAGGACACCACCGCGCGATAGGAATAGCCGACATGGCGCTGTGAGAGTTGCAGAACCTCGCCACTGGTCTCGGGAAAGGCCTGCCATTCGGTCTTCGTACTGGACCGCTGCCAGATGATGGAGAAATTGCCAAGTCCGTCATCGTCGGAAATCATGCTGGTATCGACAACCAGCGCGTCTTCCTCACGGGCGGCGCCAACAAGCTGCGGTGCGCCATTCGGCTTGTCATTCACATTCTGAACCGGGCTCGAAGGCGGGCTCAGGATGGTTTCAAGATTTCCCTGGCCGTCGACATAGGACAATTGTACCCGAAGGAGCCTGCCGACATGCCGTTCGCGCGGCGTGAAAGATTGCCGAATTTCGCCGGACAGGTTCGACCATGCGGCGCCATCCGCGGAAATCTGCCACTGCACCTGCATGCTGCCGACACCGTCACCATCGACGACAGATGACGCGTCGATGATCAGCGGGTCGTCCTCGATCGCGATGAAGGACCCGGTCTGCACGTCGCCATTGTCAACCCCGCCGCCATTGGCTGTCTGGCCAGTTGACGCGGTGGCTGTGCCGGTGGTGGCAGCCTGACTTTGTGACGCGGACGAGGCATTGGTCGCGGCGGGTGCCGCTGTTTCGGCGACGGCTGTCCCGGTACCGGCTGTTTCGGTACCGGACGCGGCTGGCGCCACTGATGTCTGCGCGGTCGAGCCGGCGGAAGCTGCAGGCACTGAGCCGGATTCAGGCAGGCCGCCCGCAAAGGCATATCCGCCTGCCGACATGACCGTTCCAGCGATCAAGGAAACCCAAAATCGGCGCATTACTCATGACCCCCTAACAATCACAAGCGGTTTCAATCAACCTGCCATCAAACATGACCGTACCCGGTGATGCTCTCACATATCAATATAGTACTTGATAATGACAGTGCTTGATAATTTATAACCCGGACCAAAATCGCCCAAAATGGGATTTATGTCCAGTTTTTAGTCATGCCGGTCGGCAAGGTGGCCTGGACAAACCGCCCGGCCGCCCTGCCAGTGTCATGGAAATCGGATTTCAGCTTTCCAGTTCGTCAAGCACCTTGCGCGCCGATCTGAAGCATTCCATGGCCTGCGGGACCCCGCAATAGATCGCGATGACGTGGATAATGGCGCGCAATTCATCTTGCGTGACACCGTTGCCGATGGCGCCGCGGCAATGCAGTTCCCATTCATGCATCTTGCCTAGCGCGCCGATCATCGTGAGATTCATCATCGAACGTGTTTTCGCGTCAATGGCGTCATCACCCCAGCCAAACCCCCAGCACCAGGCTGTCATGGCTTCCTGAAACGGCCTGTTGAAATCATCGGCTTTCTCGAAAACCCCGTCAACATAGGCCTCGCCAAGTGTGGCCTTGCGCTGCGCCAGGCCGGTTTCAAACATGTTGTCCATCTGTCTTTACCTCTTCGGGTGGGTCATGGGCCGCGCCCGTTATGGGCCGGAATGACGCGTTTACTGGTTATGTGACTATAGACGGTCTGGCACCGGATGGCTTGTCAAAATCCTCAAATGACAATTCAACAAATTGAAATAATGAGAAATTCAAGCATTTTGTGCAAAAGGTTTACTGTGTTAATTATCGCTTAATTACGGTTTGCGACTCTTGTTGATGACAATTCGGGGCACGCCTGAACCATGATGATGGTCGAGGTAAATTCTATAGATTCGGTTCCCGGTGAGGCGGAACTTCTGGCCTTTGCGGCGGATTACTTTGCTGTGCGCCTGTTCACAGCGCGGCAGCGGAAAAGCCTCAATGTCCTGATCGATGTGACGCGGGAACCGCTTCGCGTTCCGGTGACGCGGACCATGCTGGGACCACAAAGGGCCGGTCTTGGCACCAGGACCCCGACATTGTTCGAGATGACTGTCTCGACGGCGGGCGGGATCCGCGATGCTGCCGAAACCGTTGCCCATGAAATGCTGCATATCTCCCAGGCGGTCAATGGACGGCTTCTGATCGCTGCGAAAAAGATCAGGATCGACGGCCGCAAGACGGTGGTCGACAGGGCCCGCTGGATGGGCGGGAAGC
>RFZL01000066.1 GCA_009920665.1 Alphaproteobacteria bacterium | reverse complement strand
GGTTTCGGCTGCGATGTTCGTCAATCTCGATGCGGTCGATGTCGCCTTTACTGAAGCTGCCGTCGGTGCCGGTATTTCCACGGTGCTGTTTCTGGCCGCGATGGCCTATCTTCCCGCGGTCGAGAAGACGCCGCCCGAAGCCAAGGGCATCTCGCACATCTTGCCGGCGTTGATCATCTGTATCATTGCCGGCATGTTGCTGGTTGCCGCAGCGGTCGAACTGCCACCGGTTGGCGATCCGACCGCGCCGCCACATACCCATGTCGCGCCGCGCTATCTCGAGGAAAGCGGGTCATTCCTGCATATTCCCAACGTCGTCACCACGGTGCTGGCAAGCTATCGCGGATTCGATACGTTTGGCGAGGTGGTTGTTGTGTTTACGGCTGGCCTCGGGGTGCTGGTGCTTCTGGCCGGGTTTACCCGCACGGCGCGCCTCACGAAATCCGACAAGACCGGGGCGGATGACGGGGAGGGCAGCGATGCGTGACAACCCGATCCTGCGCGTGACGGCAAAAATCCTCTTCGCGCCCATCATCATTTTTGGCCTCTATGTCCAGTTTCATGGCGATTACGGCCCTGGTGGAGGCTTTCAGGCCGGGGTTATCATCGCGGCGGCCTTCATCCTGCATTCGCTGATTTTCGGGCTTGAGGCCGGGCGGCGGCTGGTCCCCGCATGGGCAAACCTTGCGATGCTGGCCTTCGGCGTGCTGATCTATGGCGGGGTCGGTGTAGCCGGCATGATGCTTGACGGCCTGTTCCTTGAATATAATGTGCTGTCCTATGACGCCTCGAAGGGCCAGCATTACGGCATCCTGCTGGTCGAATTCGGTGTTGGCCTGACCGTCACCGGCGTGATGCTGGCGCTGTTCCACGCCTTCGCCGGCTTCATTGAATCCGATTACGCCGCCACGGAGGATGAGTGATGACCGGCTCCGTCGTGCAGATCCTGGAAAGCTGGAATTACCTCGTCGTCATCGCGCTGATGATGGGCGGGCTGTTCATCGTCATTTCGCAGAACAATCTGGTTAAAAAGCTTGTCGGACTGGCGATTTTCCAGACCTCTGTCTTCATCTTCTATATCAGTGTCGGCAAAATGGCGGGCGGCACCGCGCCGATCCTGATGGATGGTGCTGACAGGCTTTACTCCAACCCGTTGCCGCATGTGCTGATCCTGACCGCGATTGTTGTCGGTGTGGCGACAACGGCGCTGGGGCTGGCGCTGATCCTGCGGATCCACGCCGCGTTCGGCAGCATCGAGGATGACGAGGTGCTGGCGATGAAGGCCGAGGCGGCCGAACCACGCGCGCGTCGCGGCGATGATGTGACAGGAGGGGGCGCATGAGCCTTGCCCAGATCATCGCCAATTTGCCGGCGCTTGTCGTCGCCATTCCCCTGCTGCTGTCTCCCGTCGCGGCGATGACGCCGGTCGCTGGGCTTGCCTGGCTTCTGGCGGTTCTCGGCAGCGGCGCTGCCTTCCTGTGCGCGCTGTTGCTGCAGGGCGCGGTGACAAGTGGTGAGAGTTTCAGCTATTTCCTCGGCAACTGGCCGCCCCCCTGGGGGATCGAGTTTGTTGTCGACGCGCCATCAGCCTTCACCGTGCTGGTGATGTCCGGGTTGGCCTTTGTCGCGACCCTGTTCGCGCGTACAGCATTGCTTGCCGAAATCGCCGAGGCCGATGCCGGCAAGGCTTATGCTGCCTGGTTGCTTGCCTGTGGCGGGCTGTCCGGCCTTGTGATGACCGGCGATGCCTTCAACCTGTTTGTCTTCCTTGAAATTTCCGCGCTGTCCTCGGTCATTCTGATCGCCCTTGGTGCCGGGCGTGACAGGAGGGCCCTGATCGCCGGCTACAACTATCTGGTGATCGGCGCTGTCGGTGCGACCTTCTATGTCATCGGGGTGGGGTTCATCTATGCCGTGACCGGATCGCTGAACATGGCCGACCTTGCGGTGCGAATCCCCGAGGTGCCGCAGACAACGGTGGTGATGGTCGGGTTCGGCTTCATGATGGCCGGTATATTGGTCAAGGCGGCGATCTTCCCGGTTCATGTCTGGTTGCCGGCGGCCTATGCCTTTGCGCCCTCGGCGGTGTCATCCCTGCTGGCGGCGATCGCGACAAAGGCGGCGCTCTATGTGATGGCGCGGATCGTCTTTGATATTTTCGCCGGCATGCCCGAGATGATCGGGTTCGCGCTTGAATTCGTTCTCGTGCCGCTGGCGCTTGGTGGTATTTTCATCGGCACCATCCTCGCCATCTATGAGAATGACATCAAGAAATTGCTGGCATTCAGTTCGGTGGCGCAGATCGGTTATATCGCGCTTGCCTTCGGGGTGTCGACGACTGCCGGCATTGCCGCCGGGTTTATCCATATCGGCAATCACGCGTTGATCAAGGGCGGGCTGTTCCTCGCCGTTGGTGCCTATGCGGTGCTGCTGGGGCGGCGGATCAACCTGACGCAGATGGCCGGGCTTGGCCGGCGCATGCCGATCACCACGACGGCGTTCCTGATCTGCGGGCTGAGCCTGATCGGCCTACCGCTGACCGCCGGGTTCATTTCGAAACTCTATCTGGTGCGGGCGCTTCTCGAGGCCGAGATGATGATTGTCGTGGGGCTGGTTCTCGCCAGCAGCGCATTGTCGGTCGCCTATCTGTGGAAAATCGTCGAGGTGCTGTGGAAGCCGGCCGCGGTTATCGCGCCGGTGCGCGAGGCGCCTGCACTCTATCTGCCGCTGTGGATTCTGGCGCTTGGCAATCTGTGGTTCGGCGTCGCACCGGCACCGCTGGTTGACGCGGCAATGCGCGCCGCCATGCAGTTCACAGGGGGGATGTGATCATGCTGATGCAGCCCCAGACAGCGTTGCTTGTCGGCATTTTTGCGCCGCTTGTCACCGCGTTGCTCGTGCCGTTTCTGGCTGTCAGGTCGAACTGGCGCGATATCGCCGGGCCGGTTGGCGCGCTGGTGACTTTTGTCGCTGCACTCGAGGTGACAGCAGATGTGCTGGCCGGCGGCGTGCCGACATGGGTCGCGGCCGAACTCGCGCCCGGGCTTGACCTTGCCTTCCGGGTGACTCCGCTTGGTGCGATTTTCGGGCTTGTCGCCTCGGGCCTGTGGATCGTGGCGGCGGTCTATTCGGTCGGCTATATGCGCGGCAACCATGAAAAGCACCAGACACGGTTCGCCGCCTTCTATGCGGTGGCCGTGCATGCGGCGATGGCGATTGCCTGGTCGGGCAATCTTCTCGTGCTGTTCATCTTCTACGAGATCCTGACCTTCTCGACCTTCCCGCTTGTCACCCACAAGGACAGCCGCGCGGCGCGCGATGCCGGTCGCCTCTATATGAGCATTCTTGTTGGCAGTTCGGTGATCCTGCTGTTGCCGGCGGTGATCTATGTGTGGCTGATGACCGGGCGGCTTGATTTTGTCCCCGGGGGTATCTTGAAAGACGCCATTCCCGCCGCCGCCGCACCGTGGCTTCTGGCGGCCTTTGTTTTCGGGGTCGGCAAGGCGGCGGTGATGCCGCTTCATCGCTGGCTTCCAGCGGCAATGGTGGCGCCGACACCTGTCTCCGCGCTGCTTCATGCGGTGGCTGTCGTGAAGGCTGGTGTGTTCACGATGTTGATGGTGGTGGTCTATATCTTTGGCATTGATTTCCTTGCCGAGACGCGAGCCGCGACATGGCTGGTCTGGTTGACCTGTTTCACCATTCTGGCGTCAAGCTGCGTGGCCATCACCAAGGACGATCTGAAGGCGCGTCTTGCCTATTCGACGATCAGCCAGCTGTCCTATGTTGTTCTTGGCGCTGCCATCGCCACCCAGGTGGCGGCCACAGGCGCGGCGCTTCACATCGTCATGCACGCGGCGGGCAAGATCACCCTGTTCTTTGTTGCCGGGGCCATCTATGTGCAGGCGCACATCACCAGGATTTCCGAACTTGACGGGCAGGGGCGTGAGATGCCCTGGCTGTTCGGGGCGTTCTTCCTTGGCGCACTGTCGATCATCGGCATTCCGCCACTTGGTGGCAGCTGGTCGAAATTCTATCTGATGGCGGGCGCGGCGGATGCCGGACTGGTAATGGTGCTTGCGGTTCTCAGCCTGTCCTCTCTGCTGAATATCTACTACCTGCTCGACCCTGTGGCGCGTGGATTCTTCAAGCCGAAGGTCAAGGAGGTAAAGGTCAACCGGCATGTTCTGACGGTCCTGCCACCTGTGCTGACGGCCGCGCTCAGCGTGGCGCTGTTCTTTTTTGCCGGCACATTCCTTGAACTGGCAGAGGCGATGGTGACGCGATGAGCGGACATAGCGAAGAGTCGGCGCGCCTCGCGCTGATGGGAAAATGGGCGACATGGGTGCTCTTGGCGGCCGGCGCGGTGCTTGTGGTGCTGGAATTCGTCATTCACCGGCATGGCGAGATCGCCGCCGAGGATATTCCGCTGTTCCCGGCTGTCTATGCCTTCGTGATCTGCGTTGCCATCGTTGTTGGCGGTATCTGGCTGCGGAAGATCGCCATGCGGGACGAGGATTATTACGATGATGAGTGATATCCTGACCAGCATGCCCACCAGCATGCCCCCCGGCTTTGTGATGATGCTTGCGGCACTGCCGGTGATCTTCGTGCCGCATCACCTTCGCCAGATATTCATGCTGGCGGTGATAGGGATGTCGGCATGGAGCCTGACGGCCGGTGCCGGCGATCACTGGGTTGTCGGGCTGATGGGGCTGGAACTGGTGCTCTACCGGGCCGACCATCTGAGCCTGCCTTTCGCCATCGTCTTCCATATAGCGGCGGCGCTGAACGTCTTCTATGGCTGGCATGAAAAGCGGGTGACCGACCATGCCGCCGGAATCGCCTATGCCGGCGCCGCAATTGCGGCGCTCCATGCCGGGGACCTGCTGACGCTTTTCATTTGGTGGGAGGCGACGGCCGTTACCTCGGTCTTCCTGATCCTGGCTTCCGGCACACAGCGCGCGCGCCATGCCGCGATGCGCTATCTGATTGTTCAGGTGTTGTCAGGTGTGCTGCTGCTGTCCGGCGCGGCGATGATCTATAGCGAGACCGGCTCGATGACCTTTACGGCGATGGAGCTCGGGTCACTCGCCACCTGGCTTGTCTTCATTGCCTTCGGCTTCAAGGCGGCGTTTCCGCTGCTCAATGGGTGGCTTCAGGATGCCTACCCCGAGGCCACAGTCGTCGGGACCGTGGTGTTGTCCGCCTTCACGACCAAACTTGCCATCTACGCGCTGGCGCGTGGTTTCGCCGGTACCGACCTGCTGATCGTCATCGGCTGTCTGATGACGGCCTTTCCGGTATTCTTCGCCGTCATCGAGAATGACATGCGGCGGGTTCTTGCCTACAGCCTCAACAACCAGCTTGGTTTCATGGTGGTGGCTATCGGCATCGGGACAGAACTGGCGATCAATGGTGCGGTGGCGCATGCCTTTGCGCATATCATCTATAAAGGCCTGCTGTTCATGAGCATGGGCGCGGTGCTGTACCGTGTCGGTACCATCAAGGCGTCCGAACTTGGCGGACTCTATCGATGTATGCCCTGGACCACGGTGTTCTGTATTGTCGGGGCGATGTCGATCTCGGCCTTTCCGCTGTTCAGTGGTTTTGCCGCGAAATCGCTGATCATGTCGGCGCTCGGCTATAAGGGGCTTGTCGCCGCCTATCTGGTGCTGCTGGCAGCCTCGGCAGGCGTGCTTCATCATTCGGGAATCAAGATCCCGTATTTCGCCTTCTTCGGCCATGATGGCGGTCACAAGGTCAAGGAAGCACCGTTCGGCATGCTGGTGGCGATGGGGCTTGCCAGCGCGCTGTGTATCGGTATCGGGTCGTTCCCGGCGCTGTTCTACCAGCTGCTGCCCTACAGCATTGATTACAACCCCTATGATGCCAGCCATGTTGTCGGACAGCTGCAACTGCTGATCTTCTCGATCCTCGCCTTCACCTTCCTGATGACGTTCAAATTCTACCCGCCCGAGCTTCGTTCGACCGTGCTGAACACGGACTGGCTGTATCGCCGCGTCGCGCCGGCCATCGGACGGCCGATCCTGTCGGCGATCATGGTGGTGTGGGGCAGCGTCATCGCTGCCATCGCCGGCTATCGTGACGCCATTCTCGAGGCGGTGGAACGGCTGATGCACGCCCCCATCACCGGCCCCACAGTGCCGGGGCGGGCGGTGATGGTGCAGACACTGGTTCTCATCGTCATCCTTGCGATCGGTTATCTCGTTGCCGGCTGAGTGTCGTTGGCGGCTGGCGGCGCTGCTGCTGGCGCTGACTCTGGTCAGTCCGTTCACGCCGGCAAGTGCGACGGACCGGCCGGCCTTCGACACAGGCATGGTCCGGCTTGATCGTGGTGACGGTGTGATCCTCGATTTCGATGTGGAGATCGCGCGCACCCCGCGGCAATGGGCATTCGGGCTGATGTATGTGACCGCGATGCCGGGCGGGCAGGGGATGCTGTTTGTCTTTCCCGATATGGCGCCGCGCAGCTTCTGGATGAAGAACACGCTGATCCCGCTCGACATGCTGTTCTTCGATGATGAGGGCGGTCTTGTATCAGCCTTCGAGAATGTTCCGCCGCAATCCCTGCAGTCGCGCCGGTCGGCGGGTGATGCGCGATTTGTGCTGGAGTTGAATGGCGGCACCATGGCTGGGCAGGGCATTGTCGGCACGGCGCGGCTGCTCCGCACCCAAAATGATGGCTGGTAGCGACTTGTCGTATATGCAATGGGCGGGTGCGAAATGGGCTTGATTAAAGCCGGTCAACCACATACAAACAGCCGCGTCGGAGTGTAGCGCAGCCTGGTAGCGCATCTGGTTTGGGACCAGAGGGCCGGGGGTTCGAATCCCTCCACTCCGACCATTTTCTTCCCAAGAAATCGAACAGTTGCGCGGGGGACGCGCAGGCTATTCGTCCATCATCTCGCCGCTGCCGCCCATCTCGGCCGGGAAATCCCTGAATTTCGGAAGGCCGTCCCGGACCGGCAGGACCGTGCTTTCGTAATTCACATGCGCTGTCGGGGTGAAGGTGAAATCCTCGATCACCGCCGCATAGACATCAATGATGCCATAGGTGTCGCGGTGGTCGGTCAGGACATGCCCGCCGCACTTGTCGCACCAGCTGCGGTCATGCCCCTCGGCCTGTGCATAGGAGCGCAGCGAGTCGGCACCCTTGGTCACGGTCACGTCCTCCGGCTTGAAAAGCGTCGCCCCGTTCACCGGCGCCGCCGACCAGGCGCGGCAGACCTTGCAGTGGCATACCATCATGGCAATCGGGTCGCCCGTAATCTCGACCTCGACCTCACCGCAGAAACATTTGCCCTTATGCATTGCCATCGTTCGCCTCCCGCAAATTAATTCAGATTTTACTACATTAACATATCACAATATATGCAGGGGCGATCTGCTAATGTGTCGGGTCAGCTTGCAGACAATCTGGGGGCTTGACGGACCGCTGCGGACATAAGATAGATGGGGTGTGTTCTGGCGCTTTCGTGGGGGAATGAAATGGCACGCGCGCGTATCTACAGGCCATGCAAGACGGCGATGCAGTCGGGGCGGAACGCCTCGGTCACGCGTGGCCATGAATGGGTGTTGGAATATCCGCGCAGCGCGGTGGTGAAGCCCGATCCGCTGATGGGCTGGCAGTCCTCGAGCGACACTGCGCGCCAGGTGCGGGTGCGCTTTCCCGATCGTGACAGCGCCATCGCCTATGCCGAGGCACACGGAATCGCCTATCGCGTGACCGAACCGAAATCCCGCCGCGTGAAACCAAAGGCCTATGCCGACAATTTCGCCTTCACGCGCAATGGTGCCTGGACCCACTGAATGCCAGCGGCGTCAGCCTATTGTTCATCCAGATCCAGTTGCATATAGACGACATCCAGAAATTTGCCGAACTTGAAGCCGATTTTGCGCGCCGTCCCGATATGGCAAAAGCCATGTGCGCGGTGAAGTTCGATTGACGGCGTGTTTCCGGAATCACCGATCACCGCCATCATCTGCCGGTATCCCTTTTCACGTGCGCTTATGATCAATGCCTGTAGCAGGGCGCGGCCGATGCCGCGTCGCGAGGCATCGGGATGAACGTAGATGCTGTCCTCGACAGTTAGCCGGTAGCCGTTTCGTGCCTTGTGGGGGCCAGCATAGGCATAGCCGAGAACCGTGCCGTCATGCTCGGCGACAAGGACCGGGTATCCGCCGGCAAGAAGATTGTCGATGCGGCCGGTCATTTCGGCCAGCGTTGGCGGTTCGGTCTCGAAACTTGCGCGGCCATACAGGACATGATGTCCATAAATCTCTGTGATGGCGCTGATATCGCCCGGGCGGGCCGGGTCAAGGCTGCGAATGTTCTCCATGATGTCAGCCTATGCCGCATGATGACGGTCGGCAATCCGCGGTCATCGATTTCTGGACTTTATGTGTCAAATCAGGCAAAGAATGGCCGCAGGCGGCGCGCGCGAGCTCTCGCCGACACATGGCACCGGTTCCGTAGCTCAACTGGATAGAGCAGCTGACTTCTAATCAGCAGGTTGGGGGTTCGAGTCCTCCCGGAATCGCCATGTTTAGCAAAGACTTAGCTAAAGTCTTCTGCTTCGATGCAACCCATTGGTTCCACTATTGTTCCAATGGAGAAGCGAAATGGCATCAATCAAAAAGCGTAATGGGAAATGGAATGTGCGTATCCGGAAAGCCGGGTTCGCTTTCCAAAGCCGAACCTTCACAAGTCATCAGGCAGCGCTTGCCTGGTCTAGACAGGTCGAGACAAAGATCGAGCAGGGTATTGCTTGCTTGCCAGATAAGGCAGTGAAACTTGGAGACCTTCTCAAGAGATACAAAGATACAGTTACGATCCACAAAAAGAGCCGCCGAGATGAGAGTGGTCGTATAGAAAGGCTTCTAAAAGACCCTCTAAGCTCCATGAGGCTTGTTGAGATTAGTCCGTCTCATGTTACCGAATTTAAGCATAGAAGGCTGCCTGACGGCGCTAGGACAACACATTATGACATGACCGTCATGCGACACTGTATTGAAGTCGCTCGCCACCAGTGGGGATTTTACTTGGCATCAAATCCCTTTGATGCGGTGAAGAAGCCTAAATTGAATAACGGTCGG
>RFZL01000065.1 GCA_009920665.1 Alphaproteobacteria bacterium | reverse complement strand
CGCCGGCATCCGCGCTCGCTTGTCGTGATCTGTGATATTTCCGGGTCGATGGAACGCTATTCACGCATGCTGCTTCGTTTCACCCACGCGCTGACACAGCGACGCGGCACCGTACACAGCTTTCTGTTCGGCACCCGCCTGACGAACATCTCGCGGCAGATGCAGGGGCGCGACCCGGATGCCGCGCTGCGGAATGTATCCACGCTTGTCGAGGACTGGTCGGGTGGGACCCGCATCTCCAGCGCCATCGCCAGCTTCAACCGCGACTGGTCGCGCCGTGTCCTTGGCCAGGGCGCTGTCGTGCTGCTGATCACCGACGGGCTGGATCGTGACAGTGATGACAATCTCGGTTTCGAGATCGAGCGGCTGCATAAATCCTGCGCGCGGCTGATCTGGCTGAACCCGCTGCTGCGTTTTGACGGGTTCGAACCGCGAAGCGCCGGTATCCAGCAGATCCTGCCGCATGTCGATGCGTTCGTGCCGGTCCACTCGCTCGACAGCATGGCTGATCTTGCCGGTGTTCTCGCCGCCGACCTGCCGGCAGGCTGGCAGCATCACGATCTTGACGCATGGCGCGACCGGCTTCGGGCCGTGCAGGCCGAGATATGAGGGGGCAGGGATGACCGGTCAAAGCATCGAAACAATGACCAATGCCAGCCTGATCGCGACGGCGCGGCAATGGGCGGCGGCGGGTCATGGCGTGGCGCTTGCCTTCGTCATCCAGACCTGGGGGTCATCACCGCGGCCCGTTGGCAGTGTGATGGTGGTACGAGACGACATGAGCGTCGAGGGGTCGGTTTCGGGCGGCTGCGTCGAGGGCGCGGTGATCGACGCCGCGCTGGAATCGCTTGCCTCCGGTACTGGCACGCGGCTCGATTTCGGCGTTGCCGATGCCGCTGCCTGGGAAGTGGGCCTGTCCTGTGGCGGCCGGATCGCGGTGCTTGTGACGCCGGTGGGTGACAATGGCCTGCCGGTGGCCGATCTCGGGGTGCTGGCGGATGACATGGCCGCACGGCGCGCCGGTGCGGTGACGCTTGATGCGCGGACAGGTACGATGCTGAAGATCGATAGCGGCGTGGCGGGTTCGGACTCCGCGCTGTCCGGGGATGAGGCGCAGTTCACCTTCAGCCATCAGCCGCCACGGCGTGTTGTCGTTATTGGCGGTGTCCATATCACGCAGTTCCTGGCACCGATGGCGCGGCAGGCCGGCTATGATGTTGTCGTCATCGACCCGCGCGCCGTTTTCAGCGCCGAAAGCCGGTTTCCCGATACAACATGTCTGACCGCCTGGCCTGACGAGGCGCTGGCCACCTTGCGTCCCGATTCCCGCACCGCGATCGTGACCCTGACGCATGATCCGAAAATCGATGATCCGGGACTGCGGGCGGCGCTGGCCAGCGAGGCGTTCTATATTGGCTGCCTCGGGTCGCGTCGCACGCATGCGGCACGCTGTGACAGGCTGCGCGAGGCCGGATTCGGCGATGCCGAACTGACGCGGATTCACGGGCCGGTTGGGCTGGATATCGGCGCGAGGACACCGGCCGAGATCGCCATCTCGATTCTTGCCCAGATGATCGCCATCGAACGAAAGGGCAGGCCGGCATGAAGTTTGGACCGGCAGCACCCGACGCATGTGAGGGCGGCATCCTTGCCCATGCCGTGTATCTTCCCGATGGCCGGATTCGCAAGGGCACCAGGCTGGACAGTGCCGACATCGCGCGGCTGACAGCCGCCGGCATCGGGACGATCACCGTGGCGCGGTTGGAGCCGGGGGATCTTGACGAGGACAGCGCCGCCGACCGGCTGGCGACGGCGCTGGTGCCGTCCGGCCTGCGGATGTCATCCGCCGCCACCGGCCGTGTCAATATCTATGCTGTCGGGCGCGGCCTTGTCAGATTCGACAGAGAGCGGCTGAAACAGCTCAACCGGGTCGATGAGGGGATCACGCTGGCCTGTGTGCAGCATAACCAGCTGGTCGAGGATGGCGACATGATTGCCACCCTGAAAATCATCCCCTACAGCCTGCCTGAATCCGTCATAGAGGCGGCCATCTCCAAGGCGGGTGGCAGGCCGGTTTTCAGTTTTCACCCGCTTCACGCAAGGCCCTTCGCGCTGATCCAGACGCGTGTCGAGGGGATGAAGCCGGCGCTTCTGACAGCCACCGAGAAGGTGACGAAGCAGCGCCTTGACCAGCTTGGCTGCGCGCTTGTCGATAGTCGCATCGTCGCGCATGACAGTGCCGGCATTGCCGCCGCCATAGGCGAGTCGCGACGCCTTGGCGCCGAGGCGATCCTGATTTGCGGCGCCTCGGCCATCAGTGACCGGCGCGATGTCGTGCCGATGGCCGTCCAGGCGGCCGGCGGCATGGTCGACAGGCTCGGCCTGCCGGCCGACCCGGGCAATCTGTTGATGATGGCACGGCTTGACGAGATGCCGGTGATCGGCATGCCGGGTTGCGCGCGCTCGCCCCGATTGAACGGATTCGACTGGGTGCTGCAGCTCGTTCTGGCCGGTATCGATATCGATGATGACGAAATTGCCGACATGTCGATTGGCGGGCTGCTGATGGAGATTGCCTCACGCCCCCTGCCGCGAAAGATGGTCGAACGAAGGCAGCCGGGCAACATTGCCATTGGCGGCATCCTGCTGGCTGCCGGATCGTCCCGGCGGATGGGCGAGGTCAACAAGCTCCTCATCGAGATTGATGGCGAGCCGCTGGTGCGGCGCGCGGCGCTGGCGATGCTTGCCGGCGGGATCAGGGATCTGGTGGTGGTGACCGGCCATCAGCATGAGGATGTTGTCGCGGCGCTTGCCGGGCTGGATGTCACCTTTGCGCATAATGCGGATTTCGCGGCCGGCCAGGCCGGCTCGGTGGCGGTCGGGGTCACCGCCCTGCCGGAGGCGGTTTCCGGCGCACTGATCGCGCTTGCCGACATGCCCTTTATTGCGGCCGATCTTGTGGCCGGGATGATCCGCGATC
The DNA here is from genome assembly GCA_009920665.1 of Alphaproteobacteria bacterium. Classification (GTDB taxonomy): domain Bacteria; phylum Pseudomonadota; class Alphaproteobacteria; order Puniceispirillales; family Puniceispirillaceae; genus UBA8309. The sequence continues at coordinate 6,471 of RFZL01000065.1, read as the reverse complement.
ATGGCGGCCTTGGTGACCATGAAACCCGCATTTCATTTCCGGTTCATGAAGGGCGACGCGGCAATCCGGTTCTGTGGGGGCGCGGGTTTTTCGCGGCGCTTGCCAGACTCAGCGGCGATATGGGTGGCAGGCAGATATTGAAGGAAAATCCGGCCGCGGTGAACAGCATCAGCTGGCATGATGACAGCATTCACCGCGATATCGATACCGCCGATGACCTTGCCCGTGCCGGACCGGGAGCGGCGGGCTGAGCCGGCTTCTGACGATGATCTGACAATACAGGGTTGAACCTGCCGCAAAGGGACTGTATATCAGCGTCAAATTCTCGTCACCATTCCCGGCCAACAGCCGCCTCCGGACAAGCCCGTCCGATGTCTGGCGGATGGACTCTCAGGGTCGGTCACGGGTCATCGCCTTTCCCAGCACAGGAGCTTGATAGATGCAGCTTTCCAATTTCACCGGCAAAACCGTCGCCATCATGGTCGCCAGCGGCTTTGACGAGGACATTTTCATCGCCATTCAGCGCGCCATGATGTCCGTCAACGCAAAACTGCGTGTCATCTCACGCGATGCCGGCCTGACGAATGCCTGGAATGGAAGCAGCTGGGGGATGTCCTACCCTGTCGATTCGACGCTGTCGACGACGCTCGCCATCGACTATGACGCGCTGATCATCCCGTCGGGTGAACGGCATGTCACGACCTTGTCCCCGGAGGCACATGCCAAGCGCCTGATGCGGGCCTTTACCCGCGAGGAAATGCCGGTGCTGGTGCTTGAAGAGGCGAGCGCACTTCTTGAGCTTGTCGATCTGGCCGCGCCGGTGCGCGATGGCGAGACCGGGGTTGGTGTCGATGGCAAGCTTGTTGTTGCCGGCCGCGAGAACCTCGACGCCGCGCTTGCCGCATTGAACACTGTATTGCTGTCGGAAGACGGCGAGAGCGTCGCCGCCTGACCGACGGGCGGTCCGCCAGCCACCGGCAGGGGATGAGACGAGATGAGCCGTGCGACGGACAATGCCGCCCTTCCCTCACCCTGTATTTCGGTTTGTCGGCTTGACCCGGTTTCGGGCCATTGTATGGGGTGTTTTCGTACCGGTGCTGAAATCGCCGCCTGGCGGTCGATGACGACCGGTGACCAGCGTGCGTTGCTGGATGAGCTTCGCGACCGGCGCGCCGCCGTGACCGGCGTTGTGCGACGGCCAACCCGCCGCCGTCGCGGATAGACAGCCAGCCAGCCAGCCAGCAACCGGCCGACTGCCAGAGAGCCAACTGCCAGAGAGCCGATTGGCAGACAGCCAGCAGAAAGACACACCACCGCCCATGACCACCCTGAATGCAACACTTGCCGATGCCGGCTGGATCCTGGCTGACGGTGCCACCGGCACCAACTACTTCAAACAGGGTCTTGAGACCGGCTATCCGCCCGAACTGTGGAATGTCGAGCGACCGGAAGATGTCGCGGCGCTCCATACCGCCTTCATCGATGCCGGCTCGCAGCTTGTGCTGACCAACTCCTTTGGCGGCACGCATCATCGGCTTCGCCTTCATGACGCCCAGGATCGCGTTGGTGAACTCAATCTTGCGGCGGCGCGTCTGGCCAGACAGGCTGCTGACGCAGGACGCGATCGCAATGGCCGTCCGGTTCTTGTCGCCGGTTCCATCGGCCCGACCGGCGAGCTGTTCGCCCCGATGGGCGCGCTTGACTATGATGACGCCCGCGCCGCCTTTACCAAACAGGCCGAAGCCCTTGCCGAGGGTGGGGCCGATCTGCTGTGGGTCGAGACGATGTCTTCGCTGGAAGAGGTCCAGGCGGCGATCGACGCCGCGGCATCAACCGGTCTTGAGGTGGCGGCCTGCATGACCTTCGATACCGCTGCCAGATCCATGATGGGTGTCACGCCGGCCGATTTCGCACGGCAGGCAGCCGGGTTTGGCGCCGCCTGCGTCGGTGCGAATTGCGGTATCGGCCCGGCCGAGCTTCTGCATTCGGTGCGGGAGATGGTGCCGATGGTCGGGACGCCGGTCATCGCCAAGGGCAATTGCGGCATTCCGGAATATGTCGATGGCGGCATTCATTATCACGGAACGCCGGAATTGATGGCCGAATATGCCTGTTTCGCGCGGGATGCAGGGATCAGCATCATCGGTGGCTGCTGCGGCACCACACCGGATCATGTGGCGGCGATGGCTTCGGCGCTTCGCTCAACGCCGACCCGCACATTCGACAATGAGGCCGCGCTGGCTGCGCTTGGCATGCCGTGGAAGGATGTTCCGATGCCGGGTGAAAGGCGGCCCGAGGGCGGTGCCGGTCGGCGTGGCCGGGGCCGGCGGCGTGGCCGCGACTAGCGCTCACGGAACCGCCGCCTGGCCATTGTGACAAGCATGTTGCGGAAGCCGGGCATTCTTTGCATACTGCGCGCGCTTTGCAAGGCAGACGGCCCGCCGGACCGGCTTTGTCGCCCCCAGTTTCCAGTCGGAGTATCAAGATGCACGCCTATCGCTCACACACATGCGGCGAGCTTGCCGAGGCCCATGTGGGCCAGTCCGTTCGCCTGTCGGGCTGGATCAACCGGAAGCGCGACCATGGTCAGCTTGTTTTCGTCGATCTGCGTGATCATTACGGGTTGACGCAATGTGTTGTTGATTCCTCCGACCCCGGCTTTGCCGCCGTCGAGGCGACACGGCTTGAATCCGTGGTGACCATTACCGGCACCGTCCTGAAGCGCAGTGACGAGACGATCAATACCGCGCTACCAACCGGGCATGTCGAGGTTCGCATCGAGAATTTCGAGGTGCAGTCGGCAGCGGATACATTGCCCCTGCAGGTGAATTCGGACGCCGATTCCGGCGAGGAAACACGGCTTCGCTATCGCTATCTCGATCTGCGCCGGACCCGTCCACATGACAACATCATGCTTCGCGCGAAGATCATCCAGTCGATCCGGGCGCGTATGGTGGCGCAGGATTTCACCGAATTCCAGACGCCGATCCTGACCGCGTCATCACCCGAGGGTGCGCGCGATTTCCTGGTGCCGGCGCGTCTTCATCCCGGCAAGTTCTATGCGCTGCCGCAGGCACCGCAGCAATTCAAGCAGCTGGTCATGGTCTCCGGTTTCGACCGTTATTTCCAGATCGCGCCCTGTTTCCGTGACGAGGACAGCCGTGCCGACCGCAGCCCCGGCGAATTCTACCAGCTTGACCTAGAGATGAGCTTTGTCGAGCAGCAGGATGTGTTCGACGCGGTCGAGCCGGTCATCCGCGGGGTGTTCGAGGAGTTTTCCGACAAGAAGGTGGACCAGGAATTCATTCATATCCCGTTCGCCGAATCGATGCTGAAATATGGCAATGACAAGCCGGATCTGCGGATCCCGATCGAGATCTGCGACGTCACCGACATTTTTCGCGGGTCGGGCTTCTCGATCTTCGCCAAGGCGGTCGAGGGCGGCAGTGTCGTCCGCGCGGTGCCGGGGCCGAAATGCGGCAGCCGCGCCATCGCCGACCGGATGAACAGCTGGGCGCAGTCCGAAGGCGCGCCCGGCATGGGCTATATCATCTATGGTGATGGCGAGGCGCGCGGCCCGGTGGCCAAGGCGCTGGGGCCGGAAAAGGCCGAGGAGATCCGCCTTGCGACGGGTGTCGGGGATGGTGATGCGGTGTTCTTTGCCTGTGCCGACGAGGCGGCGGCGGCACATCTGGCCGGCCGTGCGCGGGTGCGGATCGGCGAGGAGCAGGGGCTGATCGACGAGAACGTCTTCCGCTTTGCCTGGATTGTCGACTTCCCGATGTATGAGCGTGACGAGACCACCGGCAAGATCGATTTCTCGCACAACCCCTTCTCGATGCCGCAGGGCGGGCTGAAGGCGCTGCAGGAACAGGACCCGCTGACCATCAAGGCCTGGCAATATGATCTTGTCTGCAACGGTGTCGAGTTGTCATCCGGGGCCATCCGGAACCATCTTCCGGACGTGATGTACAAGGCGTTCGCGATTGCCGGCTATGATTCGCAGGTGGTTGATGACAAGTTTCCGGCGATGATCAACGCCTTCCGGTTCGGCGCGCCGCCGCATGGCGGCATCGCCCCCGGCATCGACCGCATCGTGATGCTGATCGCCGACGAGCCGAATATCCGCGAGGTCATCCTGTTCCCGATGAATGGCAAGGCCGAGGATCTGATGATGGCGGCACCGTCCACGGTCGATGACAGCGCGTTGGCCGAACTTCACATCCGCCGCGCACCGGTGCCGAAGAAAAGCTGATCCGTCAGCGCACCATGCGGTGGGCTGTCCAGATGACGCTGCCAAGCAGCAGCACCGCGCCGGTCTGATGCATCGCGCCAAGTGACACCGGCACGCCATGCAGAAGCACGGCGATGCCAAGCGCGAACTGGCCGAAAACAAGCAGCAGCGCCAGCGTTGCCGGACCGCGACTTGCTGGCTGGCGACGGGCCTTTGCGACAAGCGTGACCACTGCCAGTACGGCCAGCGCCGCGATCCAGCGGTGGTGGAACTGGGCCGAGGCGGGATTCTCGAACGCATCGCGCAGACCCATCTCGCCATATTCGACTGGCACCAGACCATCGCCCATCATCGGATAATGATTGTATAGCAGGCCGGCATCCATGCCGGCGACAAGCGCCCCGGCCAGAATCGTCAGCGCGACAATCAGCAAGGTGCCACCGGCATGCCCGGCGGGGAAGTCGGCGCGACCATAGCGGATGTCGAACGCCGTCCACAGAAGCAGCGCGAAAATCACCAGGGCCATGCCAAGATGCACGGCAAGCCGGTATTGCGATACCGTGGCGTCCGCCGTCAGTCCGGACCTGACCATCCACCAGCCGATCACACCCTGCAAACCGCCGAGGATCAGCAGCAGGAGCAACCGCCCGCCGAACCCGTTCGGTACGCGCCCGCGGATGATCAGCCAGACAAAGGGAATGACGAAGGCGATGCCAAGAAGCCGTCCCCAGAGACGATGCACATATTCCCAGAAGAAAATCGTCTTGAAGCCGGCCAGATCCATCCCGTAATTGAATTCCGAATATTCGGGCGAATTGACATAAAGCTGATAGACCCGGTCCCATTCGGCGGTGGTCAGCGGCGGCAATGTTCCCATCAACGGGCGCCACTCGACCATCGACAGGCCGCTGCCGGTCAGGCGTGTAACGCCGCCGATCAGCACCATGATGCCGACAAGGCCGGCCATGATGATCAACCACCAGAAGGCAAAATTGTCAGTGCGCGCGCCAAGCGGCGCGCGGTTGGCAATATCGGTTGCGGACATGTGAGACGGCATTGCAGACCCCGAACGTATTCCCTGCCAGAGAAACTTCGATTTTTGGAGTGCGGATATAACCATTTCAACACCGCCCTGCAAACCATCAGAATTGCCGCATCGGCACGGGTGGAGCATCAGGCTTTCACCGAGATGCCACAGACAGGAAAAATTTCGTCAAATCCGCCCATTCAGGAAAAAATGTAATTTCCGAGGCGCAAAAAGATTCCGATTTCAGAAAATCATTTCAAAACTGGCATTCCAAAATTGGGCATTCCAAACGGACCCCACTGATGGAGGTGTTGCGTGACTACGGCCTTCCCATCAGGGCTGAATGTGGTGGTGCCTGCGCCTGCGCGACCTGCCATGTCCATGTCGCGGAATCGGGGCGCCTGCCGCTCAGCGCACCTGAAGATGACGAGCTGGACCGGCTTGCCGAGATTTTCGACGCTGATGACAGCTCGCGCCTTGCCTGCCAGATCCTGACCGGACCGCAGACTGATGGTCTGGCTGTAAGGCTGGCGCAGGGTTCACTGCGGGATGATTCACTGCGGGATGATCCGCTACGGGATGATTTTGTGGCAGGGGGGGTGTCATGACAACGCCCCGGAAAAGAGCGGAGAGGCCGGAGGGACCGAGAAGACCGGGGGGACCGAGAAGACCGGAGGGACCGAAAAGACCGGGGCTGTTTCCCTGCTTTCTCACCGTCGATGCGGTACCGCCTCTTGTTATCGGCAATGCAGCGATCCTGGAAGCGAAGATCAGGCTGCTATTGAAATTCGCCCCCTGTGTCGATCTTGTCACCGATTTGCGGCCGGCCTCGCGCCTTGGCGCTGACAGGCGTGTGCGTGTTCTCGAGGATGTGCCCTGCGGCGGGTCGCATGATCACATTGCCGGACGGCCGCTGGTCATTCTGGACACCGCCGACCCGGCGCTCAACGCGGCCTTGTCGGCGGTGGCCCGGGCCGCCGGCGTGCCGGTCAATGTTCCCGACAATACCACGCTCAGCAGCGCCTGGCTTGGTTCGATTGTCGACCGTGCGCCAGTCCTCATCGCCATCTCCACCGGCGGCGCATCGCCGGTGCTTGGGCAGCGGCTACGGGCCCGAATTGAATCGATGTTGCCGGCCGGGTTCGGCAGGCTTGCCACCTATCTCGACCGGCGTCGGGACGATCTGCAAGGCCTTGTGCCGGCACGCCGG
>RFZL01000064.1 GCA_009920665.1 Alphaproteobacteria bacterium | reverse complement strand
CGGCAAGCTTGCGGGCGGTGCGGACAAGCCCGGCCGAACGGTGCCGGAATCCCCGATCATCAAGCTCATAATCGATCATTACCTGCATGTCGCCCATAGGGTGATGCAGCGTGACAGTGCAGGGCACCTCGTTCGGGCGTTCCATCATGCCGTCGGCCACCGTCCCCGGTGTCAACGCGCAGGAGGCGATACACTGGCTTCCCGTCACCGCCATCGTCGGATGCGTGCTCCATGGCATGAAATAGCGGGTCACGATATGCCCCGGCGTTTCCGCCGGTGCCAGCAGTCCGAATTTCGGCGTGACCGACCGGCTGCAATCGCCAAGCCCCATCTTCCGGCCGGCCTCGAGACGCACCGCCTCCATCGCCGCGAAGAAATCGCGGTTGGCGTCAAGCGCCTCGCGGCTCTCATGACCGGTGAGGCCGAAATCCGCCGCCCGTGCAATCACCATCGGCATCGCCACATCCATGCAGGTCACGGTGATACCGCCAACCTCATCCGTCAGATTGCCGGTCGGCAGGAACGCACCGGTCGACGAGCCGGCGACATCCATGAAATTCAGCTCCACCGGCGCGGCGGTGCCCGGCACCCCGTCGATCGCGGCATCACCATCATAGGTCACGGTGCCATCCGGTGTCCTGACGCGCGCCAGAATGCGCGCGCCGGTGTTGACGGCGCGAATCCGCACCTCGGTCTGCGGCCCGTCCGGGTCAATCAGCCCCATTTCAAGCGCCGCCGGGCCAACGCCGGTCAGGATATTGCCGCAGGTCGGCTTGAAATCGACGAGCCTGTCCTCGACGCTGACCTGGGCGAAGAAATAGTCGATATCGGCCCAGTCATCCTCGGACCTGGACAGCATCGCGACTTTCGTCGTCACCGCGTTGCCGCCGCCGATGCCGTCGATGTTCAGCGGATGACCCGACCCGACCGCCGCCACCAGCACCTCGGCAAGCCTGTCGCGATCCGCCGGCAAATCAGCCCGGTTCATGTAAGGGCCGCGCGACGAGCCGCCGCGCATGAAGAAAAAGGGAATGGCTGTCTGAGTCATGCGGGTCCCGATCCGTTTCCAAGAAGATCACAAAGATAGGCCGCGAATGCCGCACAGCCAAGCGTGCCGCCCACATCGGCGGTACGGGTATCGGGGCTGGTCAGCGCGGTTGTCACCGCCGATTCAATGGCCGTCGCCGCCCGCACCTCGCCAAGATGCGCCAGCAACATGGCCGCGGACAGGATCAGCGAGGTCGGATTCGCCCGGTCCCGGCCGGCGATATCCGGGGCCGATCCATGCTGCGCCTGTGCCACCGCGTGGCGGGTGCCGGCATTCAGCGATCCGGCGAGACCAAGGCTGCCGGACAACTCGGATGCAAGATCGGACAGGATGTCGCCGAACATGTTGGTGGTCACAATCACGTCGAACCGGCCCGGATCACGGACCAGCATCGCCGCCGCCGCATCGACCAGCATCTCGTCATAGGCGATGCCGGGATGTTCGGCGGCAACGGCGCGCACCGTCTCCAGGAACAGCCCGTCCGACATCCGCATGACATTCGCCTTGTGAATAGCTGTCACGCGCCGAGCCGGTCGGCGCTGCGCCCAGTCAAAGGCGGTAGTGGCGATATTGTGGCTAGCCTGCCGCGTGATCCGCCGCACCGACAGCGCGACACCGTCGACCGGGCTGAACTCGCCATTGCCGTCGAACATGTTGCGATCAGCATAGAAACCTTCAAGATTCTCGCGCATCACCACCAGATCAAGTGGCGGCTTTATCGGATGCGGCAGCCCGTCATGGCTTCGTGCCGGCCGGATATTGGCGTGAAGGTCCAGCGCCTTGCGCAGCACACCTGACGGGTTCAGACCGCCGGCGGCAACTGGCGGATAGTCATTATGCGACACCGGCCCGAGGATCACCCCGTCGGCCGCCTTCGCGGCGGTGATCACGTCATCGGGGATGGTGCTGCCATGCGCGGCCAGCGCGGTGAAGCCGATCGCGGCATCCTCGAGGCTCGGCACCTCGGACATCAACGGCGCGGCGGCGGCAAGAACCTGTTTCGTCGCCGCCATGATTTCCGGCCCGATGCCGTCACCCTCAAGACACAGAAAGCGGCGCGCCATGATGCAGCCTCAGGTCAGTGGCCAGGGAAGATCGACAAAATGCTGCAGCAGGCCGGGCGGGAAATCGCGGTTCAGCAGCCAGGCCATGAAGCACATGAAGGCGACACCAATGGCGGTCAGCAATATGGAGCGCGCCCAGGCAAGCCCGGCCCGCAGCCGGAAAAAGGCGAGCAGGAAGCCGCACAGCGCCAGAATGAACCCCAGAAGCGATGTTGCCAGAAGCAGCGCGGCGAACCATGACAGGGTCGGCCACAGCGCAAAACGATTATCGGCATCCTCGCCGCTCGTCTCACGATCCGCGAACAGCGCGTCGGTTTCCGGCCGCAGGCGCATCTGCACCAGCAGCACCAGCCCGCACAGCAGCGAGGCCGAGGCGATGGTGACCGGGAACACGGCATCGACAAAGGCATATGACGGGATGGTCGCGGTATCATAGAGCGCGAAGCTGACAAAGCCGATCATCACCAGCAGGAAGATCAGCGGCGCGCGCTTGCCACCGGAGGCAACCTCGCCCTCGGCGCGGATGTTCTTCGCCTGCCTGAGCCCGACAATGACCGACACCACGGTGATGACAAGCAATGTCAGCACGATCGGGCTGGCGATGTAATCCATGCCGGCCTCGAACCCCTGGCGAAAGCGGATGCCGGCAATCTGGTTGGCGTTGTTGGAGTAATTCTCGACCGGGTTGGCAAGGACGAAGCCGATCAGGAAGGCCGGGCGCGACCAGTCGAAGCGCCGCATCATGATGCCGAGGAAACCGATCGCGAACAGCGCCGCGAGATCCATCAGATTCTGACCCGACTGGAAGGCGGCAAAGGCAATGATCATGAAGATGAACGGCGCGATCAGCGCGAAACGGATGTTGGTGATTCGCGCGATCTGGCCAGACAGCGCGATACACAGGATCGTGCCCATGACATTCGCCAGCGCCAGCAGCCAGACGATGGCATAGGTGTAGTTGAGGTTGTCTTTCAGCATCACCTGGCCAACCTCCAGCTCGCCGGAGCCGAGAAGCGACAGCGCGCCGATGAAGATCGCCATCGACCCAGATCCCGGGATGCCGAACAGCAGCGTCGGGACAAGCCCGCCACCTTCCTTGGCGTTGTTCGAGCTTTCCGGCCCGACGACACCGCGCACATCGCCCTTGCCAAAGCCGGACCGGTCCCTGGTCGTCTGCACGGTGTGGCCATAGGCGATCCAGTCGACCACCGAGCCGCCAAGCCCCGGGATCACACCGACAATCACCCCGATCAGCGCACAGCGCATCGACAGCCATTTGTTGGCCCACCAGTCGCGGACCCCGGCAAGCCAGCCGGCGCCAAGCGATGTGCGTTCCGAAATCGCCTTGTCCTTGCGCAGCAGGGCGACGATTTCCGGCACCGCGAAGATTCCCAGCCCGACGATGACGAGCTTCAAGCCGTCCGCCAGATAGGGGAATTCATAGCTTGCCATGCGCAGCTCGCCATTGAACGGGCCCTCGCCGATGGTGGCGACAAGCATGCCGACCCCCGCCGCCATCATGCCCTTCAGCGCCACACGTCCGGCCAGAATGCCGACCATCGACAGGCCGAAGGCCGAGACCATGAGAAGTTCGGGCGATTTGAATTCCAGAACAATCGGCCGCGCGACAAGAATGAAGAAGGTCAGGAAGAAGGCGCCGACAAGCCCGCCAAAAAGCGACGACGCAAAGGCAGCCGACAGCGCACGCGCCGCCAGGCCCTTTTTGGCCATCGGAAATCCGTCAAGAACGGTGGCCTGCGAGGCCGACGAGCCGGGAATCCCCATCAGCACCGAGGCGAAGGTATCGGAGGTTGGCACCACCGCCACCATGCCGATCATCAGCGCCAGCCCGTAGGACGGCTCGAGCCCGAACATGAAGGGAAGAACAAGCGACAGACCGGCGATGCCGCCAAGCCCCGGAAAAACGCCGATGGCCAACCCCATGGTTACCCCGAGAAGCAGATACATCAGGACCGTCGGCTGGAGAATCAGGCTCCAGGCGTCGGCAAGGGCCGGCAGGGCGAGGTTGAGGATGTCCATGACCTTGCAGTCTCGGCGCGGTGAAAATCAAAAACCAATGGCCCCTGCCCGGCCGGACCGGGCAGGGGTTTGTCATTCTGCGACTAGTTCAGCGAAACGCCGAACTCGGCCTGCAGCCAGCCTGTCACATAGTCCTTGGCACTGTCCGACACGGTGATCGCGCCGGCAAGGGCGGATTTCGAATCGGCACCGACATACATCGGATACTTGCCAAGCCGCTTTGCCGAGATCTCGGCAAAATCCGGACGCGCCGCGATGGCGGCGAAGGCCTTGGTGTAGGCATCCATCACATCCTGCGGCGTGCCGGCAGGAAGGAAGGCGATCTTCTGGGACGGGAAGCCGGCGATGAAGAAGGCTTTCCACGCATCCCACGCCGCACCGGAAGTCTCGCAACCGTCAGTGGCGTCACAGACTTCCTTGAAGGTCGGGATGTCCGGGAAGGTCGGATCGCGGACGATGTCGCCATTCGCGCCAAGTGCGCCCCAGGTCATCATTGGCACCGCCTTGCCTTCCTCGACAAGCGGGGTGACGTTCTTCAGGAATGCCGAAGAGGTCTGGTAGTCGATGGTGGCCTCGCCGGACTCGAACATCTTGCGGCCGTCACCACGACCCTTGACGCCCATCACATGCTCGACATCCATGCCAAGCATCTTCCAGGCCAGCGCCGGGATCAGGTCGAGACGGGTCGCGCCCTGGTTGCCATAGACGTAGGTCTTGCCCTTCAGATTGTTGGCGGTGCCGTCGAACTTGGCACCATCCTCGGCGTTCAGATAGGCCACGCCGCCGGTGCCCGATGCCATGACCGGGTTCCAGTCGGCATATTCATAGCGCACCCGCGGATCGCCAAGAAGATACGGGAACTGGGTCGAACCGGACGAGCCGAACATCACGGTGCCGTCGGTATGCGTCTGCTCCTGGAACCAGTTGGCGCCCTTTGTCGAACCGGCGCCGGGCATGAACTTGACGACAACAGTCGGGTTGCCGGGCAGGTTTTCCGAGAGAAGCGGGGCAAAGAAATTCGCCCATTTGGCTGAACCGCCTGTTTCCGAGAACGGAATGGTCCATTCGATGGTCTTGCCGCTGAAATCAACGGCGGCTGCCGGCAGGCTTGCCGCTACGGTCAGACCGAAAGCGACACTTGCACCGGCAACAAGGTGAGTAAGTTTTTTCATCATTTCCTCCAATGCAGAGATAGGCTTGCCGAACTGGCTGCCACTGTCCATCATGGCACGGTGCCGGAAAGGCAATCCGAAGACCCTAGGTGACGTAGCTTTCATGAAGCTTACATCAAACAAGGAATACTGACTGCCATGCGCATCCTTGCCATCGAGGATAATGAACCGCTGGCGCTGGCACTCAAGCCATCACGCAGGAAAGCTTCGATCTGTGTATTCTCGACATCAACCTGCCGCACCTGTCGGGCCTCGACATCCTGACCGAGGTGCGCCGCCTCGGCCGGCAACTGCCGATCCTGATCCTGACCGCGCGGGACAATCTGGCCGACCGGGTGGTCGGGCTGGATGCCGGGGCGGACGACTATCTTGTCAAACCTTTCGAGATGGAAGAGCTGGACGCGCGCGTGCGGGCATTGTTGCGGCGCAAGGGCAAGCCGGCCGAGGGCGAGATCCGTTTCGGGCGGCTGACCATCAATCCGGCCCTTCGTTTCGCCGCGCATGACGGCGTCGATCTTGAACTTGCGCGCAAGGAATTCGCCGCGCTGGAATGCCTTGTCGAGCGGGATGGCAGGCTGATCCCGAAATCCCAACTGATCGACCATGTCTATGGTATCGGCACCGCGATCAACGAGACCACCATCGAGGTGCTGATCTCGCGGCTTCGCAAGAAGCTTGCCCCCTGCGGGGTGGAGATCAAGATGGCGCGCGGACTTGGCTATCATCTCAAGGTCGCCGATTGATGCTGTTCCTGAGCTCGCTTCGTCTGCGCCTTCTGACCCTGATCCTCGTCCCGCTGCTTGCCGTGTCCGCCGGGGCGATGACCTGGCAGTACCGGCAGTCCGCGCAGTCCGCGCAGATCGTGTTCGAGCAGAAACTGTCGATCATGGCGCTGGCGATCTTTCGCGACCTGCTGGCGACCGAGGGCGAGAACCTGTCACCGGTGACCAGGGCGCTGTTCGAGGAGGCGTCCGGAGATCGTTTCTTCTATCATGTGAAGGGGCCCGACGGCAGTTTCGTCACCGGCTATTCATCGCCGCCACGCCGGCCGCCGGAGGTCGTGCTGGCGGTGAAGCAGCCGGTCTTCTTCCCCTCAACGCATCGCGGCAAGCCGGTGCAGGTGGTGCAACTTCTCGAGCGTGCCGAGATCGACGGTCTTGGCGGCGATGTCATCGTCTCGGTCTGGCAGGATCTCGAACAACGAAGCCAGTTTACCGCCCGCCTCGTCGTTCAGGGCATGGTCATTGTCGGCCTTCTTGTGCTCACGGCCAGCCTTGTCGTTGTGTTCGGCATCCGGATCGGACTGCGCCCGCTGGAATCACTGGAAAGGGCCATCCTGCGCCGTACCGGCACCGAACTTGGGCCCATCAGGCGGCAGGTGCCTGTCGAGGTCAGACAGATCGTCGAGCGGTTGAACGCGCTGTTCGCCGAGGTCACGGCCGCGCAGGACGAGAAGGATCGCTTCATTTCCAACGCCGCGCACCAGCTTCGCAACCCCATCGCCGGCATCCAGTCGCTTGCCGAGGTGACGCAGGATGCCCGTACGCTGGCCGAGGCCCGGCAGCGCAATGGCGAGCTGATCGAGGCCAGCCGTCAGCTGGCGCATCTGACCGAACAGCTTCTGTCCTATGAGAGGCTGCACAATGTCGGCGCCAGGCTCGAGCCGCTCCATCTCGACGGGTTTCTGGAGGATGTGGCGCGCGGCGTCGCCGACCGCATCCTTGGCGCCGGCCTCGATTTCGCCTTTGAACCGCAAAGCGGCGACGCCGGGATCATGGCCGACCGGGTGCTTCTTGAACAGGCGCTTGTGAACATCATCGACAACGCGCTGCGGCATGGTGGACCGGCCATGACAACGATCCAGGTCAGCAGCCGGGCCGACCGGGACAGCCTGCTGGTCAGGATTACGAATGACGGCAACCCCATACCGAACGAGATGCGCGACCGGCTGTTCGAGCGGTTCGAGCAGGGCGAGCGGCCGGCCGCCGGCGGCGCCGGCCTCGGGCTCGCCATCGTCAGTGAGATATGCGCCATGCATGGTGGCAGTGTCGCGGTCGATGACGCGGCGACAGGTTTCATGATCCGCCTGCCGGCCGCGCGATCCGACGTATGACAGGATCCGCTGGACGTGCCCCGCGACCTGCCCTATTTTTCGAGAAACCCGGGAGACACTCATGAGCATTCAACGATTCCACACCAATGACAGGATGAGCCAGGCGGTGGTTCATGGCGACACCGTCTATCTGGCCGGCCAGGTCGCGCAAAGCGCCCCCGGCGGCAGCGTCACCGAGCAGACGCGGGCCATCCTCGCGCAGATCGACGCGCTTCTGGCCGAGGCCGGCACCGACAAGTCGAAGGCGCTGAGTGCCACCATCTGGCTGTGCAGCATGGATGACTTCGCCGAGATGAACGCTGTCTGGGATGCATGGGCGACGGGTGGCAATGCCCCGTGCCGCGCCTGTGTCGAGTCCCCACGCCTCGCCTCGCCGAATTTCACGGTCGAGATCGGGCTGATCGCCGCCCGCTAGGACCCCGCATGGGCTCGGCGACCGACAGTTTTACGGGCGACGGCTTCAGGCTGATCGAACATATCCCCTTCACCACCGCGAAGGTGATCGGCAGCCGCGCGCGTATCGGGCTCGTCGTGCTCGCCTCCGACTATACGATCGAGCATGAATTCCGAACTCTGATCGCGATGCCGGGCGTGGACGTCTTCATGGCGCGGATCCGCAACGCGCCGCAGATCACGCCGGACACGCTGGCGGCGATGGAACCGCTGCTCACCGAAACGGCGGACCGGATTCTGCCGGGGGATGATCTCGATGTGTTGGCGTTCGGCTGCACCTCGGCATCGACGGTGCTTGGCGGCGCGCGCATTGCCGCCCTGCTTGGCGAGGCGAAACCGATGGCGCGGCCGTCGGACCCGATCAGCGCCGCCTTCGCCGCCTTCAACGCGCTTGGCGCCCGCCGCATCGGCGTGCTCACGCCCTACCGGCGCGACGTCAATGAAATCGTCTGGCGCTATATCACAAGCCATGGATATGAGGTGCCGGTCTTCGGGTCCTTCAACGAGGAGATGGACCCGGTCGTCGCGACCATCGACGAGGACAGCCTTGTCAGCGCCATCGACCGGATCCGCACCGGCCACGACCTCGACGCGATGTTCGTGTCCTGCACCTCGGTCAGACTGGCCGGCGCGGTTGCCGGTATCGAGCGCCGCACCGGCCTTCCCGTCACCTCGTCGAACCACGCGCTTGCCTGGCATTGCCTGCGGCTTGCCGGCATCGCAGACAGCATCGACGGCCGCGGCCAGCTGTTCACACACGGTCTGGCCAGCTGACCCCCGACCCGCAATCACACCTGACGCAATCACGCTTACGCAAACAATGTGTCCGTCAGCAGCGTTTCCAGCCGTGACACGGTACCGGCAATGGATTTGACAAGGCTGGTCTCGGCACCGGACAGCGCTTTCAGATCGATCTTCACGCCGGGTGGCTGACCGGCGGCGATATCCGCGATCTGCTGGCGCAGCACAAGCCGCAGCACCACCGCCACATCCTCGCCAAGACGCCCCACCTCGGGCGGAATGTCATCGCGCGCGACAAGGGCCGCGGCGCGGGCGGCGCTGGACCGCGCCTCGATTCCGCGCGAGATCGACAGAACACGTAGCGTCTCGACCAGCGGCAAGCCCAGATTTGCCTCCATGTTGAAACGTCCATCCTCGGTCCGCAACCCGCCAAGCAGGGTGCGTCCACCACTGTGGCTGCCGACATTGTGCGCCAGCTGTTTCAGAAACTCGCCACGCCGCGGCGCGCGGCCCGACATCGCCGCCTGAAGCTGGCCGGCAAGCGCGGCACTGCCATGCGCCAGCTGGAAATCGAAGAAAATGTCGACATTCATCAGATCACGCGGGCTGGCACGCCGGACCCAGTCGCTGATTGCCAGCCGCCAGCCGGCAAGCGACCGGCACCAGTTGGCATTGCGCGACATGACATCACCGCTGCAATAGGGAATGCCGGCGGCATCCAGAATATCGGCAACATGCCCGCCAAGCTGCATGAACCAGACACGGTTCGCCTCGTCATTCGCGGAATCGGCAAACAGGATGGCATGATCCTGATCGGCCGCCAGCAGGCTCTCGCCGCGCGCCGCCGAACCCAGCATCAGCATCACATATTCGACCAACGGATCGCCGCGTCCTTCCTCGCGCATCATCGCCTCG
>RFZL01000063.1 GCA_009920665.1 Alphaproteobacteria bacterium | reverse complement strand
CGCCGATATAGACCTCGATGCCCTTTTCCAGCATGCGGATCTGCCGGAACCATCTGGCGCGGGTCTCACCGGTGATGAATTTACGGCTCACGATGTAGAGGCCGAGCAATCCCATCGACAGGTAGAATTCGGCCGTCCGCCATTCCGGATGCGCCGGATAGACATAGCGATGGATCAGCAGCATGAAACTGATCAGGAACGGGTAGGTGAACTGGCCGGCACGGCTTTCAAATCCGAAGGTCTGCATTTGTCACTCCACAAACGGGCATTCACAAGCCCGCGCCAGATCACGTTAGTGCTAACCTACCGCCGGATCGGGTAAGCGCAAGGCCCATGTGGCGCAAACCCAAAGAAGTCGTGTGGCGCTAAACCAAAATCGAATTGCGCCGTATTCCTGTCCATGGAAGTGACGAGAGCAAGCCAGACCCGCCCGGATGTGGGGCGGCGCCCCCGACGTGAGGCTGACGCTGAGGACGACGCCACCGAAATGGAGGCGGCGCCCGCGGCGCCCGCGGACCTTTATGACGTGCTTGGCTACCGGGCGTCCGGCAGCAGCGTGACCACCCAGCAATGGCTGTCAATGCGCTGTCTCAGTTTCTAGTTCACATCCCATCTGTTCTACCATTTGAACTTGCCGGCCCGCGGTGCTACATCGCTTGCATCATTCCTGATGCCAGACCGGAGTTCCCGCATGCCCATTCGTTTTGCCATTCTCGGTGCCGGCCGCATCGGCCAGGTCCACGCCCGCGCCGTTGCCGGCAATGACAGTGCCAGGCTGGCCGCCGTTCATGACCCGGTCGCCGCGGCCGCCAAGCTGATCTCGGATCAATACGGTGCCGATATCCGCAGCGTTGACGACATTGCCGCAGCCGATGATATCGATGCCGTGGTGCTGTGTACGCCGACCGACCTCCATGCGCAGCAGATCGAGTTGTTCGCCCGCGCCGGCAAGGCGGTGTTCTGTGAAAAGCCGATCGACCTTGATTCCGGCCGCGTGCGCGAATGCCTGAAGGTCGTGGAGGAGACCGGCGCGACCCTGATGGTCGGTTTCAACCGGCGCTTTGACCCGCATTTCATGGGGGTGCAGGCGGCGATCGCGGATGGCCGCATCGGCACACCTGAGATGGGCATCATCACCTCGCGCGATCCTGGCGCGCCGCCGGCGGACTATATCCGGCGGTCGGGGGGAATTTTCAAGGACATGATGATCCATGATTTTGACATGGCGGTCTTTTTGATGGGTGACATGCCGGCCAGCGTTCTCGCGACC
Organism: Alphaproteobacteria bacterium; assembly: GCA_009920665.1. Classification (GTDB taxonomy): domain Bacteria; phylum Pseudomonadota; class Alphaproteobacteria; order Puniceispirillales; family Puniceispirillaceae; genus UBA8309. Next base: position 9,713 of record RFZL01000063.1, on the reverse strand, counting down.
GGATCGGTTCTGACCGACCCTGCGATCGAACAGCTTGGCGATTATGACAGTGCCAGCGCCATCCTGCGCTGGCAGGACGGGCGTCAGGTGTCGATCACCAATTCACGTCGGGCGACCTATGGATATGACCAGCGGGTCGAGATCCACGGGTCCGCCGGCATGGCGGCGGCGGAGAATGAACACCCCGTGCGGATTGAGGTGGCGACGGCGGATGGGTACACACGCCCGCCGCTACATGATTTCTTCATGACGCGTTATGTTGCGGCCTATGCCAATGAAATCAACGCCTTCATCGCCGCGCTCGGTGGTGATGCAACTGGCATTTCGGTTGGTCGGGACGGGCTCAACGCGCTGCTGATCGCCGAAGCGGCGCTGGAATCCGCACAGACTGGCAAGGCGGTGGACATCGCACACTAGACAGGCGATACGATCATGGTTCACATATCTGCAATCTAAAGACGCTACCGCAGAAGATCGCTTGATGACCGTTCCGTTGGTGACAAACAGCGCAATAGCAATAATGGATGGGCGTTTATGACTGTATCCATCATCGGGCTTGGCTATGTCGGCATGTCGCTGTCGGTTTTGCTGGCGCAGAAATACAGGGTTCATGCCGTTGATGTTGACCAGGAAAAGGTCGATCTGGTGTCGGCTGGCAAATCCCCTATCCACGATCCCGATATCTCCAGCTTCCTTGCAAATGAGTCTCTTGATCTGACGGCGACGCTGGATTTCGATGCGGCCGTAACATCTTCGGATTTTGTCGTGATCGCCACCCCGACCGATTATGACGTGGCCACGAACAGGTTTGACACCTCCAGCGTTCGCGCCGTGGCGCAAAGAGCGCGGGATGTGAACCCGGCGGCGACAATCATCGTTAAATCAACCATACCGATTGGCTTTATCGCGGAACTGCGCCGGGAACTGAACTTTCAGGATATCTTCTTCTCGCCAGAGTTTCTTCGCGAGGGGCGGGCGTTGCATGACAATCTCTATCCGTCTCGCATCATTGTCGGCGGTGATACCGACCGATGCCGGGATTTCGCCAATATGCTGGCAAGCTGCGCCAGGACAGCCGACTGCCCGGTCATCCTGATGGGCGCAAAAGAGGCCGAGGCTGTGAAGCTGTTCGCGAATACCTATCTTGCGATGCGTGTGGGTTATTTCAACGAGCTGGACAGTTTTTGCATGATGCACGGGCTTTCCGCCGGTGACGTGATCAACGGGGTGTGTCTGGAGCCACGGATTGGGCAGGGCTACAACAACCCCAGCTTCGGTTATGGTGGCTACTGTTTTCCCAAGGATACAAAGCAGATGGTCGCGAACTTCGACAACATCCCGCAGGCACTCATTTCGGCGGTTGTCGCGACCAATACCGCACGCTGGGACTTTCTGGCAGGGCAGATTCTGTCGTCATCGCCACGCGTGGTTGGCGTTTACCGCCTGAACATGAAGAGCGGGTCCGACAATTTCCGGTACTCGGCGGTGTTCGGGATCGTCAAGCGCCTCATTGATCAGGGCGTAACTGTCAGGTTCTATGAGCCGACGACCCGGGAAGCCGAAATCGAGGGGATGGGTCGTTTCGATAAATTGTCATCGCTGAAGCAGGAAAGCGATGTCATATTGGCGAACCGTCTGACTGATGAACTTGCCGATGTGAAGGACAAGGTGTTCAGCCGGGATCTGTTCAACGTCGACTGATATTTCGGTTTGATGTCCGCAGTCGCGCCAAATAAGCAGGGGAGCCAGTCAGTGCGTATATGCCTTACCGGCGGCGCGGGTTATATCGGCAGTCATATCCTCGTCGGGCTGTTGGAAGATGGCCATGACGTCCTCGTTGTGGACAATTTTGCCAACAGCTCGCCAACATGCCTTCAGCATATCCGGCAGCTGACAGGCAAATCCTTTGAATTTCTCGAAGAGGATATCTGCAACCAGCCCGCAATTTCAGCAGCTTTCTCGACTTTCAGGCCAGATATTGTCATTCACTGCGCCGGGCTGAAGGCTGTCGGAGAATCGCAAAAACAGCCGCTGCGCTATTACCGGACAAATGTCGAGGGGTCGATCAACCTTCTAGAGGCCATGGATCAGGCAGGCTGCCAGCGCATTATCTTCTCCTCCTCCGCCACCGTTTATGGCACACCGCGTTACCTTCCCTATGACGAGGCGCATCCGGTGGCGCCGGCCAATGTATATGGGCGCACCAAGGCGATGATCGAGGATATCATCACCGATTGGGTCGCGACGGACCCGGGGCGCTCCGCTGCGCTGCTGCGCTATTTCAATCCGGTCGGGGCGCATGAATCCGGGGAGATCGGCGAAGACCCGAAAGGCATTCCGAACAATCTGGTGCCCTATATCGCCGATGTCGCGACAGGCATGCGCGCAGAGCTGTCGGTCTTTGGCAATGATTATGAAACAAGGGATGGCACAGGCGTCAGAGATTACATCCATATCACCGACCTTGCCGATGGCCATATCGCCGCCATGGCCTATCTTGGCGACCATCAGGGTGTCGAAGTGTTCAATCTTGGCACTGGTGAAGGCAGCTCGGTTCTGGAGGTTGTCGCGGCTTTCAGGCGGGCGAGTAACCAGCCTGTTCCCTATGAGATCAAGCCACGCCGCGATGGCGATATCGCCGAATTCTTTGCCAATCCGGCAAAGGCCAATGATCGGCTCGGCTGGCAGGCGACGCGGACACTCGACGCCATGTGCGCGGATGTCTGGCGCTGGCGTTCCAAATATCCGCGTGGGTTTGACGTCTGACAAGAACAGTTTTGTTGATCGAAAACGCGCCACATGGCGGGAACACATCTCTCTATTCAGGCACCGCGCCAATGATCTGCTGGTCGTAATTGATCACCGCGCCGGTGATGATGCCAGAGTCCGGGCTGACGAGATAGGCGATCAGCGGCGCGATCTGATCCGGCTTGACGAGCTGGCCCATCGGCAGGCCCGCCTCGGCCTTTTCCAGCCAGTCATCCGGCGCGTCGTGGAATTTTTTCTGCACCACATCCTCGCCGGGCGTGTCCATCCATCCCGGCGCCACCGCGTTGCAGCGGATCAGGTTCGACCGGTAGGCATTGGCGGTGTTCAGGGTCAGTGTCTGCAACCCGCCCTTGGAGGTCGCATAGGCGGTCAGGAAACTCTGCCCGACATGCGCCGAGGTCGACAGGATGTTCACCATCGATCCCGGCTTGCCGGTCTCCAGAAGATGCCGCACCACACCCTGCATCAACAGGAACGGCCCGCGCAGATTGATGTCCATATGGCGCGCCCACAGCTCTGGCGAGGTGTCCGCCAGGCTGCCGCGCGAGGTATCGGCGGCGCAATTGACAAGGCCGTTGACGAACCCGTGATGCGCCAGCGCCGCGTCGACGACAGCCTGACAGTCCTCGATGCTGGCCACGTCACAGGCGACAAACAGGCAATCCACCCCGTCACCGCTCATCTGCTCTGCCGCCGCTTCGCCCTTGTCCACGTCGCGGCCAGTGATCGTCAGGCGCGTGCAGCCTTGCGCGATCAATGTCTCGGCGACGGCCATGCCAAGGCCCTGCGTGCCGCCGGAGATGATGACGCTTGACGTGCTGTTATCCACCATTGCCGGTTTTCCCTTTGCCATGAAGTTAGACGTCTTCCCAGCTGCCGCTGAGTGAAGACCGGTCGACCGCGTCCATGACCTTTTCGATCACCAGCCCGTCAGCGAATGATGGCCAGACGGCCCCGTCGCTCTCGATGGCCTCGAGAAGTTCATGAAGCTCGCAGATTTTCACATCCATATAGCCGAGGCTGTGCCCGCCATTCGGCAGAAAGGCGGCATAGGGCGGGTGCTGCGGCCCTGTCAGGATGGTGCGGAACCCGTCGGTCGCCGGATCGTCCTGCGGCGTGAACAGGCGCAATTCGTTCAGCCGTTCCTGTTCGAAAATGATGGTCCCCTTCGTGCCATGCACTTCCCAGCGAAGACCGCATTTATAACCCCAGGTGACACGGCTGGCACCGATATGGCCGTGAACGCCATTCTCGAACTGGACAAGCGCGGCGACCATGTCGTCATTATCGACCTCCTTGCGGCTGCCGGCCTGTTTCGGATCGTCGCGTTCGGTATGGACGATGGCGATATCGCCGACAACGCGTTTGATGGTCGAGCCGGTCAGGTAATGCGCGACACTGATGACATGGCTCAGCACATCGCCATTCGCGCCGGTTCCTGACTGGTCACGCGACATGCGCCAGGACCAGGGACGGCCTTCATCCGCTTCATTGTCGACATCATAGCGGCAGAAGAATGCCGCCACCCGCCCGATGGCCCCGCTCTCGATCAGCCGACGGGCATGGGTGACAGCCGGGTTCTTGGTATAGTTATAGCCGATGATTGTCTTGCCGTTACTGCCTGTGGCGGCATCCGTCATCGCCTGCGAATCGCCAAGGGTCGTCGACATTGGCTTCTCGCACCAGACATGTTTTCCCGCCTGAAGCGCCGCGATCGAGATTTCGGCATGGGTGTCATTCGGTGTACAGACCGAAATCAGGTTGACCGCCGGGTCGTTCACGACCGCGCGCCAGTCATCGGTGTACCGGCTGAATCCGAGGTCGGTTGCGCGCTGTGATGCGCGCGCGGGACTGAGGTCGCAAACAATCTCCAGACGCGGCCTGAGGCCGGTACCGAAAACCGAGGCTGATGCGCTGTATGCAATGGAATGCGCCTTGCCCATGAAGCCTGTGCCGATGACGCCGATGCCGATTTCCTTCATCAAGATCTCCAGATATATGGCCGAGGATGCTGGCCGGATGTTTTGCGTGACATTAAACGAAAGATTAGGTCGCGCATGCGACGTGTTGACGCAAGATTAAAAATCACGAAATCGGGATTTTGAAATATTTTTTCCAATTTGGCTCTTTACAAGCCGTACCACCTATCTAGAGTTGCGCGCGGGGGCCATTCAATTCACATATATCGAAACGTCCCCCGATAAACCTTTGGAGGACACAATGAAGAAGTTGCTTCTTGCACTGTCTGCCGCTGTGCTGTTTTCGGGCGCCGCGCAGGCAGAACGCTATGTGATGGTTACACATGGTGAAGGTAAAGACCCGTTCTGGCCGGTTGTACAGAAGGGTGGCGAGGATGCCGCTCGTGCTGTTGGCGCTGACTTTGAATATATTTTCACCCCGTCTGGTGACATGGGTGATATGGCCAAGTCGATCGCTGCTGCCGCCGCGACCCAGCCTGACGGCATGGTTGTCTCGCTGCCGGATCCGGATGCTCTGGGTCAGGCCATCAAGGATGCGGTGGCTGCCGGTATTCCTGTCATCACGATGAACTCGGGCCTCGAGTCGTCGAAGGACGTTGGCGCTCTGATGCATGTTGGTCAGCCTGAGTTCCTGGCTGGTCAGGCCGCTGGCGCGCGCGCCAAGGCAGAGGGTGCCACCAAGGGTGTCTGCTTCATTCAGGAAGCCTACAACACCGCGCTGAACGACCGTTGTAACGGTTATGGCGAGTCGGTTCCGATCAAGCTGGTTGACAGCTCGAACGACCCGGCCACCATCCCGACCCGTGCGGCTGCTGGTCTGCAGGCCAATCCTGACATCGACGCTGTCCTGTCTGTCGGCCCGCATGTCTGCGCCGGTGTGCAGCAGGCCATCGACGAGCTTGGCATGACGGTTCACCACTCCTGCTTCGACCTCAGCCCGCCGGTCATGGACATGATCAACGCTGGCAAGGTTCAGTACACGATCGACCAGCAGCAGCGTCTGCAGGGCTACATGCCTGTGATCGTCCTGCACCTGTACAACAACGGCGCTGGCCTGCTTCCGGGTGCAAACATCCCGTCGGGCCCCGGCTTTGTTGACAAGTCGAATGCATCTTCGGTTGCTTCGCTCGCTGGCGTCGACCGGTAATCACATCAAACACGGAAGTGGGTAGCACCAGTGCTGCCCACTTTTTTTGGGTTTAGACATGAACCAGACCGCAAGCTCCAGGCAGGAATCCGACCGTCTCGCATCCAAGGGATGGCTGAAATCGCTTCTGGCACGGCCGGAAATCGGCCCGATCGGCGTGATGCTGCTTCTTTTCGGCATGCTGGGATATTTCTCGATTCCGGCCGGCGAATTCTCGCTCAATCCCTTTGCCGGCGAAGGCTTCAATGCGCTTGGTATCCGCAACAATCTGCGGGTGATCGCGCAGCTCGGGATCATCGCGCTTGGCGCGGGCCTGTTGATCATCGCCGGGGAATTCGACCTGTCGATCGGCTCGATGATTGGTTTCGCGGGCGCCTGTATGGCGATGGTGCTGCGATGGGGTTTTGCCATCGTCATTCCGTATGTTTCGTTCGAGGGCGGGGTTCATATTGAATTTTTCACGCTGATCTATATCGAAAATGTATCGCCCATCGGCGCGATCATGATCACGATGTGTTTCACGCTGTTCTTTGGCTGGCTTCAGGGCTACATCGTCGTACGCTCGGGCCTGCCCTCCTTTATCGTGACGCTTGGCGGTCTGTTCTTCCTGCGCGGGCTGACCGAGGTGTCGCTTCGCGCCTTCAATCACCGCCCCGACCAGACCAAGGGCGCGACGACGGTGACCGAGCTGCCCGATATGAAGAACATCATCAATGTTCCCGGGCATGGCGAAATTGAGCGTGAGGCGGCAAAGGCGCTCCCCGAGGCCGATTTGCAGGCGATCCTGCAGACGGTGCCGGCGGATACCGTCGCCAGCATCACCGAACGGCTGGCATATACCTATCAGCGTGTCGCTGACGCGAAGACGGAAATCATGGCCGCCAAGGGCGTCAAGCCGCTGGAGCGGGCGCTGGAAAACGCCATCGAGTCCGGCAACGAGACGATGGTGGCGACGATCCGGGAAAAGATCGCCAACTTCACCGTCACGCCTGTCACGCCGCGGACAGTCACCGATCTAGATGTGGTGCGCACCTATATCGACAGCATCCCGTCGGCCCAGCCTGTCGCCAACTTCTTTGGCGGTGACATCCTCGAGCCGATTTTCGATTTCCTGTATTTTCCGGTCGACTGGAACACCAATAATTTCGGTAACCAGTTCGCGCCGGGTCTGTATTCCTGCGTCATGATCTGGCTGATTCTGGCGTTGCTCTGCTATGTCGTGCTCAGTCGCACGCAGGCCGGCAACTGGATCTACTCCACCGGCGGTAATCTGCAGGCGGCGAAGGCGAACGGCGTGCCGACCGACAGGGTGAAGATATCACTCTTTGTCTTCTCGGCCTTCTGCGCCACCATTTTCGCCACCTGCCAGGTGTTCGAGGTGAACACCGCCGATGCCGCGAAGGGCAATTTGAAGGAGCTTGAGGCCATCGCCGCGGCCGTTATCGGCGGCATCGTGATGACTGGCGGGTTCGGCACGGTGATGGGGATCATTGTCGGGGCCTTCATCTTCGGCATCGCGAAGGAAGCCTTCTTCTATATCCCGGGGATCGACGGGTCGTTCTACCGCGTCTTCCTTGGTCTCGTGATCATCGCCTCGGCGCTGCTCAATGAAAACATACGCAAGCGAATCATGGGTACGCTCTGACATGGCTGACAACACGGCAAAACCGCTTATCGAGACCACTGGCCTTGTCAAGAAGTTCGGCTCCTTCACGGCGCTGAACGGGGTTGATCTGAAGGTCTATCCCGGCGAGGTGCATGCCCTCCTTGGTGACAATGGTGCCGGCAAGTCGACGCTGATCAAGATTCTCTCCGGCGTCTTCAAACCGACAGCAGGCGAGATCAGGGTTGAGGGCAAGCCGGTGTCCTTTACCTCGCCGCGTGATGCCACCGAGGCCGGGATTGGCACGGTCTATCAGGACCTCGCGCTGAATGCGCTCACCTCGGTGACGCGCAATTTCTTCCTTGGTCGCGAGATCACCCATTTCCCGGGCCCGTTCGGGGTGATGAAGATGCGTGAAATGGACGAGATCGCGACCCGAGAGATGGCGAAGATCGGGATCAATGTCGCTGACCCGAACCAGGCCGTCGGCACCATGTCGGGTGGCCAGCGCCAGACACTGGCCATTGCGCGGGCGATCTATTTTGGTGCCAAGGTGCTGATCCTGGACGAGCCGACATCGGCGCTTGGCCAGAAGCAGCAGATGGAAGTGCTGAAGACCATCCGCAAGGTGCAGAAGCTTGGCGATATCGCGATCATCCTGATCACGCATAACGAGATCCATGCGCGCCTGATCGCCGACCGATTCACCTTCCTCAGTCTTGGTGAGGTGATCGGTCAGGGCGCGTCGAAGGATCTTGAGGGTGACGACATCAAGCGTTTGATGGCTGGTGGCGCCGAAATTGGCGATCTGGCCAAGGAGCTTGCCGTCTAGATTGTCGGAACGGAATGGACGTGGCCATGGACTCCGCTGAGGTCGGGACAAGACCGGAGACTCTCGACCAGCTTGTCGAAAGGATCGAGCAGCAGCATGCCGACCTGCCGAAACGCTTGCAGGAAATCGGCAATTTCGCGCTTGGTCATCCCGAAGCCATCGCCCTGTCGACGCTTGCCGAGCTTGCCGCCGAAACCGACATCGCCACATCCGCCTTCGTCCGCTTTGCCCAGACTCTCGGCTTTGACGGATTCAGCCAGATGCAGACGGTGTTCCGGCAGCAGGTTCGACACAGCTGGCCGCAATATGGAAACCGCCTCTCGGAAATGGCGTCCGTCAATCCGGCAGACCATCTTGAGGCGCTGTCGATTTCGGCGGTTGATTCGATCAAGCGGCTGTCCAACACGGTGTCGATCGACGTCCTTGAAAGGGCATCACAGCGTCTGGCCGATGCCGAGACCGTGTGGCTTGCCGCCGGCGGGCGGGCGAAACCGGTCACTGTCTATCTTGGCTATCTGCTGACCCAGCTTGGCATCCGCTCACAGGAATTTCGTGGTTCTCCTGCACAGTCCATTCGCGAGGTGAAGCTGATTGGCCCGCGTGACGTGCTGTTCGTGGTCAGCTTTTCTCCTTATGGCGAAATGACGGCCAACCTGGCGCGGCAGGCGCATGAAAGGGGCGTGTCCATCGTCAGCATCACCGACACCACCGTCAGTCCGGTCGCGCTTGATACGACCCTGCTGGTCACCGAGGAGCATCTTTTCGGGTTTCGCTCGCTGTGCGCCACCATGAACCTGACCCAGTATCTGGCCATCGAAGCCGGCTTGAAGCGAAAGAAAGGACCGCAGAATGGCTGAGCCGACGCTTGATGTGATCTGTATCGGCCGCTCGTCTGTCGATCTGTATGGCGGGCAGGTTGGTGGCCGGCTGGAGGACATGTCCAGTTTCGCCAAATATATTGGCGGCAGCCCGACCAATATCAGCATTGGCTGCGCGCGCCTCGGCCTGAAATCGGCGGTGATCACCGGTGTCGGCGATGAGCATATGGGCCGTTTCATTCGTGAGCAGCTGATCCGTGAAGGCGTTGATATCAGCCATGTGAAAACCGACCCGGACCGTCTCACGGCGCTGGTCATTCTCGGCATTCGTGACAATGAACAGTTTCCGCTGATCTTCTATCGCGAGGACTGCGCCGATATGGCGATCGGGGAAGCGGATATCGACCCGGATTTTATCGCCTCGGCAAAGGCGGTTCTTGTCACCGGCACACATTTCAGCACCGACCGCGTCGCCGGCGCCAGTTTCGCCGCGATGAGACTGGCCCGCCAGTTTGGCCGGAAGGTCGCGTTCGATATCGATTATCGCCCGAACCTGTGGGCGCTT
>RFZL01000062.1 GCA_009920665.1 Alphaproteobacteria bacterium | reverse complement strand
CCGCCACCCGCGCGGTCTCGGCAAGGAACCGGCCGAGTGCCCCGATCTGCCCGCGAAGCGTTGCCGCGCGCACCGGGTCGAGGCGGGCCGGGCCATCCATGTAAAGCGCCCGGTTGAGCTCGATCTGCACCGTCTGCCGTGGCCCCCGGCTATCGCCATAGGCACGGGTGATGAAGCCGCCGGCATAGGGGTGGTTCCAGCTGACCGACAGGCCGCAATCCTGCAGAAAACGGGTCAGCGCGCTGGCCGTGGCGCTGTCGAGCGTGCTGCCATGGGCATCGCCGCAGATGATATCGGGTAGCCGGTTGTTCAGCCGGTCATAGGCCGGCATTGAATGCAGGTCGACAAGCAGTCCGGCGCCGTGCCATGCGACCGCGCTGTCAAGCAGCCTGGTCAGCATCTCATGATAGGGACGGTACACGAATTCGAGCCGTGCCGACACCTCGGTGGAGGGAAGAGCTTTCGTGTAGATCGGTTTGCGGCCAGCGGTCAGCTTCGGGATCAGCCCATAACCGGCGCGCACATGATGGCATGGCGGTGCCGCCGCCACATCACCGGCAAACATTGTTCGGTCGAGCGCCGTTTCCGCCCGGTTCACATCGAGATAGGCGCGCGCCACCCGGTTGATCACTGTCGGGATGCCGGTGGCGATCAATTCCGGCAACAGGCAGTCGACACCGAAATCCTCCAGCCCCCGCAGCGCCTCGACAGGTTGCGTGGCACAATCCATCATACTGGCCGGATAGGTGCGCCCGGCATGCGGGCAGGATACGACCACCGGTGAGGCCGCGCCGGCGGCATAGATGTCGAAGGAGGCGTAGTCGGGGTCGGCGATCATCGTCTCGGAGATGATGACCGGAGGCAGCGCGGCATCGGGTCTGGACCCGGCGTTCGGCGCTGCCGGCGTGGCCCGCAGTGACGGCGCGGGCGTTTCGGGTGCTTCAACGGGCAGTGGTTCGGTCACAAAACTCTCACTCATGACGATCACCCTATCATGCTTTTGGCGCGCCTCCGAGTCGCTTTGAGCGGTGTGGCAAAGAGGTCGCGGCAAAAAGGGGGGGCGTGGAAAAAGGGCTTGCGGAACGGCCGCTCTTGGTGCATCACTACAGCCCTTGGCGGCCGCAGTGCGGCCCTGCCAACCCGCGGCCGACCCGCCCGACAATTTGCCGGGCCCGGCCACCCACCGCCGCGGCGGGCACCGGCCTCTTCAGGCGGGCACGTCCGTACCACCGTGGAATATGAAACGGGGCGGATGAAATGGGGCGTGTAGCTCAGCGGGAGAGCACTACGTTGACATCGTAGGGGTCACAGGTTCAATCCCTGTCACGCCCACCATTTCACCCTCAGGAAAAATACATGAATACAGGCGGTTGTGGCACATCACGGCGTCATGCTTGTGCATATGACTGTCAGCTCATATCATCTGGTCCTTGAGCAAGCCTAGACACAACGTAGACACAAACGGGTTCTGTCCAGCCAGTCAGGCCAATCAGTCAGGCCAATCATTCAGAGTTGTATATTTCCACGTCATGCGGGTTTTTCTGACAGCGGTTTTCCTGATGATCCTCATAAAGCCTGTATCGGCCGGTGGTGCCATCATCGACCGCACGGAAGTGACCATCGGGGCCTTTGCAGACTACGCCGACGCCACCGGAACCGTCACCGTGGCTGAACAGTCGGGTGGCATGGTGTTCGAGGCCGGTTGGGTGACCAGGCCCGGCTGGAACTGGCGCACCCCATATGGCGTGGACAGCCCGCCGGAGGAGCCCGCGGTTCACATCACCTATGACGAGGCGGCGGCCTATTGCCAGTGGCGCGGCGCGCGTCTGCCGACCCGCGAGGAATGGATCAGCAACGCCTACACCGAGCGGCGTGCGGCGCCGCCGTCACCCTTCATTTCCGGGAAGACCTATCCCTACCCAACGGGTGACAGCCCTGTCGGGGCGAATTGCCTGCGCGACTGCGGTGCTGCCACCGGCAATCCGGCCGGCAAGCCGGACTATTCGGAATTCCTGATGCGTGGCCATGGTCATGCCAGGGCAGGCAGCACAATTGCCGGTGTAAATGGTCTTTATGATATGGGGGCCAATGTCTGGGAGTGGGCGGCGGCCGGGGATGGGCGTCAACAGGCGACAATGGGTGGGTCCTGGTGGTACGGCGCCGCACAGATGAAAGCCGGTTATGGTGCCACCAAACCAAGGGATATGGCGGTGGTCTATATCGGTTTCCGCTGTATCTCGGATGGTCAATAGATGATCGGGATCAGGCCTGTTGCATATTGTCTTGCGGTGGCCGTCACCTTCCTTGTCGGGCCTGCAACGGCGGTTGCCACGTCGGGGCCAATGTCGCTCCAGCTGACCTACAAGATCGAGTGGGGCGATGTCGACGTGGCGACGACCTCCGCAGACTGGGTCTTTGCCGAAGACACATTCGAGCTGGTGGCCACGTCCCGGACTGTCGGTTTGAGCGATGCGTTTCGGACATATCGGGGTCGCACGGAGCTCTCCGGCAGAATTGTGAATGGGCGATATCTGCCGCACCGGCTCGTCATCTCGGGGGTGTCGAAGCGCCGCGCCCGGGCGGCCATTACGACCTGGGCGCCGGCAACCGGCGCCGCCGCCACCCACCGGGAGCCGGCGCTGGATCTGGAGAAGGTGTTCCCGCTTGCCGAGGAGCATATCGACGGGGCCATCGATCCGTTCAGCGCGATGTTGAACGCCTTGAACAACATCGCGCAGGGCGGAAGCTGCACAGGCTCGCAGCGGGTCTATGATGGTCTGAGAACGTCCGAGCTTACCTTGCATGATATTGGCACAGAGATACTGCAAAAGGACCGCCCGTTCGCCTACCGGGGCGAGGCGTTGGTGTGCGGGTTTGTGGGCAAGCCGACCGGCGGTCACCAGCGAAAGTCACGTTGGCGCAAAAAACAGCCAAAGCCCGAGGATGTTCTGATATTTGTCGCGGAAGTACGGCCGGACCTGTTCCTTCCGGTCAGGCTACAGGCCAAATCCTTCCTCGGCACTGTCACGGCAAGACTGGTGATGCCAAGCCTGACGGTTGAAAGACAGTGAGCGGCAGAAGCCCGGGCAAAGGGACCTGAACAGAGGAAGCATCAATCTGCGCCGTCATATTGACATTTCGGTCAGTTATAGATGCGACCCCGGCGCAGGCGTGACACACTATTTGAAATTCAAAATATTCACATAATTTCAGCGAAATAGTGATATTCTCAGCTGTGAAAGCGTCCGTTGGCATGGCCGCGCCCACAGGCCCAGTCCCGGTCACGCCTCTTTCTCATTCCACCACCGATTCCTGTTGTCGGAATTGGGGTCGTAATCCGCACGTGTAGTTTGAATCTGATTGAAATGGATTATCGGTTCTTCATAATGATGCACGGCGATGATGGCTTTCAAAACCGCTTCCATGTCGGTTGATTCATCGACCACAAACTCCAATTCGACATACTCGCCAACCTGCAACTCCGTTGTGCCAAGATGCAGATGTGTCGTTGATCCTTCTTTTGGTTTGTACATGCCTACGCAACTACTCTTTATGAAGGCATTCCTGTCATAAAGACCATAATTCAGAGGGTCGATGGCGCAGACTGCATCCAGAACTCTTTCAACATCCTGCTCGCGGGTCCGGACGCCAATTTTGGCTCCTTTGCGACATCAATATTGTGCCCGTCATGACGGATGAAGAGGTCGGTCAGGTGTTGAGTGCGGGTTTGGCCGGCGCATAGACAGGATGACTGGAGATATCGGGACCACTGGTCACATTGGCGGCGCTGAGGTCTGACGGAAAACCCGCGGGGACATACGCGAGGTTTTTTACTGTGTGACGTAGAGCAACAAACGGGTGGTAAGAAAAACCAACCCTGAAATCAGAATGCCAACCTTGAAAACAGAAGGGTCTCGCCGTCAGAACACCGCGTAAATGATTTGGGCGGTGGCTGAAACAAGGAGCAATCCGGCGCAACCAAAAAACAGGACGAGAGCAAATTTGCGCATCAATATTTATCCCCAACCTCACTGCCTATGGCATCAACAGAATTTGACGACGTCGGACGAGGCGATTTCGCCACCGTTTTTCAACAGAGTGGCATCGCGTTTTTCATTGTTTGCACGCATCTTGGCGACACAAGGTTCCATGTCACAACATTGGCAAACCCGCGGAGTTTGGCAAATACCTTATTTCAAAAATGCCGCTGAATGCCCTCATTTTTGCTGTTCCCCCGCGCTCCAAGAGCTGTTCTGTGTCGCGCCGGGTCAGGCTTGAACGCTCCAGACCTTGTTCATCTCAACTGGATAGATAAGCAGTGGTTAGTACGGGAAAGCTGGCAAAGCCGAAACGACCATCCTTTTCCGCGGTCGCCAACTGCGAGCGCCAGTCTGCCACCTCTTCCTCACTCACCCCCTGGGTGAGGGCGAAATTTGCCATGACATTTTCGGTATAGAGTGCTGGTGAGTTCTGATCGCGCCTCGTAATGACAAAGGCCAGAGATTTGTCTTTCATGTGAGTGAAACCAAGGCGACCAAGCTTGCCCGGAAGCTCCATAGGCAGCATTTGATGGCTGCAGTGCGCCCTGAACGCATCGTGGATCTTGTTGTTTAACCCTTCCTCGGCGCCATGGAACCTGAAATGGTCCCAGAGGATGGAAATATTCACAAGACTGCCACCCGGCTTGAGAACCCGCTGAATTTCTGAAAGGGCACCGTCAACATCCAGGATGTATTCAAGTGCCTGGGTGGATGTGGCGGCGTCACAGCAGTCATCTGGCAGGCCGGTATCGTCCGCACCTTTTTCCAGGAATGAAATGTTGGTGAATTCACTGCAGCCAGCTCTGGCTTGGGCCAGTTGATCCGCGCTGGGGTCGAGGCCGAGAACCTGTCCTGTCTCACCAACAGCTTTCGCCAGATGTCCCAATAGCTGCCCAGCCCCACAGCCCACATCAATGATTTTGTCGCCGGACTTTAGCGTCAGGGCATCCAGAACCGCGTATCGACGGCCAATGCCGGCGATGCTTGCCGCCATCAGCCTTTGAAGGCGACCAACGTTGTTGTCGAATTTCATGCTGAAACCTACCTTCCGGACACATCGAAAAGATCTTTCTCTTTGGTAACGGGGGTATTTTGCCGGCTTCAGCATTTATGTCCACCAAATAGGTGGGGTCGCCGAGGGTGCCTTTGGTGGCCCCGGACCGACACGCCCGCGGCATTGCGTTGCCCCGTTACCCCCTGGTCGGACGGTGGTGGTTGCAACTTCCGCCCCCATCCAGTACCAAGCCGCATGTCTACAGACCATTATCTACTGTTGCTCGACCTCGGCCTGTTTGCTCTTGCCATTGTGTTTCTTGGCAAGTTGATGACGCAGTGGATCATTCAGGGGCGCACAACCAGACTGGTGCGGGGGGTGGCTTTGGGCTTGATGATGGTTGCCGGTTGGACGTACATCATCTACCGCTACGGCCCATCATTGTGATCTCTGCGGCTAGCTTGCTGGCGGCGCGGGGTCATGGTCTTTGGCCACCTCTCGTAATGCAAGTTTCCTGAATATCCAGTTCTTGATGAACAGGGTCAGGACGGCGCCGGTAAAGATCACCAGCAGGAACGGGATCACATGGGCGAAGATCAGCCAGTATTCCTTGTCATGCGCGCGCTGTTCAAAGAACCAGACGGCGACGCGCAAGGTCAGTAGCGCGGCGATCACCTGGATCAGCCTGGAGAGGAACCTGTTGAAATCTGTCATCGGCTCAGGTTCCGAGGGTGAAAATCGACATCAGCAGAAATCCGCCGGCAATCATCGTCGTCCAGTAGACCGGCCCCGGGATATTCACGCGCTTCGCAACCCTGGTATAGAGGACCAGAAAGGCGAGAATGGCGAGCGGCGCGATATATGTCCAGATGTCGTTCATCGGCATTCACTTCATCAATAGCAACAGCGCCGGCAGCGCCAGTTTCACCAACATGGTCCCGGTCATGTTCGGGCGTCGAGAATAACGGCGTTTCCACCTTTGTGCAGGGGTGAATTATATGCAGGGGTGAATTATGTGCTGGGGTGAATTGGTGATGTCTGTCAGGCCGAGGCACCGGCCATTCCTGTGGCCGCGCTGGCTGCATTGCTGGTGGGCGCGGTTCCGCCCGTTCTGGCCCCGCCCGTTCCAGTCGTACCCGTTCTGGTCCTGTTACGCACATAATCGTCGATCGCGGCGGCTTCGCTGTCGGTCACGACCAGACCGAGCTTGCTGCGCCGCCACAGGAAATCCTCGCCGGTGGCAACCCATTCATTTGCCATCACCCAGTCAAGCTCGGCCGCGGTGATGGTGGCGCTGAAATGTTCGCCAAGCTGGTCCGTCGTGCTCGCAGCACCCAGAATTTCGAACGCGTCGGTGCCATAGGCGCGCACCAGCCGCCGCGCCCAGGCAGCGTCAAGGAACGGATATTGCTGGCGCAGATCGGCCATCAGCGTCGTGACCTCGGCGACCGCGAAATCACCGCCGGGAAGCGGTGCGCCCGCCGTCCAGGGGCCATGGCGGTTATCCAGCCGTGGCGCGATCTCGGCCATTGCCGCCTCGGCAAGCTTGCGATAGGTCGTGATCTTGCCGCCAAAGATGTTCAGCAGCGGCACATTGCCGGCGTCATCGGTCTTCAGCACATAGTCACGCGTCGCCGCCGTCGCCGAGCCGGCGCCGTCATCATAGAGCGGCCGCACGCCGGAAAACCGCCAGACAATATCGTCCTTCGTCACCGGCCTGGCGAAATATTGCGATGCGAAATCAATCAGGTAGTTGCTCTCCTCCTCGGTGCATACGGGCGGGGTGGCGGCATCGGGATGATCCTTGTCGGTGGTGCCGATCAGTGTGAAGTCACCCTCATAGGGGATGGCGAAGATGATCCGGCCATCTCTGCCCTGCAGGAAATAGCTGCGGTCATGGTCAAACAGACGCTTCGTGACAATGTGGCTGCCACGCACCAGACGGATATGATCGCTGGAGTTCTGCCCGACAACGCCCTTGATGACGGTTTCCGCCCAGGGGCCGGCCGCATTGACCAGCATGCGGGCACGCACCTGCCATTGCGCGGTGCTGTCGCACAATGTGATCACCCAGCTGCCGGCCTCGCGGCGCGCGCTGACAACGCGCGTGCGCGGCATGATGGTGGCGCCGTGCCGCATCGCATCGCGGGCGTTCAGGACGACAAGGCGCGAATCCTCGATCCAGCAATCGGAATATTCGAAGGCCCGGCGAAATTCTGGCTTCAGCGCGGTGCCGGCCGCATCCGTGCGAAGATCCAGTGTCTTCGTTCCCGGCAGCAATTCGCGGCCGCCAAGATGGTCATAGAGGAACAGCCCTTTCGCGTTCGACCAGCGCCTCGCGTACAAGTCTGAACTCAAGAAATTCCAGATAGCGCAGACCGCCATGAAACAGCTTTGTCGAGGCCGAGGAGGTTGCCGATCCGAGATCATTCATCTCGGCCAGTCCGACCCGTATCCCGCGCCCGGCCGCGTCGCGGGCGATGCCGCAGCCATTCACCCCGCCGCCGATGATGAACAGATCGAATTCCCGGGTGGTGTCATTATCAGCCATCTACAGCGTACCCTGTGGGGTGATAATGCTGGTCTGTCCCTGCCTTGCCGCATGCAGGAAACTGCCCGGCGGCGGGGCGTTGGTTACAAAATGGTCTATCTCGGCGATGTCACAGATCCGCACCGGCGCATCGACATCGAATTTCGAGGAATCCGCAACAAGGATTTTCCGGCGTGAATTCCGCAGGATGGCGCGCGCGACCGATACTTCCCGCATGTCAAAATCGAGGACCGTGCCATCGGCGTCCAGTGACGAGCAGCCGATAATGGCAAAATCCACCTTGTATTGCGAGATGAACGCAACCGCATCCTCGCCAACCACGGCACCGTCGCTTTGCCTGACGCGGCCGCCCGCCAGGACCAGCGTCTTGGATGCGCTGCCTGACAGCTGGGTGATGATGTTGATGTTGTTGGAGATCACCATCAGATCTTCGTGACCATGCAGGGCCATCGCAACCTGTTCGGTGGTGGTGCCGATATTCAGCATGACGGCGCAGGCATTCGGGACCAGAGCCGCGGCAAGGCGGCCGATTTCCTGTTTCTCGGCACCGCGATGGACCCGGCGGGCGGCATAGTCCCGCGTCGTGACCGTGTCGAGCTTGCGCGCCCCGCCATGCGTGCGCTTCAGCAATCCCTGCTGATCGAGCTCGCGCAGATCGTGGCGAATGGTTTGCGTCGTGACACCAAAATGGGTGGCGAGGTCGTCAACCTCCATTCTGTCGCGTGCACGCACAAGCTGCAGAATTTCATCATGGCGCTGGGCAACAGACATGGTGTGTCTTCCGGTCTTTGTTCGATTGGCACCAACGGCTGGTGCCGGCCAAAATCTTTTTCGTTTTACTTTCATATGATATTTTTTGGAAAATTCAAGTGTCTTGATGGAGGCATGCCAAAGATATGGCGCACAGGCCGTTCGCGCCTGCGCCGGTGTTGACGCATGCCGGTGGTGGCATGATTGATGATGAAGGTGTGCGTATGAGGCTAAACCCCTGTCGCCACGCCCCTGCCGCCACGTCCTTCAGGCAGGGGTGTCGTGACTAGGGCGTGTAATCGACGGTCGGCTTGCCGGCCTCAAGCCAGCCATTGATACCGTCTGACAGATGGGTCACATCGGTGAATCCCAATTGCTCGATCAGCGCGTTGCCAAGGCCGGTTGTCCGGTTGCCGCTGCGGCAATACAGCATGATGGGCGTGTCGCGTGAGGGTGCCAGTGACCTGAAATTGTCGAGGAAATCCGGATCGACGCGGCCACCTGCCTGAAAGGCTGTGACCGTCTCCGCCCCTTCGATGATACCGGTCTCGCGCCATTCATCCTCGCGCCGGATATCGATGATCACGACGCCGTCGGCCTGCGCCTGCAAAAGCGCGTCCGGTGTTGCCTCGCCAAGCATGACGGCGGCGGTGACCTCCAGCAGCTCAATCTCGAAGATCAGGGTCGCGTTCGGCGGGATGACACCGCCCGCACCGGCGGCGCCATAGCCAAGCTCGGGCGGGATTGTCAGGCGGCGGGTCTCGCCGATCTTCATGCCGGTGACGCCCTGTTCCCAGCCGCTGATCACCTGGCCGGCGCCGATGGTGAAGGCAAAGGGCTCGCCGCGTGGGCGTGAGGCGTCGAACACCTCTCCATCCTCCAGCCGACCCTCATAATGCACGCTGACGCGGGTGCCGGCCCCGGCCACCGTACCGTCACCCTCGGTGATGATTTCAATCTGCAATTCAGCCGCCACGGCAGTTTTCCCCAAAATAAGACATGTAAGAAGGAGCAGGCGAAGAAGCCAGTGTTTCATTTCCAGTATCCTGTCCATAGCGCATCCGCAAATGTGTATCGGTGGATATATGGCTGGTCCGATTCTGTCTGTCAGGGTGACCCGCATTGCCTGATTGCCAGAGTTATACTACTGCCGGGTGGATAATGACAGCCCCCTGCCACCACCATTACCGCCGCCATTGCCGCCGCCATTGCCGCCGCCATTGTCGGTCGGCCGGGCAGAAGGGCCGGGCGATGGGCCGGGCAGATGGGCCGGGCAAGTTGGGATTGGCGCAGCGCCGGCGTTGCAGTGGCGCCCAGCTATGGCATACTCGAAAAGAGACTGGCCTGAACATCCGAACTAGTGATGTGTCCTGACGGGCATATCGGAACACGCACATCTTAACCTTGGGAGGTAAACATGCAGTTTCTGGTTCTGGGAAGTTATTCAAACGAGGCGCTTGGCGGGTTCGTCAGCAGCCCCGCAGATGACCGGCGAGCCGCCGTCAGCGGCATGATGGAGAAATTGGGCGCGAAAATGCTCTCGATGCATTTCCTGCGCGGTGAGTATGACTTTGCCATCATGGGCGAGGCTGACAGTTTCGAGGATGTTGCCGCGGTGAAGATGCTTGTCGCCGCCTCTGGCGCGATGAAGGAACTGACGATCATGGAGGTGGTCGATATCAACGCCATCGCCGGCAAGGCGAATGCCATCGCCGGGGCCTATCGCAAGCCCGGCTCCTGATCGGTCAGGCCACGCCCGGCGGTGACAATCCTGCCGGGCGTGGCTGTTCTCGCCGTGACTAGCCGTGCAGGATGGCGAAACATTCGCCCTGCGCCTCATGCGTCATGGTGATGCTGTCCCCCCCTTTTGTGCTAATCCTTTTACTCTAAGCCTTTTACGCTATGCCTTGGATGTTGTGGCATTACTCCTCGGGCTGGTCGGGCGTCTCATCACCCCAGATCCAGTTGATGACGAAATGCAGGATCACCGCCGGCCCCAGATAGAGCGCCGCCAGCGTGATCTGGGTCGTCAGTTCGGCGGCGCCGGCCTGGGCCGATATTCCTCGACGGACTCGGTCAGCCATTGGGGCTGTCGGGACGTTTATTCAGTTTTAATAATTAAGCCTGCCGCAATGCCGCATGTCCAGCTATGTTGGACCTTGAACAGGGAAGCGACGGGTCACCCCGATGCCGCCATCCGCCGCCGGACCGACAGGCTGGCGATCCCGGCCAGCGCCAGCCCGGCCGGGTACAGCAACGAGGTCAGCCCCTCGGCGACCAGCAATCCGGCGACGACAAGCATGGCGAGGGTGGCGACCGCACGGTCACGCCGGTTGCGGGCATGCCGGAACAGCACGACCGCGGCCAGACCATAGAGGATGAAGAAATTCTGCCCGGCGATGGCCAGCATGCCCTCGATGTCCAGCAGGCCCATGCTGTCGGCGGCCAGTACAGCGAGGATGATGAGGCTTGTCAGGGCAACCGACGATATCGGTGCGCCGGCCTTGTTCAGCTTCAGGCGGACAAACAGATGCCCCTCGCGGCTGAGCGCGAAGACCATGCGCGAGACGGCCCAGATCGCGCCCATCAGATTGGCGGTGATGACAAGGGCGGCGATGCCGGCCATGAAAACACCCCCGGCCGCACCGAGCCGTGCGCCGAGGATCTCGACAAATACCGCCTCGTGCGAGGTGATGTCTGGTGCCGTCTGGGCGAGGAAGGCCATCGCCAGATACAGCGCGATGGCGACAGCGAATGACAACAGCATGGCGCGCGGGAAGTCGCGTTTCGGATTGCGGAACTCCTCCGACAGGCCGGAAGCCACCTCCCAGCCGGTGAAGGCGAAAAAGATCATCATGAAGGGCGCCAGGACAACAGGCAGGCTGATTTCCG
>RFZL01000061.1 GCA_009920665.1 Alphaproteobacteria bacterium | reverse complement strand
ACCGACCCGGACTATGCCTATGACACGCCGGTGCCGTCCGAGGGCATGCCGGCGCGCAATCGGGATGCCATGGCAGCGTCTATTGGTGAACTGGGGCCGGCCGATTTGCGATCATGAAGGCGCGATCGCGAAAGGCGCGCCTCGAGGATATCGCGAAACATGCCGGTGTCGGTCTGGCCACGGTCGACAGGGTGCTGAATGAACGTGGCGGGGTCAGCGAACGGACCACGGCCCGCGTTCTGGCAAGTGCACGCCAGCTTGGCACCAACCGCATCCTGCCAACCGGCAAACGGCGCCAGCTGTCGATCGAGGCTGTTTTTGCGCGCAATGCGACAGCCTATTCCGAGCGCCTGAACCGGTCGCTGGCAGCGGTGAACAAGCTTGTAGAATATCCGGTTACCATCTACCGCACGCATATCGACGCCGATGAACCCGGGCGGCTTGTGGCGCATCTTGATGCCGCGGCCGACCGCCGTGACGGTATCATTCTGTTTGCCAGTGACCTCCCGGAGATAGCGAGGGCGGTTGCAGGGCTGGTCAGCAGGACATTCATCGTCACAATCAGCACCGACATATCCGACAGCCGCAGACACTGTTATGTCGGCATCGACAATGTCAATGCCGGGCGCTCGGCGGCAAAGCTCAGCGAGGCCATCTGCCGCAAGGGAGGACGTGTGCTTGTTGTTGAACCGGGTACGAATGCGCGTTCAAATCTGGATCGCGTAAAGGGGTTCAGCCAGTTTTTCGTGGACCTTGGCATTGAGGACAAGCTGATGTTGTTTCCGCCGCGGGTTTCCGTCGCTGAAGCTGTGTCAGACATGCTGGCAATTCTGAATGATCACAATGAATTTCGTGTGGTCTATGGTCCGGCCAACAATGCGTTGCTGGAAACCTTGATCGAATCTGGCCGCGATGAGGCGTCCTTCAGGTCGCTGGCGAAGATCGTCCATGATCTGAGTCCCCATTCCATCGAGAATCTCAGATCAGGTCTGATTGACATGGTCATTGACTCGAATCCGATGCAACAGGCCTTTCAGGCTGTGGATTTTATCGCCAGACAGCATGGTTACGAAACTGACACGACAATGGCAGCCATCGACTTCCAGCTCTACACCTCGGAAAATCTGCCGCGTACCGACAATATACTGTGAGTATTTTGTGAGTTGGAGTTTTAATAGGCTGGCCACAGGCTGGCCATTCTGAGGGTTTATCATCATTTTTAACCTTTGCGATTTTTTGCCTTTCCTGTTGGCTTGAGGGTGGTCGATCGGCGCCGTTGTCGATGGCCAAGGGAGAACCGGGAGGGGGAAACAGGGATGGATGACGCGCGCAAGGCTGTGCTGAGCGAGCTGGCGGTGATCCTGTCCGCGTCATGGCGCGCGCCCGGAAATCCTGTGAAGGTTGAACCGGATTTCTATCCGCGCGACCGGACCGAGGCGTATTTCGTGCAGGATCGCATGCATGACGAGCTTGGCCAGGGTCTTGCCGGCTGGAAGGTCGGCGCGACCAGCCAGAAGATGCGCGAACTTGATGGCCATGATGATGTGATCCCGGGGCGGATATTCGCATCGCGAAGCTATGTCGGAACGCGGCATGAATTGCCGATCGGTCAATTCCCCGGCGCGCGTGCAGAGACCGAATTCGCCTTTCGGCTGACCGCGACGCCGCATCTTCGCACCACGCCCTGGACCGCCGCCGAGATGGCCGGCATGATGACGCTTCACCCGGCGATTGAGATCATCGGCAATCGCTACCGTCTTGACGGGGCAAGCAAGGCAGAGAATTCACTGATGACCATTGCCGATAATGGCGGTGGCATCGGCTTTGTCTTCGGCGATCCGGTGGATAACTGGCAGGCCATCGATTTCCAGCAGCATCGGATCACCCTGACGGTCAGTGGCGGCCGGCCGGCCGAGAATTTTCTTGGCGAGATGCGATGCCTGCCAGCGCAGGCGGCGGCCGATCTGGTCAATCATCTGGCCGCCCGCGGCTTCATCTTGCAGGCTGGCGATTTCATTTCGACTGGCGCGGCATCGGTGCCCCAGCCCTTTGTCGCCGGGGATCATGTCCATGCCGATTTCGGGGCGCTTGGGGCCATTGAACTGGCATTCTAGACGCCCGGCGCGTCGCCTTGGGGAGGGCGGATGAATGGTGGACATTCTGGTGATCTTCGGTCCGAACCTGAACATGCTTGGCACGCGTGAACCGGAAATCTACGGGTCCGACAGCATGGCTGACATCATGGCCGCGCTTGCCAACCGCGCTGAGGATCTGGGCCGCCGGATCGAGATGATGCAGTCGAATGACGAGGGTGAGCTGGTGAGTGCCATCCAGAAGGCGCGTGAGGGCGCGGGTGCGATCCTGTTCAATCTGGCGGCCTACACCCACAGCTCGGTGGCGCTTCGTGATGCGCTGGCGATGTTTGACGGGCCAAAGGTCGAGGTGCATTTGTCCAACAATGACCGGCGCGAGGGGTTTCGCAAGGTCAGCATGACCGCCGGGGTGAGCGATGGCAGCATCGTCGGTTTTGGCAGTGACTCCTTCCTGCTGGGTCTTGATGCCGTGCATCGCCTGTTGCTGCGTCGCGGTGACGTCGGCCTGGTCCGGCAGATTGAGAAGGGAGACATCGGATGACGTCTGAAATACGAAATGTGGCTGTTGTCGGAGCCGGCGGGATGGGCGCGCTGTTCGGCGCGATTCTGGCTGAAGGCGGCCTCGATGTGACGCTTGTCGACACCGACCGCGACCATATTGACGCCATCCGGGAAAACGGACTTCGCATTTCCGGCCTCGGCGGTGACCGGTGCCGGATGATTGCTGCCGAGCATGATGTGGCGCGGATCGAGACGGCTGATATCGTGCTGGTGCAATGCAAGGGTACAATGACCCGCGAGGCGGCGCTTGCCATGACCCATCTTGCCGATACGGGCGCCGTTTTCATCAGCTTCCAGAATGGTCTTGGCAATGAGGATATCCTTGCCGAAATCCTCGGTGAAGGGAATGTCTTCGGCGGGCTGACCGCGATGGCCGGCGCACGGACCGGCCCCGGGCAGATCCATGATTTCGACCGGGTGCCATCCTATATCGGCGAATGGGGCGGCGGGATGTCGGCGCGGGCCGAGGCAATTGCCGCCGCCTTCACCGCGGCCGGGCTGGAAACCCATGCCAGCGCCGAAATCAGGTCCGAGATCTGGAAAAAGCTTCTTGGCAACATGACAATGAGTGCGGTGTCCGGCGTAACCAATCTGACCAGCGCCGAAATCCTGCAAGTGGAGCCATTGCGCCGGGTTTGCTTCGCCGCGCTTGATGAAGCCATCGCGATAGCGCATTCGCAGAACATCAATCTCGAGCGCGATGTGGTGGTGCGGGGACTCGAGATGATGACCGCGCCGGGCGGCACCGGTGACAACAAATCCTCGCTTTGTCTCGATGTGCTGGCGCGCCGGCCAAGCGAGGTCGAGTTCATTTATGGCAAGCCGTTGCAGCTTGCCGACGCGGCGGGACTTGCTGTTCCCACCCTGCGCAGCCTTTATGGTCTGGTGAAGGGCATCGAGACGCATTATGTCGGCGCGGCCGAAAAGAATGGAGCAGGATGACATGGGTTCACTGACTGGAAAGACGGCCTTTGTGTCGGGGGGAACCCGGGGGATCGGGCTTGCCATTGCCGCGCGGCTGGCGCGCGACGGCGCCGACATCATGATTGCCGGCAGCAATCCGGCGAATTGCGCGGCGGCGACCGGGACCATCGCCGCGCAATCGGACAGCCGGGTCGAGTCGCATGCCGCCGATCTTCGCACGCCGAACGGGTGCCGGGCGGCGTTCGAGGCACACCAAAAGGCCTTCGGTGGCTGCGATATCCTTGTCCACAGCGCCGGCGCGACCAAAGGCGGTGTGTTTCCGGACCAGGATGATGCCGATTTCATCGACGGGTTTGCCCTGAAATTCCACGCCGGGGTTCGTCTGTCGCGGCTGTTCTGGCCATCGCTTGTCGCTTCGCATGGCACTGTCGTGATGATTGTCGGCGGCGCGTCGCGCACGCCGGACGCCAAATTCATGGTTGGTGGCGCGGTCAATGCGGCACTGGCGAATTTCAGCAAGGCACTGGCCGGCCAGGGCCTGCAGGATGATGTGAATGTGAACTGGATCAATCCCGGCCAGACCGAGACCGAGCGGTTGCAACAGCTTCTGGCGACGCGGGCGCGCGACGAGAACCGTAATATCGACGATGTTCGCGCCGAGCGGATGCAGGCTGAGGGCATTCGCCGCCTTGGCCAGCCCGAGGATATGGCGGCCCTTGTAGCCTTCCTGTGCAGCGGTGAGGCGCGCCATATCCATGGTGCCGGCATCAGTGTCGATGGCGGCGCAACAAAGGGATATTTCTAATGGATTTTTGCTTGTCCGGGGAACAGCGCCTTCTTGTCGCCACCATCCGCGGCTTCGTCGATGACGAGTTGCGCCCGCTGGAGGCCGGGGTCGAGGAGGCAGGCTGCCTTGCCGATGATGTGGCCGCCAGCATTCGCGCCAAATCGCAGGCGCTCGGGCTCTATGCTGTCAACATCCCGGCTGAATATGGCGGCGGCGGCCTGTCGGTTCTCGACTGGATGATCGCCGAGGAGCAGTTCGGGCGTACAAGTGATATCCTGATCCGCCGTGCCTTTGGCAATGTCTATGAAATCCTGCTTGAAGGCACACCGGCGCAGATCGAGGAATATCTGCTGCCGGCGGTGCGCGGCGAACGGACTTTCTCGGTGGCCTTCACCGAGCCCGAGGCCGGCTCGGACGCCGCCGCCATTTCCACGAGCGCTGTGCGACAGGGTGATGGCTGGGTGCTGAACGGCGCCAAGCATTTCATTTCGGATGGTCTCTATTCCGATTTTTTCATCGTCACCGCGGTGACCGACCCGGCCGCCGGTGCGCGCGGGATTTCCACCTTCATTCTGGACAAGGGCCTGCCCGGCTTCACCATCGGGCGAGATCAGCCGATGATGGGGCTTCGTGGCACCTCGCATGTCGAGATGCGGTTCGAGGACGTTGTTTTGGATAAAGGCCGGCTTCTGGGTCAAGAAGGCCAGGGGCTGAAGCTGGCGCTGGCCACGCTCGGCCGGGTGCGGCTGGCCCAGGTCGCGGCGCGGGCCGTCGGCAAGGCCGGCATGATTCTTCATTCCTGTCTTGGCTATGCCCGTGACAGACGGCAGTTCGGATCGGCAATCGGCGATTTCCAGCTGGTCCAGCAGATGCTCGCCGACTCGGCGATGGAGGTCAATGCCTGCCGGCTGGCGTTATGGCAGACGGCAAGCCGGATTGATTCCGGTGACGAGGCGCGTGGGGCGATCTCGATGTTGAAGGTCCAGGCCTCCGAAATGCTGGGCCGGGTCGTCGATCGGGCGGTGCAGATTTTTGGCGGCGCCGGTTATTGCCGCGACCTGCCGATCGAGCGCTATTACCGCGATGCGCGGATTGCGCGGATTTATGACGGAACTTCGGAAATTCATCGCATGGTGATGGCACGACAGATGATGAAGGGGGATGTCGGCCTGTTCGATATCTATGAACAGGCAGGATGACAAAGGTTCGGTTTCTGTCAGCGGACCAGGCTGCCGCGCTGATCAAGGATGACGATGTAGTCGGGTTGACCGGCGGCGGCGGCGGGCTGGTCGAGGCAAGCGTGCTCCACGCCGCTGTCGAGCGACGGTTTCTGGAGACAGGACATCCACGCAACCTGACCTGTATCCATGCTCTTGGCATCGGTGACCGGCAGGAACGCGGGATGAACCGCTTTGCGCATGTCGGCATGACCAGCCGGGTCATTGGTGGTCACTGGGTCTGGTCGCCGCGCATGCAGCAGATGGCGCGGGACAACGAGATCGAGGCCTATGTCCTGCCTGGCGGCGTGATCATGCAGCTGATGCGCGAGGTCGCCGCTGGTCGGCCGGGGCTGATCACGCATGTCGGGCTTGGCACCTTCGTTGATCCGCGGCTGGATGGCGGGCGCATGAATGAAGCCGCGAAACAGGACCTGACCGAGATCATCACCATCGATGGGCACGATTATCTGCGCTATTTGCCGATCCCGGTGACGGTGGCGTTGCTTCGCGGCAGCTATGCCGATGAGGATGGCAACATCTCGCTTGAGGAAGAACCCGCCAATCTGGATATCTACGCGATGGCGGCGGCAGCGCATAACAGCGGTGGCAAGGTCATTTTCCAGGTCCGTGGGAAGGTGCCGCGCAACAGCCTGAAGGCCCGCGAGGTGCGTATTCCGGCGGCGCTTGTCGATGCCGTTGTCGTCGATGAGACGCAGCAACAGGGCTATGATGTTGTTTATGATGCGGCGCTGTCCGGCCAGGATCGGCGCGACGATCCGGAGCCGCAGCAGCCGGTCTTTTCACCGCGCCTTGTCATCGCCCGCCGGGCGCAACAGGAACTTCAGGACAATGCCGTGATCAATTTCGGTTTCGGCATTCCCGACCAGATTGCCAAGCTGATCGACCGCGATGGCCATTCCGGGCGCTATTTCCAGACCATTGAACATGGCACCTATGGCGGCAGGCTGATGGATGGCGATCTGTTCGGCTACGCCATGAACCCCAGCTGCATGATCGACGGTCCCTCGCAATTCGACTTCTATTCAGGCGGCGGGCTGGATATCGCCTTTCTGGGATTTGGCGAGATGGATGCCGCCGGCAATGTCAATGTGTCGAAGCTTGCCGGCAACACTGTCGGGCCGGGCGGGTTCATCGATATCGCGCAGAATGCGCGCAAGGTGGTGTTCTGCGGCACGTTCGACACTGGCGGGGCGCGGCTTGAGACCGGCGACGGCACCCTGCGCGTCACCGCGCATGGACGCATCGGCAAACTTGTACAGACGGTTGACCAGATCACCTTTTCGGGCCTGCAGGCATGTGTGCAGGGCCAGAAGGTCGTCTATGTCACCGAGCGCGCTGTCTTCGAGCTGCGCGAGGACGGGGTGCATCTTGTCGAAATCGCCCCCGGGATCGACCTTCAGGCCGATATTCTCGACCGGATGGGATTTGTTCCGCGCATGGACACGCCCCCGTCAGTGATGAGCGAGAGCCTGTTCCAGGACTGAAAGATGGTGAAACGGTGATGGATGTTTTCAGAATTGGATTGATTGGCGCCGGCTCGATCGGCGCGCGGCACATGAAGGCCATCGACGAGGTGGCGCATATCGATCTTGTCGCCATAGCCGACCCTTCGCCGGCCGCGGCGGCGCTTGGCGCATCGCGTGGCATTCCGGTCTTTGCCGATGCCGACAGCATGCTGTCCGGTTCGGATGTCGAGGCGGTAATCATTGCCACCCCGACCGAACGCCACCACGCCGATGTGATGACAGCCCTCAACCATCGCAAGACGGTGCTGGTCGAAAAGCCGATCACCGCCACCATGCAGGAGGCTGACGAGGTGACGCGCTATGCCGCGCAGCAGGGATGCCGGGTTCTGGTTGGCCATCAGCGGCGTTACTACCCTTGTGCGATAACTGCGCGCGAGATTATCCAGAGCGGGCGCATCGGCAGGCTGATGGCGGTCAGCGGCCAGTGGACAACGCGAAAGGATGATGAATATTACGCGCCGCAATGGCGCCGTGACATCAAGGCTGGTCCGGTCCTGACCAACCTGATCCATGAGTTCGACATCCTGCGCTTCATCTGCGGCGATATCACATCGGTGTCCGCCGAGATCACGCATCATGACCAGCAGTTCGACAAGGAGGATGCGGTTGCCATCAGCCTGAAATTCGCCAATCAGGCCGTGGGAACCTTTCTTCTTTCGGATCGCACGCCATCGCCCTGGACCTGGGAAATGGCACTCGGCGAGAGTATAAAATTCCCGAAGACGGGGATGAACGCCATCCGGTTTCTCGGCACCGAAGGGGCGCTGGAATTTCCAAACCTCGTGCTGTGGCGCCATGCCGAGGATGCTGGCGACTGGCACCATGAAATCCGGCCGGAGGTGATCGCGACGCCGTTCATCGATGCCTATGTCGCGCAGTGCCGGCATCTCTGCGCGGTGGCGCGTGGTCTTGAGGAACCGGTCATCGATGCGTTGAACGGCAGCCGGTCGCTTGACGCCACGCTGGCGGCGGCGCGGGCCGCCACCGACGGCACCAGGGTCACATTGTCATAAGACAGTATTTTCAGGAGCAGAGGGATGACGGATTTCTATATCGATATTGGTGACAGCACCAGTTTCACCAAGACAGTTTCGGAAAGCGATGTCTATCAGTTCGCCGGCATCACCGGTGATTTCTCGCCAAACCATGTCAACCGGGTCTATATGGAGAAATCCTCCTATGGCAGGCTAATGGCGCATGGCGCGCTTCTCGTCGGCTTCATGTCGACGGTATCAACGCAGATGATCGCGCATAGTCGCGAGGCCGCGGAAACGCCGGTCTCGGTCGGTTATGACAAGATCAGATTCCTCAAGCCGGTCTTTCTTGGTGACACGATCACCGTTGCCTACACCGTCACCGAGATCGACACCGAGCGCCGCCGCTCGACAGCCGGCATCGAGGTCACAAACCAGGATGGTGACCTTGTCGCCGTTGCCAGCCATATTCTGCAATGGGTGCCGAACAGCTGATATCGGGCCGGAACGGGTGCTGAAAGGAACAGAAACATGAGCAAGCCAATGGATATTGCCGGTCAGGCTTTCATTGTCACCGGCGCGGCAAAGGGTATCGGCCTCGCCATCAGCACACTGTTCCACAGCCTTGGTGCGCGGGTCTCCGGCTGGGATCTCGATGACAGCGACATGAAGGACAATCCTGTCTTCGCCGACTCTCAAATTGTCGATGTCACCGATCCGGCGCAGACCGCGGCCGGGTTCGCCGCCAGCCTTGCCGCGCTTGGCGATGTTGACGGCATTGTCGCGAATGCCGGTGTGAACGGACCGACAAAGCCGTTATGGGACTATTCGCTCGCCGAATGGCAGATCGTGATGTCGGTCGATCTGACCGGTGTGTTCCTGACGGTGCAGGCCGGGCTTGATCATTTGCGGGCGCGCCAGCGCGGCCGGATCATCATCATCTCGTCGATCGCCGGCAAGGAGGGCAACCCCGGTGCCGTCCCCTATGGCGCGGCAAAGGCCGGCGTGATCGGGCTCGCCAAGGGGCTTGCCAGAGAATTGCTGCCTTCCGAGATCACCGTGAACTGTATCGCACCCTCGATGGCGATGACTGACCTTCTCGATGGCATGAGCGCCGAATATATCGCCGACAAGAAGAGCCGCATTCCGATGGGACGCCTGTGTACACCCGAAGAGATCGCCAATGTCGCGGCCTTCATCGCCTCGCCGGCCTGCAGTTTCACCACCGGTCAGGTCTTTGACGTCACCGGCGGGCGGGCGACATGGTAGCCGCGCCGCGCCGGCTGCATCCCGACGAGCTTTGCGTGCATCAGGTCACGCTGTCCGGACAATGTGATTTTGCCAGCTCGTTGCGGGTGCTTCGTGATGCCGGCATCCGGCGCACGGCCCTGTGGGCGCCGATGATCGAGAGCTGCGGTGTCGCTGAGGCTGCGCGAATCTGGCAGGACAGCGGCATGGTGGCGGAATCGCTCTGTGTTGCCAATCTGTTCGCTGGCGAGGACGCGCTTCGCGAGAGGCTGGAGCTTGCCGACATGTTTGGCGCGCGGACGCTGGTCATGATCACCGGCGGTTTCGAAGATCTGGCGCCTTCCGGTGCGAGCGGTACCGACATCGCGCGCGCGCGGGGTTTGATTGTCGACCGGCTGAATGTGGCAGCTGACCTTGCCGGCCAGTTTCGTGTCAGACTGGCTTTCGAGCCCCTTCATCCGATGGTGTGCGGGTTCCGGTCGGTGGTATCCAGCCTCGGTGAGGCGCTGGATATTCTCGACCAGCTTGATGAGGGTCACGATGTCGGTCTTGCCATCGACGCCTACGCGTTGTGGTGGGAGCATGATCTGCAGGCAAAGCTGAAACGCGCCGGCAACCGCATTCTGAATTATCACGTCTCCGACTGGCTTGCCGACACGCGTGACCTGCGGCTGGATCGCGGCATGCCGGGCGACGGGCAGATTGCGCTACTTGACTGGCGACGGATGATCGAGGCTGCCGGCTATCGCGGTCCGGTCGAGGTGGAAATCTTTTCCCGCGACAGATGGTGGAAGGAATCACCCGAGACAATGACAAGGGTAATCCTGGAGCGGATGAACATTGCCTTCTGAACATGTGCTGTCAGCACGCCATTCCCATCATTTTGCATGCTAAATGATGGGAAACCATCAATTTTGTGGTTCCGTATCCGGCAAGGCTCCATACTATGGATTTTCGCACCTGTTGATGCCTTGCCTATCAAGAGGTTCTCACCGTATGGTGCGAGGAATGCTTACCAGGCTCGGGGGGAGCGGTGCTTGAGGTCAAGGACGTACACGCAGGGTACGGTAATCTGAAAATCCTGCGTGGCATCAACATGAATGTGCCGACTGGTGGTATTGTCACATTGCTTGGTG
Organism: Alphaproteobacteria bacterium; assembly: GCA_009920665.1. Lineage (GTDB taxonomy): Bacteria > Pseudomonadota > Alphaproteobacteria > Puniceispirillales > Puniceispirillaceae > UBA8309. Next base: position 1,660 of record RFZL01000061.1, on the reverse strand, counting down.
GCAATGGTACCGGTAAATCGACACTTCTGAAGGCCATTTCCGGGCTGATTCCCCTGATGCAGGGTGATGTCTTCTTCAATGGCGTGAACATCTCGAATATGAAGCCACACCAGCGCATGCGCCTTGGTCTTGTGCAGGTGACGCAGGCCAAGGAAGCCTATCCGGCGATGACCGTTGAGGAGAACCTTGTGCTGGGTGCCTATACGCGCCGTGACCGCGAGGGAACCAAGGCCGATCTCGAGAAGGTCTATGAGTTTTTCCCGGTGCTCCGTGAGCGCCGCAAGCAGTTGTCCGGCACGCTGTCAGGCGGCGAGGTGCAGATGCTGGTGATTGGTCGCGGCCTGATGGCGGCGCCGAAGATGCTGATGCTTGATGAGCCAAGTGCCGCTCTGGCGCCAAAGGTGGTGCTTGAAATTTTCGCGAATATCAACCGCATTGCCAAATCCGGCGTGACGATCCTGGTGGTCGAGCAGAATGTGCGGATGGCGCTGATCCTGGCGCAGTATGGTTACATCATCCGCGATGGCGTGATCATGATGCAGGGTGAGGCAGATAATCTGATTAGCGATCCGGCGGTCAAGGATTCCTTCCTTGGCGGGTCGGTGGCCGACACATCAAAGGCGCTCAGGAACTAAGCGGGGACGGACATAATGGCATTCGATTTCAACTCGTTGCTGGCCTTTATCATTTTCGGTGTCACCATCGGTGTCGTCTATGGCATTGTGGCGCTTGGCATTTCGCTGATCTATTCCGGGCTTGACATCGTACATTTCGCGCATGGTGAGATGTACATGTTCGGCGCCTTTTTCGGGCTTGTGCTGGCGCATAATGTCGGTGTGCCATACCCGGTCGCCCTGGTCGGGGCGATGATCCTGACGGCACTGCTAGGCATGGCGGTCGAACGTGTGTTCTATCGACGATTGACGCGTGCCGGCGGTGGTTACACCGTTGCCGGCATGGGCATGATCATCTGCGGCTTCGGCATGTCCGTCGCGCTGGTCAATGCCGCCTATTTCTTCTTTGGCGCCGAGGCCGAGCCTTTCCGCGCCAATCTCGATTACATTCCGCGCCTTACATTTCCCGGCGATATCAATGTGCCGGAAAGCTATGTGCTGACGGCGATCATTTCGGTTCTGCTGATGGCCGGCCTGCATTATTTTCTGCGGCATACGAAAACCGGTCTTGCGGTGCGGGCTGTCGCCCATAACAAGGACATCGCCTATCTGATGGGGGTCAATGTACCGCTGATGATCTCGCTGATCTTCGGGCTGGCCTGCGGCCTTGCCGCCGCCGCCGGGGTGTTGATCGGGCCGATGCAGTCGGTGCAGGTGGAGATGGGCTATCTGATGCTGATGAAGGCATTTGCGGCGGCGGTTGTCGGCGGGTTCGGATCGCTTCCGGGGGCCATCGTCGGCGGGATCATGGTCGGCATTTTCGAGAATCTCGGCGCCGCCTACATATCGGCGAGCCACAAGGACATTTACGCATTTTTGCTGTTGATCCTGGTCCTGATGTTCAAACCATCAGGCCTGTTCGGGGTCGAGGCAAAGGTGAAGGCATAGTGAGCGTAATCACTATGAATAAGGGCAACGCCCGAAACTAAGTGGAGGAAAACATGCGAGTACTGAACAAAGTGTTTGCTGGCGTTATGGCCGCCGGT
>RFZL01000007.1 GCA_009920665.1 Alphaproteobacteria bacterium | reverse complement strand
TCCATGGCGATGCCGAGCTCCGGATGATGCGGCCCCTGCACACCATGGACCTCGGTTACCATTTCGCCGGTCTGGTACATGAACAGATCGATGGTATGGCAGGCATGATGCCACAACAGATGATCGGTCCAGCTGCGCGGGCTGCCATCGGCGCTGATGTTCTTGCGGCGGAAGAAATAGGTCTGCACATCCATCTGCTGCACCGACAGCTCGCCAGCGGTGATCAGATTGTGGACATATTGATGCGACGGGTTGAACCGCCGCACATGGCCCGCCATCGCGACAAGGCCGGTTTCCTTCTGTTTCGCGACCAGCGCCTCGGAATCGGCCAGGCTGTCGGCCATCGGAATCTCGATCAGCACATGCTTGCCGGCGTCCATCGCGGCAAGTCCCTGTTCGGCATGCATGCCGGTCGGGGTGGCCAGGATCACGGCGTCGATATCGGGCATCGCCAGCGCCTCGGCAAGGTCCGTGGAGGCATGTTTGGCACCATAGGTGGCGGCAAGTTCCTGTGTTGGCTCCAGACGCCGCCCGACAATCGAGGCAATCTCGACCCCGTCGATGAGTTTCAGCGCATCAAGATGCTTTTTGCCAAAGGCGCCACCGCCCGCAAGACAGATTTTCATGGGATCAGCTCCGTTTCTAGCCTGATATGTCCTTGCCCGCTTCAAGGGCCTGTTCAATGAATGCGATCTGCTCGGCAAGCGCGGCGTCGGGGGCCAGTGTCAGGTCAAGTGCTCCCATATCGTCTTGCCAGGCGATCGTGCCGGTTGTCATCGCCGGCGGAATGTCCAGCGCGCGAAGCGTCTTCGCAACCTCGCGCATTTCGGCGGCGCGGCGGATGCCATGTGCTGTCATGCGTTCCATGTTGTAGGCGGCCTGTTCGGCCCATCCCATCCCGGTCTGCGAGGCATCAAGCGAAGTCGCCACCTCCTCGGCGACACCGGCCCGGACCGCGGCGCGGAAACATTCCGCCGTCAGTGCCTCGATTCCCTTCACCATGACCGAGCGTAGCATCTTGATGGTCGAGGCGCGGCCGATCGCATCACCGACAAAGCGCGGATGCAGACCGGCGATGGCAAGCTGTGCCGCGACAGCCTCGGGGTCGGGCGCCGCGGCGAGCATTGGCGTCTCATGGCCTCGCGGTTCGATTGGCGCCATGACCGCGACATCGACATAGGTGCCGCCTTTTGCTTCGATCGAGCCGGCAGCAATCTGTTTGGTCGTCGGTGCACAGCTGTTCATGTCGAGATAGAGCGCGCCCTGCGGCAGATACCGTGCCGCCAGCGCGGCGGCGGTGGCCGCCTGGTCCGCGGTGACCACCGATATCACGATATCGGCCTCACCGACGGCGTCGGCCGGGGATGAGGCTGCGTCAACACCGGCGCTGCTGATCCGCGCCGCCATAGCCGTCGAAATGGCGTCATCATCACTGGCAAGCTTGATGTCGAAGGCGCGGATCGCCGGCCTGTCGCCACCGCGCTGCGCGAGGCTGGTCGCAATTGCCAGCCCGGCCTCGCCAAATCCGATCAGCGCGATCTTCATCCGCAAACTCCCATAACCAATGACCATATGACATGGCCATGGAAAAGGGATAGCAAACTGGCGGCCGCCACGCCATGCCGACAGGATAGAATTTCGGCATGGCACCGTGCCAAGCTTTTATGGTCACTTTGCCGGTCATCGCGCTATGCTGGCAGTTGCCGAGTGATCTAGCCGAGTGATCTGAGGGGCGGGACAATGTCATCTGCGGGAACAAAATGCATGTGGATGCGGGGCGGCACCTCGAAGGGCGGGTATTTCCTCGCTTCGGATTTGCCGGCCGATGATGCCGCGCGCGATGCGCTGCTGTTACGGGTCATGGGATCGCCCGATGCCCGCCAGATTGACGGTATGGGCGGTGCCAGCCCGCTGACAAGCAAGGTTGCGGTCATCTCGGAGGCGACGCGTGATGATTGTGATGTCGATTATCTGTTTCTGCAGGTGTTTGTCGACCGGGCGCTTGTCTCGGACGCGCAGAATTGCGGCAATATCCTTGCCGGAGTCGGTGCCTTCGCCATCGAACGCGGTCTGGTGCCGGTGGCTGGCGAGACCACCGATGTACGGATTTTCATGCGCAACACCGGACAGGTGGCCACCGCCAGTATCGCCACTCCCGGCGGTCAGGTCTCTTATGCGGGTGACGAGGCCATTGACGGCGTGCCGGGCACGGCCGCCGCGGTGCCGCTTGTCTTTGATGATGTCGCCGGGTCGATGTGTGGGACGTTGCTGCCGACCGGCAATGCGGTCGATCTGGTCGAGGGGGTCGAGGTAACGATGATCGACAATGGCATGCCGATTGTCGTGCTTCGCGCCGCCGATATGGGGATCAGCGGCTATGAAACGCCCGCCGATCTGGATGAAGATGACGGGCTGAAGGCGCGGCTGGAGGCACTACGCCTGGCCTGCGGGAAGATGATGAATCTTGGCGATGTGACCGAGAAATCAGTGCCGAAGATGACCATGGTGGCGCCGGCGCGCCATGGCGGTGCCTTCATGACGCGAAGTTTCATCCCGCATCGCTGTCATGACACGATCGGCGTGTTCGCCGCTGTCAGTGCCGCCACTGCGGCGCTGCTGCCGGCAAGCCCGGCGGCCGGCATGGCATCCATCCCGCAGGGCGCGCGCAAGGTGATGGCGGTCGAACACCCGAACGGTGCCACCGCCTGCGTCCTCGAATGTGATGATGATGGCAGGGTTCTGAAGGCGGGGATGATGCGCACCGCGCGCAAACTGTTTGACGGTATGATTTTCTAGGGGAAGACGGACATGAACGATTCTGACAAGACCACCGGCGGCGAGGTTACCTGGCATCCCGATCCGAAGCGGCCCGATTTCACACCGCCTTCCGGCGCGGTCGACGCGCATTGCCATGTGTTCGGGCCGGCCGGTGAATTTCCCTTCGCGCCGGAGCGTAAATACACCCCCGGTGATGCCGGCAAGGACATGCTGTTCGCGCTGCGCGATCATCTTGGCCTGTCGCGCAATGTCATCGTGCAGGCAAGCTGTCATGGCAAGGACAACAGCGCGATGATCGACGCGCTGCGGACCTCCGGCGGGCTGGCGCGCGGCGTGGCGGTGGTCGCGCATGACATCGCCGATGACGAGCTCGACATGATGCATGAGGCCGGCGTGCGCGGCGTCAGGTTCAATTTTGTCAAACGTCTGGTCGATGCGACGCCGCGCGAGGTGTTCATGCGCACCGCCGAGCGGGTGCAGCGGCTTGGCTGGCATGTCGTTGTCTATTTCGAGGCACCCGACCTTGCCGATTTGTCGCCCTTCCTGAAGGAGCTTCCCGGCATCGTGGTGGTTGATCATATGGGCCGGCCGGATGTCAGCCAGCCGGTTGACGGGCCTGAGTTCGCCCGTTTCGTGACCCTGATGGAAGAGCTGCCGACCCTGTGGACCAAGGTCAGCTGTCCCGAGCGCCTGACGGTGGCCGGGCCGCCCTATGATGATGTGGTGCCGTTCCAGCGGCATCTTGTCGAACGGTTTTCCGGCCGCGTTCTGTGGGGCACCGACTGGCCGCATCCGAACATGAAATCACACCGGCCCGATGACGGGCTGCTGGTCGACACCATCGCCCGGATCGCCCCAACGCCAGCCTTGCAGCAGGCCTTGCTGATCGACAATCCGATGCGGCTTTACTGGCCTGACGCCTGATTTTCCTGCGCAGTCCGGCGGCTGGCAAGCCCCCGCCCGACAGCCACCACGGCAAGGGCACCGATGGCGGCGGCAGCCTTGCCGGACCAGTCGGGAAGGGTGGCCATATGGTCCTTCAACAGCGGATCGTTCGCGATCAGGTCGCCGGCAAGCCACCCAAGCAGCGCCGCGCCAAGTGTGATAATGATGGGGAAACGCTGCATCATCCGCAGGATGATGGCGCTGCCACCAATGATGATCGGCACGCTGAGCAACAGGCCAAAGACGACAAGCGCCATATTGCCCTTCGCCGCCGCGGCGATGGCCACCGAATTGTCGAGGCTCATCACGAAATCGGCAATGATGATGGTGCGGATCGCCTCCATCAGGCTGCCGGATTGCGTGACCGACCCTTCGTCGAGTTCCTCTTCCTCGGCCAGCAGCTTGACGCCGATCCACAGCAGCAGCACCCCGCCAATCAGCTTCAGCGACGGCACGGTCAGCAGGGTGCTGGCGAAAAACACCAGTATCACCCGCAGGATGATGGCGCCGGCCGTTCCCCACAGGATGCCGAGCCGTTTCTGCCGTTGCGGCAGGTTGCGACAGGCAAGCGCGATGATGATGGCGTTGTCGCCGCCGAGGATGATGTCAATCGCGATGATCTGCAGGATCGCGATGACAAGCGCGTCGTCAAACATGGCGGCGGGACACTCTTACGGGGGACAGAAACTTCGCCGGATATAGACGTGACGGCCTGTTCGCGCAACCGGTTTGGGTCTGAGGGCGCATCTGGCCGGGCAGTGCGACAATAATACCCAACCGTGTTTTTGCTACGATCTGGAGATTGCTTGAAATTTAAAATGTTGTATTTATTATATAAATTTAATAATAATGATTTTGATAATCATTCTCAATATTTCTCTTGCCAATTGCGATGAATTTGCATTTGATAATCATTCTCAGCCATTAGACACTGATGCCAGTCGGGGGAAACAGACCATGCATGTTGCAACGGCAACGCCAAAGGCAAAACCAAAGGCACAGGTGGCAGCGCGCCGCGCCACCGGCCGACTCATCACGTGGGCGGCCGCCTGTCTTACAGCGCTGTTTATCGGTGGCGGACCCGTCATGGCCGCCGCTGCCGAGATCAATATCTATTCACATCGTCAGCAATTCCTGTTGCAGCCCTTCCTTGACGCCTTTACCGCAGAGACCGGGATCAGGACCCGTGTTGTCTATGCCTCGAAGGGGTTGGCGCAGCGTCTTCTTGCCGAGGGTGAGGCGAGCCCGGCCGACGTCATTCTGACAGTCGATATTGCCCGGCTCAGCGAATATGCCGATCTTGATCTGCTGGCGCCGGTTGACTCGCCCGTTCTGGCGGCGAATGTACCGGCGCATCTGCGCGCGGCGGACAATCGCTGGTTCGCCCTGTCGACGCGGGCCCGCCTCGTCGCGACCTCGGTTGACCGGGTCGCCGAAGGCGCCATAGCCGATATCGAGGATCTTGCCGACCCGCAATGGCAAGGGCGTATTTGCAGCCGCAAGGGAAGCCATGTCTATAACCGGGCGCTGATGGCGTCGGTCATTGCGGCGAACGGAGCCGAGGCCGCCGAGGCCTGGGCTGATGGTATGGTGGCGAATTTCGCTCGCAAGCCGCAGGGCAATGACCGCGCGCAGGCCAAGGCCATTTTTGAAGGCCAGTGCGATGTGGCGATCATGAACCATTATTATTATGGGAACATGCTGTATGGCGACAAGCCGGAGCAGAAGGACTGGGCCGGCGCGATCAGGCTTGTCTTCACCAACCAGAATGGCCGTGGCACCCATGTCAATATTTCCGGTGGCGGTATGGCGCGGCACAGCCCGAACCCCGAGGCGGCGCGCAGGTTCCTCGAATTCCTGACAACGCCGGTGGCGCAGCAACTCTATGGTGAGGTCAATTTCGAATATCCGGTCAATCCAGCCGTCGCACCCGGCGGCGTGTTGGCGTCATGGGGCGATTTCAAGCGTGATGAACTGGCGATTGAAAGTCTTGCCACACTGGCACCCGACGCGCAGATGATCATCGACCGGGTCGGATGGTAGCCACCTTCCTGTCATATTGGTCAGGCCGGCCGGCCCGCCGTTTCGACGGCTGGTCGGTCGCCGCCATTCTGATATGCCTGTTGATCCTGGGGCCGATCCTCGCCCTGTGGCTGACCGCCCTCGGCGACAGCCGGGGCCTGTGGGGGCATCTGGTCTCGACGGTGCTGCCGCGTTATGTGGTGAACACGCTGTTGCTGATGCTCGGTGTCGGGGTGCTGTCCGTCTTCTTTGGCGTCAGCACGGCATGGGTCATCACCCGCTACAGCTTCCCGGCAAAGCGGATTTTTGAATGGCTGCTGCTACTACCGGCCGCCATCCCGGCCTATATCATCGCCTATACCTATACCGACTTTCTGGAATATGCCGGGCCGGTGCAGTCGCTTCTTCGTGACCTGTTCGGCTGGCAGCGACCGGCGGATTACTGGTTCCCCGAGATCCGCTCGCTTGGCGGCGCTGTTCTTGTCATGGCCTCGGTGCTGTATCCCTACATCTATATGGTGACACGGATCGCCTTCCGGCTGACCCCGGCCAGCCTGTTCGAGATCGCGCTTGTGCATGACAAGTCGCAATTCTGGTCGGTGGGACTGCCGCTCGCGCGGCCGGCCATCACCGCCGGCCTCGCCCTGGTCCTGATGGAGGTGGTGTCGGATTTCGGCACGGTCGAATATTTCGCCGTCGAGACGATCACACTCGGCATTTTCAATGTCTGGCTTGGCATGAACAATATCGTCGCCGCAGCCCAGATGTCGCTGCTCGGCTTTGTGTTCATCCTCAGCCTTCTTGGTCTGGAACTCTATGCCAGATCGCGCCAGCGGTTTGCCGGCAATGGCAAATCCACCCTCGAGCTGCAGCCTCTTGACCTTGGCCTGAAAGGTCGGATTGCCTGTCAGGCCGTATGCGCGCTGCCGCTGCTTCTTGGCTTTGTGATCCCGGTCGGGGTGCTGCTGAAATTCGTCCTTGGCAATCCCGTCACCGACCAGCTTGGCCAGGTCATCGACACGGTCGGCGCCACCATTTTGATGGCGGGCGCGGCGGCGCTGCTGATTGTCGCGGTATCGATGCTGCTGGTTCTGGCGGCCACCTATCGCGGCGGCATTGTCGTGCGGCGCCTGACCATGGCGGCATCAAGCGGCTATGCCATCCCCGGCACGATGCTGGCCATCGGGGTGCTGATCTTTGCCGGTGTTGTCGACCGTGCCTGGGGCGGGCTTGTCGGAGACCCGCGCGCGACCCTGCTGCTTGGGGGCGGCGGCATCCTTCTGACCGCCTATCTTGTGCGTTTCCAGGCTGTCGGTTACGGGGCGCTGATGTCGGGGATCAGGCGTCTTCCGGACAATATGATGAATGCCAGCCGCTGTCTCGGGCACGGATTCGGGCCCAGCCTGAGGCTGGTGATCCTGCCGCTGTTGCGCGGCTCGATGCTGGCAGGCGGCCTTCTGTGCTTTGTCGACATCATGAAGGAACTGCCGATCACGCTGCTGCTGCGCCCGTTCGATTTCGAGACGCTCGCCACCTATACATACCAGTTCGCCAAGGACGAGATGCTCGAGACGGCGGCGCTGCCGGCGCTCATGATTGTCGTTGCCGGTCTGGTGCCGGTAATCCTGATGAATAACATGCTGCGGCGCGCGGGCTAGACTTCATCTACGCCCCCGTGGTTTATTTGTCGCCCCTTCTGTCGGGCAAGATTTCCGGATACGAGGTGTGCTCCATGGCCGTCATCGCCTGTGTTGATGATCTGCGCAAACAGATGCAGCGGCGCGTGCCGCGCATGTTCTATGACTATTGCGAGAGCGGGTCGTGGACGGAATCGACCTTTGCCGCGAATGAGGCCGATCTTCAGAACATCAAGTTCCGCCAGCGTGTCGCCATCGACGTCTCGGAACGCAGCACCGCGATGACGATGCTCGGGCAGGATGTGCCGATTCCGGTGGCGCTGGCGCCGACCGGGCTGACCGGCATGCAGCACGCAGATGGCGAAATTCTGGCGGCGAAGGCAGCCGAATCCTTTGGCGTGCCGTTCACCCTGTCGACCATGTCCATCTGCTCGATCGAGGATGTCGCCGAAAACACCACGCAGCCCTTCTGGTTCCAGCTCTATGTGATGCGTGACCGGAAATTCATCCGCAATCTTGTCGAACGCGCGCGGGCCGCCAATTGTTCGGCGCTGATGATCACGCTTGATCTGCAGATCATGGGGCAACGCCACAAGGATGTGCGCAACGGGCTGTCGGCACCGCCGAAACCGACATTGAGGAACATGATCAATCTGGCGACCAAGCCGTCCTGGTGCCTTGGTATGCTGGCAACGCGCCGCCGCGAATTCCGCAATATCGTCGGACATGTGGACGGGGTGAAGGATATGTCATCACTTGCCAACTGGACGGCCAGCCAGTTTGACCCCAGCCTGTCCTGGGATGACGTGCGCGACATCCGCAAACAATGGGGCGGCAAGATCATCATCAAGGGCATTCTTGATGTCGAGGATGCGCGCCAGGCGGTGAATGTCGGCGCCGATGCGGTGGTCGTCTCGAACCATGGCGGGCGCCAGCTTGACGGTGCGCCCTCCTCGATCGCCGCGCTGCCGGCGATTGTCGATGCCATCGGTGACAGATGCGAGGTCTGGATGGATGGCGGGATCAGGACCGGACAGGACATTCTGCGCGCTGTCGCCCTTGGCGCGAAAGGCACGCTGATCGGCCGCGCCTTTCTCTACGGGCTTGGCGCGGGAGGCCAGGCCGGTGTCACGAAGGTGCTGGAAATCCTGCACAAGGAACTCGACCTGACGATGGCGCTGTGCGGCCGCTCGAACCTGTCCGAGGTCGATGAATCGATCCTGATCAGATAGCCTGGACGGGTTCAGGCGATGCCGACCGTCCGGCGATAGAAATCAGGGTCCGTCGCGCCCTCGGTGCCGACAAGCAGCACGACCGAGTCCGGCGTCATTTCAAGTTGCTCCCACGCCGCCCCGTCCGCATGCATTGCCAGCAGTGCGGCCAGCCCCGAGGTCGAGCATTCGCCGGCCTCGATCGCATCGGTGCGGTGATGGAACCAGCGCATCAGCGGCGCCACCGCCTCGTCACCGATGGTCACGCAATGGCTGACTGTCGGTTTCAGGATGTCCCAGGCAAGGTCGGACACCTCGCCGCATGACAGCCCGGCCATCAGCGTTTCCTCGGTGATATCGACAAGTGTCGGCGTGCCGGCGACAAGACTGTCGCGCATGCAGGCGCTCATATGTGATTCGACCGCGATCATATGGCCAAGCGATGATCCCGCCGCCTGCCACAGCGGCGCGATGATCCCGGCCGCCAGCCCGCCAACCCCGACCGGCAGCATGGCATGGCTCGGCACCCCGCCAAGCTGCGCCAGGATCTCGCGCGACATCACCGTATAGCCTGCCATCACCGTCAGCGGCACCTCGTGATAGCCCGGCCATGATGTGTCGGAGACGATCTGCCAGCCATGCGCTGCCGCGTCCTGCTTGCAGGCGGCGAGCGAGGCCTCGTAATTGCCATCGATCCGGATCACCTCGGCACCGAAGGCGGCCATGGCATCCTCGCGGGCCTGGCTGACATGCGCGTGGATATAGATTTTCGCCGCACAGCCGGCACGCGCCGCCCCCCAGGCCACCGACCGGCCATGATTGCCATCGGTGGCGGTGGCGACGGTCAACTCGGCGGTGCTGCCACCCTGTGCCTCGATCTGGCGGGCCAGCGCGGCGACGGCATAGGCACCGCCAAGCGCCTTGAACGACCCCAGCCCGAAACGCGCCGCTTCATCCTTGTAGACAACCTGCCCGACGCCAAGATGATCGGCGATCTCCGGCAGATCATGAAGCGGTGTCGGTACATAGCCGGACCAGCCGCTGATCACCGCCTGCGCGGCATCCATCGCTGCCACGTCGAGCGAGCCCGCCAGGTCGGGGAAGGTGGCGGCGGCGCGTCCGGGGTTGGCGTCAAGCGTGAACGGGGTGGCCAGCGCGGCGGCAAGATTGGCATCCATATGGGGTGTTCCTTTTATATGTGGGCCCTTTACATGTGGGCTTTTTCTGTTTGGGCCCTGTCTCCAGCGGACTTTTTCTGTATGGCCCGCCTGCGGTATCAATAGCGGCCCTTGCGGCTGGCACCGGCATAGAAGATGTCGGACAGGCGCTCATTCGCCTCGTCGCGGAACTGGATGTCGCGCGGCTGCATCGCCCCGTTCGGGCGCGGCGCGGTATCATGATGTCCGAACCGGTCGGTGCCGCGCGCCTGCTGCACCCAGATTCGGCCGATCACCTGTTCGACATTCGGCGCGATATAGCTCTGCATGGCGAATCCGATCCGCCGTTCGCCGGACATGTTCGGTCCCGACCCGTGGACAATGCGCGGGTGATGCAATGACAGCTGTCCCGGTTTCAGCGGTACCGCGACGGCGGCATCTTCATCGACATCCGGCACCGTCTGGCCGCGGGTCAGCAGATTGTCCTCGCCATAGGTGTCGCCATTCTCCTCGGTCACGTTGCTGATCGCCAGCCAGCCGGTCACCCAGTCATGTGGCTCCAGCCCGATATAGCGGGCATCCTGGTGCCAGCTGATGAATCCCTTCGTCTCCGGTTCCTTGATGAACAGGGTGGTGCCGGCGACAAGGATATCCGGCCCGATCAGATCCTCGACAGCATCCAGAATCCGGCTGTCATGCGTGATCGCGTCCAGCGCCGGCAGCACATAATGCGCGTTGTTGCGGTTCGCGCCGGCCATCCCCTCGGGCCAGCGGCGCTCGGCCTCCTCCAGCGCGGCGCGGATGTCGGCGGCCTCCGCGGGGCTGAAAATATCGATTGGCGCGACGAATCCGTCTCGCTCATAGGCCTCCTGCTGCGCCGCGGTCAGTCTGATCGGCATGGTTGTCACCCGGTATTGGCGTTACGTCTGTATTGGCGTTACGGCTGTATTGGCGTTACGTTCGGCGAAGCTTGCCTCACCTTCGCGCCGCGTGCAAAGGCTTTTGGCGCCGGGGCCTGGCGCATCATCGCCGTGCGCGGCCTCTTCTCGCGGTGCCGGTTTTCGACTAGCCTTGCATGATGACAGGACATGGCGGCCGCTTGAGGAGTGATGATGAGCAAACATGGATATGACAGCGGGCGGCTGAACCTGCCGTTCGTGGGGCTGTGCAGCTTTGGCAAATATCCCTACCAGCCCGACTGGGACGCCATCGACGCCGATTTCGCGCGACGCCGATTTCGCGATCCTTGGCGCGCCGTTCGATTTCGGCACGCAGTTCCGCGCCGGCGCGCGCTTCGGCCCGCGCGGCATCCGCGAGGCCTCGACCCTGTTCTCCTTCGGCCATGCCGGTGCCTATGACCATGAGGATGACGTCACCTATCTGGAGACTGACAGGGTGCGGATCGTCGATATCGGCGATGCCGACATCATCCATACCGACACCGTCAGCAGCCACGCCAATATCGAGGCCGGCGTGCGCGCGATCCTTGCCGCCGGCGCGGTGCCGGTGGTGCTTGGCGGCGACCATTCGGTGAACATCCCTTGCATCAACGCCTTTGCCGGCGAGGCCCCGTTCCATCTGGTGCAGATCGACGCGCATCTGGACTTTGTCGATGAACGGCACGGCGTGCGTCATGGCCATGGCAACCCGATGCGCCGCGCCGCCGAAAAACCCTATGTGACCGGCCTGTCGCAGATCGGCATCCGCAATGTGTCATCGACCGCCCGTGACGGCTATGAGGATGCCCGCGCCATGGGCTCGGACATCCAGTCGGTGCGCCAGTTCCGTGCCCTCGGGGTGGATGGCATGCTGGCCCGCATTCCGGCCGGCCAGCGCTATTACGTCACCATCGACATTGACGGGTTCGACCCGTCCATCGCCCCCGGCACCGGCACGCCGTCGCATGGCGGGTTCCTGTATTACGAGGTGCTGGAACTTCTCGACGGGCTGACGAAACGCGGCAGCATCGTCGGGGTGGACCTTGTCGAGGTGGCGCCGGACTATGACCCGACCGGCAGCACGACAACACTGGCCGCGCAACTGCTCCTCAACCTGATCGGCCGCATCGCCCATAACAGGTGAGGTGGGGGAAGCCGAACTCATGCCTAAGACTTCAGACGCCCTTCATCCGGTGTTGGCGCGGGTGCCGCACAAGCCGGATCCGACCGGTTTGGGTGCTGCCGCGAACCTGCTGAAACCCGCTGGCGGAAAGCCGTGACGGGCATGACCGCCGGGCACCGGACCGGTTCCTGCAGAAATGACTTGCGCGCGATTGCATTTGTTGGAAAAACGATGCCGGGATTTTTGGAGAGGTAACCATGTCTACTATTGTCAACAGCTGGAATGAGTGGGACCCGCTGAAACATGTCATCGTGGGCCGTGCGGATGACTGCCATATCCCGCCCGAGGAGCCGGCGCTGGATGCCAAGGTGCCGGAGGATAGCGACATGCGCGGCCAGTGGGGCAGGCGTCCGCAGGAAACCATCGACCGGGCGAATGAGCTGCTCGACAATTTTGCCGACTTGCTGACAAAGCGCGGCGTGAAGGTGGACCGGCCGACCCCGATCGATTTCTCGGAACCGGTGACAACGCCCGACTTCCATACCGGCAGTCAGTTTGGCTGCATGCCGCCGCGTGATGTCTTGCTGACGGTGGGCAACGAAATTCTTGAGGCAACGATGTCCTATCGGTGCCGATGGTTCGAATATCTGTGCTACCGGCCGCTGATGCAGAAATATTGGGAAGAGGATCCAAATTTCAAACATGAGGCAGCGCCAAAACCGCGGCTGACCGACGCTGATTACCACAGCAATTATCTGTCCGAGAAGATTGGCGTGCAGCAACGTCTGGAATGGGCCGAGCAGAAACATTTCGTCACCACCGAGGAGGAGCCGCTTTTCGACGCCGCGGATGTTCTCCGGTTTGGCAAGGACCTGGTCGTCCAGCACGGCTTCACGACGAATCTGCGCGGCATCGAATGGCTGCGTCGGCATTTTCCCGACCACCGGGTTCATGCGGTGAATTTCCCGGGAGACCCCTATCCAATCCATATCGACGCCACCTTTACGCCGCTGCGGCCGGGGCTCATCCTCAACAATCCGCATCGTCCCCTGCCGCAGGACCAGCGCAAGCTGTTCACCGCGAATGATTGGGACATTGTCGAGGCGGCGCAGCCGGCACACAATGCCCCTCCGCCACTCTGCTATTCATCGGTTTGGTTGAGCATGAATGTTCTTGTTCTCGACCCGAAGACCGTTTGCGTCGAGAAGTCCGAGGTTTATCAGGCCGAGCAGATGGACAAGCTGGGTATGGAAGTCGTCGAGGTCGATCTTCGTGATGCCTATGCATTCGGGGGCGGGTTGCATTGCTGCACCGCTGATGTTTATCGCGAGAGCAGCAAGGAAGATTATTTCCCGAACCAGTAAGCGCTGAATGCGCTGTCCTTGCTTGGCATATGGGCTGTGAGCATTCAGGTCGTGAGCATGTGGCCCCTCATCATGCGGGCCGTCAGCTCATATGCACATCACCCCACGATCATCTCGTCGGTGCCGAACGGGAAGTTGGTGATGTTCTCGGCCCCGTCCTCGGTGATGATCAGGATGTCATGCTCGCGATAGCCGCCGGCGCCGGCCTCGCCCTCGGGAAGCATGATCATCGGCTCCATCGACACCACCATGCCGGGCTCCAGCACCGTCTCGATATCCTCGCGAAGCTCGACCGACGCCTCGCGCCCGTAATAATGGCACAGCACGCCGAATGAATGGCCATAGCCGAAGGACCGGTATTTCAACAGGTCCCAGCCGGCATACATCCTGTTCAGTTCGGCCGCCACATCACAGCAGCGCGCGCCGGGCTTCAGCAATTCCATGCCACGGGCATGCACCTCGCAATTCTTCAGCCACAGATCGCGATGCGCGCCCGAGGCATGACCGCAGAACAGCGTGCGCTCCAGCGCCGTGTAATAGCCGAACATCATCGGGAAGGTGTTGAGCGACAGAATATCGCCGTCCTCGACCAGCCTGTTGGTCACCGGGTTGTGCGCACCGTCGGTGTTGATCCCCGACTGGAACCAGGTCCATGTGTCCATCAGCTCGACAAAGGGAAAGCTGTCGGCGATGGCACGGACCATCGCGCCGGTCGAGGCGAGCGCGATTTCATGTTCCGGCACGCCGGCCCTGACCGCGCCCATCAGCGCCCGCCCGCCAACGGCGCACATGTCGGCGCCCTTGCGGATCAGCACATGTTCCTCGGCGCTCTTGATCGTCCGCAGCGCCATCGCCTCTGCTGCGCAATCAACAAGCTCGACGCCGGGGAAATGCTGCTCCAGCAGCATCTTCAGATCGAGGCTGACCTCGTCGAACTCGATACCGAGCCGTCTCACGCCCGGCAGCAGGTCCTTCAGCGCGGTGAAATAGCTGTCGCGGCGCCAGTCGGTATAGGTGAGATTGTCGCCGACCGAGCGGCGCCAGGGCTGGCCGCCATCGATAGCCGCCGATATTGTGGTCACGCCATTGGCGTTCAGAACGGCGCCATAGCGGCGCCCGAACTTGCAATAGACGAAGCCGGAGAAATAGCAGACATTGTGATAGGAGGTGAACAGGCAGGCATCGATTCCGGCGATGTCCATGCGCGCCTGCATGGCGTCGCGGCGGCGCGTCATCTCGGCATCGGAAAAGGGCGAGAAGGTCTTCTCGCCATTGTGCCAGCGGGTCACATGAATCAGATCGTCTGCGGCCATGGTCTACACTCCTTGAGTCACCGGTCACGGGGCGGGCCGCGGGGCAGGCTGCGGGACGGTGTGGCTGCGTATGTCACTTGCTGCCGGATAGCCAGTTTGGGTGGGCCCGTCAACTCCTCCTGTGCCGACCTGCTTTTTTTGGCCTGTTCTCCTTGCCTGTGCAGGTGCCGGATGGTGCGGAGAACTGCACGGGGGAGTGATCAGAAGATGCTTGCCTTGCCCGCTGTGCCCGTGCTTTCCTCTGGGCCTGTAACGAAAAAGTTTCGCAAGGCTGTGAACTGAAAATGCTAGACGGCACCAACCCGTTCGTTCGTTTCCGCAACGTCCAGAAAAGCTATGATGGCGAAACGCTCGTCGTGAAGAATTTGAACCTCGACATCGAGGCTGGCGAATTTGTGACGATGCTGGGGCCCTCGGGGTCCGGCAAGACGACCTGCCTGATGATGCTGGCCGGTTTCGAGACCGCCACTCATGGCGAGATTGAACTTGGCGGCAAGCCGATCAACAACATCCCGCCGCACAAGCGCGGCATCGGCATGGTGTTCCAGAATTACGCGCTGTTCCCGCATATGACAGTGTCGGAGAACCTGGCCTTTCCGCTGAAGGTGCGCGGCATGTCGGCCGGCGACGTTCAGGAAAAGGTGAAACGCGCCCTCGACATGGTGCAGATGCGCGCCTTTGGTGATCGCAAGCCGGCACAGCTGTCAGGCGGCCAGCAGCAGCGCATCGCGCTGGCGCGGGCCCTGGTGTTCGAGCCTGAACTGGTGCTGATGGACGAGCCTCTCGGCGCGCTCGACAAACAGCTTCGCGAGCATATGCAGTATGAAATCAAGCACATCCACGAAAATCTGGGCGTGACGGTCGTCTATGTGACGCATGACCAGTCGGAGGCGCTGACGATGTCGAACCGCATCGCGGTGTTCGATGACGGGGTGATCCAGCAGCTTGACGATCCGGTGACGTTGTATGAAAAGCCGGAGAATTCGTTCGTCGCGCAGTTCATCGGCGAGAACAACACCCTGACCGGCACGGTCGAGGCGCTGTCAAAGAATGTGGCGACGGTGAAGCTGGAAGCCGGTGACACGGTCAAGGCGCTGGCCGTCAACACCGATGGCAAGGGTGGCCGGACCAGCCTGTCAATTCGGCCGGAGCGCTGTGTCGTGTCGCCGAAGAAGGTGGCCGGGCTCAGCATGCTGAAAGGGCGGATCGAGGAGCTGATCTATCTTGGCGACCATATCCGCTGCCGGATGAATGTCGCCGGCAATGATGAATTCATCGTCAAGGTGCCGAACACCGCCGACCAGCTTGGTCTGGAGATTGGTACCGAAACGCATGTCGGCTGGCAGACGGATGACTGCCGCGCTCTCGACTTCAAGCAGGTCTGAGGGTTAGAATTGATGCAGGAATTTGGCCGTTAAGGCCGAATGGCCCGGTGAAGCCATGCTTCGCGGGCGTCGAGAAGAAGCGTGATGGCACGCTTCAGAGTTCAACAGGGAGAGACAGAAAATGTCTGCAATAACCAAGACATTCTTCGCTGCCGCCGCGTTGACGGCCCTGACCGCGGGCAACGCGATCGCAGCGGACATGACCATCGTGTCATGGGGCGGTGCCTATTCGGCGTCGCAGCAAAATGCCTATCATGATCCTTACATGGCTGCCAATCCTGGCGTCAACATCATCAATGACGACAGCTCGGCCGAGGCTGTTGCCAAGCTTCGCGCCATGGCCGAGGCCGGCAACACCACATGGGATGTGGTTGACGTTGTGGCGTCCGATGCCATGCGCCTTTGTGACGAAGGCCTTGCCATGGAAATCGACCATGACAGCCAGCTTGCGGCGGCGCCTGACGGCACGCCTGCATCCAAGGATTTTGGCGACCTGATCGTATCCGAGTGCTTCATCCCGCAAATCGTCTATTCGACAACTTTCGGCTTCCGTTCCGATGTTGCCGAGTGGGGTGGCAAGGAGCCGGATGACATCTGTGACGTATTCGACCTGGACACCTTCCCGGGCAAGCGCTCGCTTGAAAAGCGTCCTATCAACAACATGGAATGGGCGCTGCTGTGCTCTGGTGTTGCCAAGGCAGACGTCTATGACGTTCTTGAGACCGAGGAAGGCCAGGCCAAGGCACTTGCAAAGCTTGACACCATCAAGGACCAGACCATCTGGTGGTCGGCTGGCGCCGACACTCCGCAGCTTCTGGCTGACGGTGAGGTTGTCATCGGTTCGACCTATAATGGTCGCCTGTTCGCGCTGATCGAGGAGCAGAAGCAGCCGGTGAAGATGCTGTGGGACGCGCAGGTGTTCGATCTTGACGGCTGGATCATTCCGGCTGGTCTGTCTGACGAGCGCAAGAAGGCCGCCATGGACTACATTTATTTCGCCACCGATACTCAGCGCCTTGCTGATCAGGCGAAATACATCTCCTACGGCCCTGCACGCGCCTCGTCGGCACCGCTGGTTGGCAAGCATGCCGCCCTTGGTATCGACATGGCACCTCATATGCCGACCGACCCGAACAACGCCAAGAATACGTTCCTCTATAACTATTCCTGGTGGGCCGACTACCGCGATGACCTGGACGCCAAGTTCCAGGCATGGCTGGCACAATAGGCCGTTGACAGTGGCAACCTTTCAGGTGCCCTGTCAGCTATGAAAAAGGGCAGGCACGTCCGCTTCAGCTGGGCGTGCCTGTCATGCTTCTTTTTGGTTTTGTCGTGACCGGGGGTGACGTTTCGCCGGTGACGGATTTCAGGTTTCCATTCGATCCGGGACGATCAGATGAGTGAACGAGCACAGCCCCTCCTTGCTGCTGACGGGACGCCGTTGAAGCGGTCGATCGAGCGCTCGCTCCGTCGGCAGAAGATCGAGGCTTTCCTTCTGGTGGCTCCGCTTCTTGCGTTCGTTCTGGTTACCTTTGTTGCGCCCATCGCCGACATGCTGTTCCGGTCGGTGGAAAACCAGATTGTCGCACAGACACTTCCGGCCACAACGGATGCTCTCAAGGAGTGGAATCCGGATGTCAGCGCGTTGCCGGACGAGGCTGTCTTCGCCGCGCTGGCTGTCGATATGAAGGCTGCTGTCAAAAGCAAGACGCACACCCGCCTCGGCTCGCGATTGAATTATGAAAAGACGGGGGTGGCCTCGTTGTTTCGCAAGTCCGGTCGCCGGATCAAGAAATGGGACCTTGCCGGGGACGCGCCGTTCAAGGACAAATTTCTCGATCTGGACAAGAAATGGGGAGACCCGCAGCTGTGGCAGCTTCTGAAGCTTTACTCGCCGGTCTACACATCGGGTTATTTCCTGAATGCCGTCGATCTGAAGAAAACTCCCGACGGCGTTGAGCCGCGCGCGGAGTCCGAGCAGATCTATATCCTGTTGTTCCAGCGCACCCTGTTCATGAGCCTTGCCATCACGCTGATGTGCCTGCTTCTGGGATATCCGATTGCGTTTCTGTTGTCGCATCTTCCGATGCGTACATCGAATCTGCTGATGATCCTTGTGCTGTTGCCATTCTGGACGTCGCTTCTTGTCCGGACCTCGGCATGGAAGGTTTTGCTGCAGCAGGAAGGTGTGATCAACGACGTGCTGGTGACCATCGGGTTGCTTGGTGACTCCGACAGGTTGCAGCTGATCAACAACCAGACCGGAACCATCGTGGCGATGACGCACATTCTGCTGCCATTCATGATCCTGCCGCTTTATTCGGTGATGCGTACGATCCCGCCATCCTATGTCCGCGCGGCCAAATCGCTTGGCGCCAACGATGTGACGGCGTTTGCCAAAGTCTACTTTCCGCAATCGGTGCCGGGGATCGGTGCCGGCAGCATTCTGGTGTTCATTCTGGCGATTGGCTATTACATCACGCCGGAGCTTGTTGGCGGTACCACCGGTACCTTCATTTCCAACAGGATTGCCTATCACATTTCGAGTTCGCTGAACTGGGGACTCGCGGCGGCTCTTGGCAGCATTCTGTTGATCGCCGTTCTGGTGCTGTATTATGCCTATGACCGCATTGTCGGCATCGACAATGTGAAGCTGGGATAGGAGCCGCGCGATGAGCCTTCCGGTTTATGCCACACCCCTGCAACGCGCCTGGTATTACGGTTTTCGGGTGATCTGCGGACTGATTTTCTTTTTCCTCATCGCGCCCATCCTTGTGATCATTCCGCTGTCTTTCAACGCGCAGGATTTCTTCACCTTCACCAAGGAGATGCTGAATTTTGATCCTGCCGGGTATTCGCTGAAGCATTACGAGGATTTTTTCACAAATTCCGACTGGCAGATCGCAGTCCGCAATTCCTTCAAGATCGCGCCGGCAGCCACGTTCCTTTCGGTGGCGTTTGGAACGCTTGCCGCGATCGGTCTCAGCCAGCCGCATGTGCCGTTCCGCCGGGCCATCATGGCGATCCTCATTTCGCCGATGATCGTTCCCCTGATCATTTCAGCGGCAGGCATGTATTTTTTCTATTCACGCATCGGCTTGCAAGGTCAGTATATCGGTGTTGTGCTGGCGCATGCGGCGCTCGGGATCCCCTTCGTGATCATTACCGTGACCGCCACATTGGTGGGGTTTGACAAATCCCTTGTGCGCGCCTCGGCCAATCTCGGTGCGGGACCGATGACCACCTTTTTCAAAATTCAGATGCCTTTGATTCTGCCCGGTGTGGTATCAGGTGGACTGTTTGCCTTCATCACCTCCTTTGATGAGGTGGTGGTCGTGCTTTTCGTCGGGTCGGCAAGCCAGAAGACGCTACCCTGGCAGATGTTCACCGGCCTTCGTGAACAGATCAGCCCGACCATCCTTGCGGTTGCCACTATTCTTGTGGTCATCTCGATCGCCCTGCTGACGACGGTCGAGCTTCTGCGCCGCCGGTCGGAACGGCTGCGCGGCGTCACCCCGTCGTGACACGGCTCTGGAACAGCGCGCATTTCACCCTGATTATGGCGACGCTCATGTGGGCAGGCCATACCATCGCGGCGAGGCTGTCGGTCGGCGAGATGTCGCCGATGGTGATGATGGGTCTGCGCTGGTTCGCCTGTCTTGCCATTCTGGCGGTGATTTTCCGGCAGCAGCTTCGCGCCGAATGGCCGCGCGTCCGCGAGAGGCTTGTCTGGGTTTTGCTGATGGGCGGCGGCGGCATGGCCGGCTTTACCTTTTTCTTCATTCTGGCCGCGCAATACACCACGGCGGTCAATCTCGGCATTACGCAGAGCTCGGTGCCGGCCATCGTGATGCTGCTTGGCCTTGCCGTATTCGGCACCCGCATCGGCACCATGCAGGTTCTCGGACTTGCCGTCTCGTTTCTTGGCGTAACGGTGCTTGTCACCAAGGCGTCGCCGGCGGTGCTGATGGAGATGCAGTTCAATAGCGGCGATCTTCTGATGCTGGTCGCCTGTTTCTGCTATGCCGCCTATATGGTCGGGCTCAGCCGCCGGCTCGAGATGTCACCGGCCCTGCTGCTGACCTTCTTCTCAATTCCCGCCTCGATGGTGTTCGCACTGTCGATGGGTGTCGAATTTTGGGCCGGCACAATGCAGATGCCGGGGCCGAAGGGGCTTGCCATTGTCGCCTATTGCGCCATTTTTCCCTCGATGCTTGCGCAGATCTGCTTCATGCGCGGTGTCGAGCTTGCCGGGCCCAACCGGGCGGGGTTCTATCTCAACCTCATTCCTGTCTTCTCGGCCTTTATGGCGGTGTTCATTCTGTCCGAGAAACTCTATTATTATCACGCAATTTCGGCGGTGATGGTACTTGGCGGGATCTATCTTGCCGAACGCCACAAGCCCGCCGCGGCACCAGACGCCGGGTGAACCGGCAGACCATCGGGGACAACAGCATGCAGAATATGCGCAACTTCTATATCGGCGGGGCCTGGGTGGCGCCGCGCGAGGGCACTGATTTTCCGGTTTACAATCCGGCGACCGAAGAGGCCTATGCCACCATTTCGCTTGGCGGGGCGGCCGATGCCGAAGCGGCGATCACGGCGGCCCGCGCGGCGTTTGCCAGCTGGTCCCTGACCACCCCGGCCGAGCGTGGCGAGGTGCTGCGCGCCATCCTTGCGGTGTATGAAAAGCGCAGCGCTGACATGGCCGAGGCGATATCGAACGAGATGGGGGCGCCAATCGACATGGCGCTGAGTGATCAGGCCGGATCGGGACGCGGCCATCTAAAAGCCTTCATCCGCGCGCTGGATGCCTTCGAATGGCACCATCCGCTTCGCCCCGGGGTCGAGGGCCAGGACCTCGTCTATGAGCCGGCCGGCGTAGCCGGACTCATCACCCCCTGGAACTGGCCGATGAACCAGGTTGTGCTGAAGGTCGGCGCGGCGCTGGCGGCGGGCTGTACCATGGTGCTGAAACCGTCCGAGGTGGCGCCGATGTCGAGCATTCTGTTCAGCGAGATCATTCATGAAGCGGGCGTGCCAGCCGGTGTCTACAACATGGTGAATGGCGACGGTGTCGGGGTTGGCAGCATCCTGTCCTCGCACCCGGGGATCGATGTCGTGTCCTTTACCGGATCGACCCGCGCCGGCATCCTGATCAGCAAGGCCGCCGCCGACACGGTGAAGACGGTGTCGCTGGAGCTTGGCGGCAAGTCGCCGAACCTTGTCTTCGCAGATACGGATATCGATGCGGCGGTGGAACGCGGCGCCAGTTTCTGTTTCGCCAATACCGGCCAGTCCTGTAACGCGGCGACCCGCATGCTGGTTGAGCGTCCGGCCTATGAACGCGCGGTCGAGGTGGCGAAGGCCACCGCCGAAGCGACGGTCGTCGATCTTCCCGACAAGACGGGTGGTCATATCGGGCCGCTTGTCTCGCAGGTGCAGTTCGACAAGGTGCAGCGGCTGATCCAGGCCGGCATCGACGAAGGGGCGCGGCTTGTCGCTGGCGGCACCGGACGTCCGGACGGTCTGAATCGTGGCTGGTTCGCCCGCCCGACGGTGTTTGCCGATGCCACGCCTGACATGACGATCATGCGCGAGGAGATCTTCGGTCCGGTTCTGGCGATGATGCCGTTCGACAGCGAGGATGAGGCGATCGAGATTGCCAATGACACGCCCTACGGCCTTGCCGCCTATATCCAGACCGACAGCGCCGAGCGGGCCCGCCGTGTGGCGGCGCGTCTTCGTGCCGGCATGGTTCAGGTGAATGGCGCGCATCGTGCCTCCGGTGCACCTTTCGGCGGCTACAAGCAGTCGGGCGTCGGGCGTGAGGGCGGTGCCTGGGGTATCGAGGAATTCCTCGAGATCAAGACGATCAGCGGCATCACCGGTTGATATAGGGGTCGTATGGCGGGCGAGGGCGATAACAGCGACAGCGCACCGGCAACTCCGGACAGGTCGGACACATCAGACAGCGGCGAGGGCGAGGCACTGCTGGCCGGTGCCTATGCGTTGCAGACACCTGATCAGCATGTCAGCTATTACCGTGATTTCGCGGCGCATTATGACCGCACGTTCGCCGGTGGCCTTGGCTATGTCTATCCGCTTGGCATCGCGGCCGTGCTTGCCGGTCTGGAACGCCCGCCCGGCCCTGTCCTCGATATTGGCTGCGGGACCGGGCTTGTCGCCACCGCCATTCGTGACCGCCAACCGGATACCGTGATCGACGGTGTCGATATTTCGCAGGAGATGATCGACAGGGCGGCCGAAAAAGATGCTTATCGCGAACTGATGCTGGCCGACCTGACGCAGGATTTCAGCCATCTGCCAACAGGTTATGCGGCGATTGTCAGTGCCGGCACCTTTACTCACGGTCATCTGGGGCCGGAACCGCTTGCCGGCCTTGTAAGGCACTGCGCCAGTGGCGGCGTGGCGGCGCTTGGCGTCAACAGCCAGCATTTCGCGGCACAGGGATTCCGGGCGGCGCTTGAGTGTCTGCAGACACAGGCCCGGATCACCGCGCCGCGCCTTCATGAGGTGCCGATCTATGATGGCCGCGACGCGGCGCATGCGGATGACACCGCTCTCATCCTGATCTTCACTGTTATCTGATCAATTCTTGCCCTTCATCTCCGCCCGGTCAGCCTCGCCGACAACGGTCATTGCCTGGCCGTTGAAGATTTCGACCTCCGGCAGCGCGCGGATATCCACCCCCTCGATGCAACCGATATTATAGCCGAATTCGGGGCGGGACCGCCGCCAGTGATGGGTGTAGATCCCGCAGGTCCGGCAGAAATAATGGCGTGCCGTCTTTGTGTTCCATTGATAGAGGCCAAGATTCTCCTCCCCGGAGACAAGCCTGAACTGGTCCTTGTCGGCGGTGCACATGATGGCGCCCTTGCGCCGGCAGATCGAACAGTCGCACCGCCGGAAATCGCGAATCGGTCCATGGATCTCGAATGTCACCGCGCCGCAGTGGCATGACCCTTTCTGTATCTCGCCCTGTGGCTGTGCTTCGCCCTGTGGCTGCACCTCGCCCGGTGGCTGCACCTCGCCCGGTGGTGTCGTTTCACGCTGCGTTGCCATCACCTGTCTCCCCGGATGTCTTTCGCTCAAAGCTTGGCGCAGACGGTGTCGACAGGCAATCAGATTGCGCTTTGCGGCCGGTATTTTTCGTGATAGGGCGGATGTCAGATCCAACAAGCTGGCGAGGTGTCTGTCATGTCAGGCTGGATGCAGCGCCCGTTTGTGGCCGTTGGGTTGCTGGCGCTCGGGATGGCGATCATTCCGCTCAATGATGCCTTCATCAAGCTGATGAGTGACCATCTGCCACTGGCCGAGATTGCCCTTGTCCGCGGTGTTCTGGCGCTGGCCCTCATGCTTGTCTTTGCGCGTGGCATCACTGCTCTGCGGGCCTTGCCAGCCGGCATTTTCTGGCAGTTCTTCGGGCGCGGTATGTGTCTTGTGCTGGCGATGACATTGTATTTCATTCCGCTTGGCACCTTGCCACTGCCGACGGTGATCTCGATCTTCTTTGTCTCGCCGCTGCTGATCACCTTGCTGTCGGTGCCGCTTCTTGGCGAGAGGATCGGCATCCACCGGGTTCTGTCCGTCTGTATGGGGCTTGGCGGGGTGTTGCTCATCATCCAGCCGGGAACCGACCAGTTCCGCATTGAATCGGTGATTGTCTTCGGCGCGGCGCTGTCCTACGCGCTGTTCCAGATCTGGACACGGCGTCTCAAGGCGGCGGGCAGCCTGTCCGGCATGGTGACGGTCCAGCAGATTTGCTATATCGCCGCGGCATTGCCGGTTCTGGCGGTCAATTTCATCTGGCCGCGTCCCGAATCCGACAATGTTTCACTCGACTTCCTGCTTCGCGCCCCGATGATGCCGACCGGTCAGGACATGCTGTTTCTCGGCTTCTGCACGCTGGCCGTTCTGTTCCTGTCGGTGACCTCGTCGAACGCCTACCGGTCGGTCGAGGCATCGATCATCGCACCGTTCGAATACACCGCCATCCCGTTCGCGGTGATCTGGGGAATCCTGATCTGGAATGAATGGCCTGACGCGCTGTCCTGGGGCGGCATGGCGATGATTCTGGCTGGCGGTCTCTACACCATCTACCGGGAACGCGAACGTGAGGTGGATGTCATGACGGGAGCGCCGATGCCGGCATCCGCAGCGGCGGCGCAAACAGTCGATGATGGTGAGCAGGATGGGCCGGACCGCGGCGCCTAGCTGTCGCCGCCCTGCCACACGCCCTTGTCGCGAAGTGACTCCGCCACCTCTCGCGGCATATAGGTCTCGTCATGCTTTGCGAGGACATTGCTTGCGGTCAGCGCGCCATTGCTGATCCGCCCCTCGGCGACAACCCCCTGTCCCTCGCGGAACAGGCTTGGCAGCGCGCCGTCAAAGCTGACGGCGATTTCGGCCTCGCCATCAGTGACGATGAAGCTTGATTCAAGGCCGTCAATCCGAACGCTGCCATCCTTGACAAGACCGCCAAGGCGAACCGGCCGCCCCTCGATATCGGCGGGGATCTCGGACGGGGTGTAGAAGAACACGATATTCTCGCGAAGTGCGCCCAGAACAAGCGTTACCGCGCCTGCCAGCAGGGCCGCGATGACGGCGATGGCGATAAGGCGGCGCTGTTTCGGTGTCAGGCCATGTGCGAGGCCATGTGTTGATCTCTCCATAGCCCGTTTCCTAGCCCCGGCGCGGATGATACGCAAGCGTAACCGGCACCTGTGACGTCATGGCACGTTTTATCATGCCGGCCCGGCTGACGATGGGTTGCAAGATGGCGCGGTGTCATCTATTTCCAAATCTCTGGTTTGATGTTGCAACGCCGTTCTCGGGTTTGACGATGACCTTATCAAGGCCTGTATTCGCCGTCGTCCTGGCGATGGTCGTTGGCTTTGTGACCGGTGCAGGAGAGGTGAAATCATGGACCCGATGATGAAATATCCGCGACTGCGTGATCTGGAACCGGCGGCGCGACGTCGCATCCCCTCCTTCATCTTCGCCTATCTGGATTCCGGTACCGGGCACGACGTGACCAAGGCAGCCAATGCGGCCTTTTATGACAGCCTCGCGCTGACGCCGCAATTTCTGCGCGGCCGGGTTGACCCGGACCTGTCGGTCTCGCTGCTCGGCCGGACATACAACGCGCCATTCGGCGTCGCACCGATCGGCCTGTCCTCGACGATCTGGCCCGGGGCCGAGCGGATCCTCGCCAGGGCGGCGCGCAAGAACGGTTTTCCCTACACGTTGAGCACGGTCGCCGGTGAATCGATCGAGCGCGTCGCCGAGGTTGGTGGTCAGATGGCCTGGTTCCAGCTCTACCCGCCACGCGACCGTGATATCTGTTTCGATCTGATGCGGCGCG
This sequence comes from Alphaproteobacteria bacterium, assembly GCA_009920665.1. Classification (GTDB taxonomy): domain Bacteria; phylum Pseudomonadota; class Alphaproteobacteria; order Puniceispirillales; family Puniceispirillaceae; genus UBA8309. The sequence continues at coordinate 38,852 of RFZL01000007.1, read as the reverse complement.
CGCGCGACGCCGGTGTGGACACGCTGGTTGTTACCGCGGATGTTCCGGCGCCAAGCCGCCGCGAGCGGATGCGGATTGCCGGCGCGCCGCTGGGCAGTCGCGGCAATTCGATGTATAGCCCCTCAGTGCTGCTGCAGTCGGCGATGCGGCCGAAATGGGCATTGCGGATGCTGATGAATGGCGGGCCGCGATTCCGCAACATGGAACCCTATGCCGCCAGGGACAAGTCACTCCCGATCACCACATTCATTGGCTCGCAGCTGAATGGCAGCCTCGACTGGGATTACCTCGATGTGATCCGTGACCAATGGCCCGGCAAGCTGCTGCTGAAGGGAATCCTGCATGGCCAGGATGCCGAACGCGCGATGCGTCAGGGCTGCGATGCGCTGGTGATTTCCAATCATGGCGGCCGTCAGCTGGATGCCGCTCCGCATCCGCTTCACCAGCTGCCGCACATCCGTTCGGTGGTTGGCAACAAGGTGCCGCTGATCGTTGACAGTGGCATTCAATCCGGGCTCGATATTGCCAAGGCGCTTGCCTTGGGGGCCGATTTCGTGCTGCTTGGCCGTGCCTTCATGTATGCTGTCGCCGCGCTTGGCGACAAAGGCGGCGAACATGCCGCGGCGATCCTGTTTGAAGAGCTTCGCGATGTCATGGCACAGCTTGGCATTCAGAACATTGCCGGCCTGTCCGAAGTATCGGTAACACGGGCCAGTAACTGATCAGAGACAATCAAAGAGTGCCATCATGATGATCAAACCGGCTATAACCCTCGTTCTCTTGCTTTTCATGGGTCTTCTGGCCACCGGAGCGACCACGGCCAGTGCCATGGATGGTCTGAAGACAAGTGATGTAGAGATCCGCGCCACCGCCCCCGGCATGACCGCGACTGGCGGTTATCTGACCATCCACAACCATTCGGGCGAGGCTGACAGGCTTGTCGGTGTCACGGCGGATTTCGCCGCGAAGGCCGAAATTCACACCATGATACATGAAAACGGGGTGATGAAGATGCGGGCCCTGCGGGATGGGATCGAAATTCCTGCCGGCGGCATGGTCGAACTGGCACCTGGCGGCCTGCATCTGATGCTGATGGGGCTGACCCGGACATTGCAGGCAGGGCAGATGCTGGAGGTTGAACTCACCTTCGCCTCTGGCAAGACGAGGCGACTTTCGGCTCATGTCAAACGCCCGGATGATATCGCTGTCGGCGACGGTGGTGTATCCGGTGGCCACAACCATTCACAAAGCCATTCACATAGCCACTCGCACAGCAAATCTGGCAGCTAGCGACGCCTGTTCTCAGAAAATACCGGCATCGAGGCCTGCCGCCATGCCCATGGCCAGCTCCTCGACCTCGCCGGGATAGCTGTCCGACCAGTCGCCATGTAAAATCAGCGGCGGTGCCACAAGCCGCCACCGCTGTGCGCCGACAATTCCCTCCAGCGCGCGGCGCGTCGCCGTGCCATCCAGGCCGGCGCGGATGTAAATGCCGACCGGCAGGGCTTCGTGCCGGCCAAGCCAGTCATTGTAGCAGCGGTCGAACATGTCCTTCGTCGCCCCTGCCATATAGCCGATATTCTCGGTCGTCCCCAGCAGCAGGCCGTCAATGGCTGCCAGATCGCCGGAGGTGATCTCGAAGGGCGAACAGAGCCGTGCTGTCACGTCTCCCACATCCGGATGGGTGGCGCCGCGCCGCGCCGCCTCGGCCAGCGCGATGGTGTTTGGCGACGGGGCGTGGGCGATGATCAGTAATGTTTTCGGCATGGCGACGGGTCTCTCCGATCTCTATAGTCGCCGAAACCGGGATCGGCGCGCAAGTCTGGAGGATGGAATGGCGACATTGATTGCACGGGACGAGTTGGACCTCCGGCTGGCGGAGCTTGATGGCTGGACGCTGTCCGCGGGCGGGATTGCCCTTGAGAAGACATACAGCTTCAAGGGATTCAACAGCGCGTTTGGCTTCATGACGCGGGTCGCGATGGCCGCGGAACGTGCGAACCATCACCCTGAATGGTCGAATATATATAACCGCGTCACCATCCGCTGGACGACGCATTCGCTTGGTGGCGTATCCGATCTTGATCTGAAGCTTGCCGCCTCCTGTGACCGCTTTGCTGCCGGGTGAAGCCGGTCAGTAGACAAGCCAGTCCAGACACCACAGGGCCACAAGGCCGGTGACGATTGTCGCCAGCACCGAACGCGTCACAAGCGCCACGGTGATGGCCACCAGCGCCGCTGGCAGGCGGGCGTTTCCGGCCAGTGCCAGCCCGCCTTCGGGTGAGACAAGCACCGCCGGCACGATAATGGCGGTCAGCACCGCGATCGGCACGAAGCCGAGCGCATCCTGCAGCCACTCTGGAAGCTGGCGCGGCGCGGCGTCGGAAAACATCACGAAACGCGTTGCAAAGGTGAACAGCCCGCAGGCAATCATCACAAGCCAGATCATCAGGCCACCTCACGAGTGCCGTGGCGGTGCGTCAGATACCCGGCGGCAATGCCGCCGATGGCGGCGAGGATGATCCAGCTTTTCCATGGCAATGGCTGGCCGACAACCGAAATGATGCCGGCGGTAAGGCAGGCCGCCAGGTCCGCGCGTCGCCGGATGGCCGGCGCGACAATCGCGATGAAGGTCAGCGGGATGGCAAAGCCGAGCGACCATGATTGCGGGATCGTGGCACCGAACAGTACACCGGTCACTGTGGTGATCTGCCAGCAGACCCACAGCGTCATGCCGGTGCCAAGCAGGTGATAATGCTGGTGCGGGGAGGGCGGCTCATTGCGAAGGCGGTGGATTGTCACCGCATAGGCTTCATCGGTCAGCAGATAGGCAAGCGGTACCCGCCAGACCAGCGGCAGGCTGCGAAGGTATGGGGCGATCGACGCGCTGTAGAGGGCGTGGCGCAGATTGATCACCGATACCGAGGCACCGACCACCGGTGCCGGTACACCGGCGCCCCACAGCTGGGCAAAGACAACCTGGCTCGCGCCGCCAAAGATGATCGAGGACAGCAGGATGGTTTGCAGCGGCGTCAGGCCGCTGGCGATGCCGAGGACGCCGAATACAAGGCCGAAGGGTGCGACGCCAAGCTGCAGCGGCAATTCCTGCCTGACGCCGGCCCAGAATTCGCGGCTACGGGTCGAGATGGTTGGTGGTGTGGAGGACGACATCGGCGTGTTCTGTGATTTCCGGAGACAGCCTGCCTATCACGCGGCTGGCGAAAAGGACAGGCCGGTTGTGTCGGCAAGCCCCGCAAACATGGCTTGCGCCATGCGCCAAACTGCGCGACACAGAGGCAGATCACGGTGTTATCAGCAAGAAGCAACCATCATGTTACTCAGCGTTCCTGTCTCGGTCGGCGAGGTTGTCGACAAGGTCACCATTCTCGAAATCAAGTCGGCGCGGATTACCGATCCGGACAAGCTGCGGAATATCACCGCCGAGCTGGACACGCTTCGCCCTCTTGTCAGCGGCGGCGTCTTCGACAGTGATGAAATGGTTGCCTTGAGTGATGCGCTTCGTGCCGTCAATGGCGAGCTGTGGGACATCGAGGACAACATTCGCGCCGAGGATGCGGCCGGGCGTTTCGGCGAGCGTTTCATCGAGCTGGCGCGCGCCGTCTATGTCACCAATGACCGGCGGGCCGAGCTGAAGAAACGGATCAACCTCGCGACCGGGTCAGCGCTCGTCGAGGAAAAATCCTATGAAAGACATTCAAAGGATGAAAATCGGTTCTAGTTCGCAACCATCTTGCCACGACGCGGGGATGGAAACCTCCTCCTTCGGGGGCGTGTTAATTTCACCGGTATCAGTCACTCGCCAATCTTGACATTACATCCGCAGACATTCGGTGAAACAGGTAACGCTTCATAACCGAGGCTTTCCTGCGATTGAAATACCGGCCGACCTTGTGCCTGACGCTGTCATTCTGCCAAACCGGCGGGATGCTCGGATATCCGATTGTCGAGGTGCCGCCGATCTCTGTCGCCAGTGGCGGGTCAACGGTCAAGGTCGTCAGGCCATGCTCCCACCATCGCTGGCACAGCAAATCAACTTCGAACACCGCGGGCAGACAAAGTTTCAGCAATTTTTCGCACGCATTGCGACTGATCACATACGCCACAAGTTGGATGGGATTGTATTTATGTAACGAAAGTGACTGCGTCTCAGAGATGTCGAAATTGCCAATAAGCGGTCTTTTTGTCGTATGGTGGAGATGAATCATGTCAAACCTGCCGGCAAGCATTTCAATGCGTGAAAGCGCGTCCTTTGTTTCCGGCTGGAGAACAGCATCATCCTCGAGAATCAACGCGGCGTTGTCGGAATCTGAAACAATCTTCTGCCACGCCAAACGATGGCTCAGCAAACATCCGAGGGCACCATCAGACATGGGGCCTTTTGCGAAGAATTGACGTTCATTTGACAGGAATTCGCTCCTTTCCTGGGCCGACAGTTGCCGGCCATCAACACCGTCGATCCATTCGAACGATATGCCCAATGCCTCCAGATGGCTTTTGATTTCACGCCGCCGTGCCTGATTTCGACGTAACGAAAGAACATATACAGGTAACATCTCGAAAGCAGTCCGTAGATATATGCAGATCCCAGCAAAACCAAAGTCGCGACCGGCTACCCGTCACAGGCACTCGGGCCCGATTTTGCGGCGGCGTCGCGGCATCATTCATCGGAAAAGCTGCCTAAACCGTCCGGTGCTCCTTGCCGGCGAGACTGAATTCGGTTAAGCGATATGCATTCCCAAACTGGCAACAAGTATATCAGATTTCGCTAATGGACGCTCCCTTTTTGTTTGTCGATGAAGTGCAGACAGCCGGTAGACGCTGTCTTGTGCGGCTCGATCTGAATGTGCCGATTGTCGATGGCAGGGTGAGCGACGACACCCGCATCCGGCGTATTCTTCCAGGGCTGAAATCGCTCCGGCAGGCCGGTGCCAGGATCATCATCCTGACGCATCTCGGGCGCCCGAAGGGCAAGGTCGCGCCGGAATTCTCGGTTGCGCCGGTTGCCGCGCGTCTGGCCGAGCTTCTCGACTGCCAGGTGCCTGTCGAGGCCGATCTCCTTGGCGAAGGCGCGCGCCGTGCCGTTACGGAACTTGCGGATGGCGATCTGATGATGATGGAAAATCTGCGGTTTTATGCGGGCGAAGAGGCGAATGATGCCCAATTCGCCGCCGCTCTGGCCAGTCTTGGCGATATCTATGTCGGGGATGCGTTTTCCTGCACGCATCGCGCGCATGCGTCGGTCGAAGCCCTGCCACGTATGATGGCGGTGGCGACGGCAGGCCGTGCGCTTGGTGCGGAATTGGCGGCCCTTCACGCCGCGCTGGCATCGCCGGCGCGCCCAGTGGCAGCGATTGTCGGCGGTGCGAAAGTGTCCACAAAGCTTCAGGTGCTGGAAAATCTGATTGTGAAAGTCGACCGGCTGATCCTTGGTGGCGGCATGGCTAACACTTTCCTGCTGGCGGCTGGCCAGGATGTCGGGGCGTCGCTTGTCGAGGCCGATATGGTCGAGACCGCGCGCGCCATCGCTGACAAGGCGGCGGCGCATGGCTGTGATATAGGCCTGCCGGAGGATTTTCTTGTGGCGACAGAGCTGGCGCGCGATGTGCCACACCGGATTGCGTTGCCGGGCGAAGTGACGCCGGACGACCTGATTCTCGATGCCGGCCCACAATCCATAGCCACCGCCATGGCTGATCTTGCCGGATGCCGGACCATTGTATGGAACGGGCCGATGGGCGCGTTTGAGTTCCCGCCCTTTGACAGCGCCACCACCGCCGTGGCGCGGGCCGTGGCCAAGGCGACTCAGGCCGGAGACACAATGTCCGTCGCCGGTGGCGGTGATACGCTGGCCGCCCTTGCAAATGCCGGGGTCAGCGACCAATTCTCATATGTATCAACCGCTGGCGGCGCATTTCTGGAATGGCTGGAAGGCCGCGAGCTGCCGGGTGTCGAGGCGCTTCGCCGCGAGGCCTGACAGGACATGTGCCGTTGCCAGACATAATCTGTGAAATGCGAGGCTACCATGCTGTTTTCAAATCCCTTCAAGGCGCGCATGCCGCTTCTGTCCGAAGCGCTGCCGGGGCGCGAGATGCCAGTCTGGGAAGGTGCGCCGCATGGCGTTCTGGGAACGCCGACAATGGGGCCCTTTGCTGACAATCTCGAGGAAATCCATCTCGGGCTTGGCTGTTTCTGGGGCGCCGAGCGTCTGTTCTGGAAGCTTGACGGCGTGTTCACCACCGCCGTGGGCTATGCTGGCGGCTTCACCCCCAATCCGACCTATGAGGAGGTATGTTCCGGGCGGACCGGCCATACCGAGGTGGTGATGGTGGTATATGACCCGTCACAGATTTCCCTTGGCCGAATCCTGAAAACCTTCTTTGAGGAGCACGACCCGACACAGGGCTATCGCCAGGGCAATGATTTCGGTACGCAGTACCGCTCGGCGATTTTCACCACCTCGGACGCACAGCTCGATCTTGCCCGGCGGGTGGCGGCCGATTATGGCGCGGCACTGGCGGGGCGAGGACTTGGCGAGATTACAACCGAAATCGGGCCGGCCGGACCGTTCTACTATGCCGAGGATTATCACCAGCAATATCTGCACAAGGTGCCGAATGGCTATTGTGGGCTCAAGGGAACAGGCGTGGTCTGCGCCGGCTAGCACCGTCACGCCAGCCGATTTCTGCATTGACGTCATCGGGGCGCGGTGCTAGACAACCCGCTCATTGAATTCAACGCTTTGTGCCGGAGCCGAACATGAAAGTCGCCAGCTCGCTCAAAACTCTCAAGTCGCGTGATCGCAACTGTCAGGTTGTGCGCCGTCGTGGTCGCCTTTACGTGATTAACAAGCGTAACCCGCGCATGAAGGCTCGCCAGGGCTGAACACGCGCCAAATATTCTGACCAACGGTCGGCTTTGCCGGCCGTTTTTCATTTCAGCATCTTTTGTTTCGGGCGGCCTTTGATGGCCGGTGCGGCAAATCACCTGTCACATGGCGCTGACAGGTCGGGCCGATTGCATGTATAGTGATAGCCGGAAACCTTTTGCTGACGGACCCCGGCCATGTTGATGCCAGAACCAGATCAGGCGGTGATGAACCGGCGCGACGACATCTGCGGCGCGCTGCGGCGGATGCTGCCTGACGGGTGCGTCGTCGATTCGACCGAAAGCATGAAGGCCTTTGACTCTGACGGCCTGTCCGCTTACCGACAGGTGCCGCTGGCGGTGGTGTTGCCCGAAACGGTCGAGCAGATCGCCGCCGTGATGAAATATTGCCACGAGCAGGGGGTCAAGGTGGTGCCGCGCGGGGCCGGGACCTCGCTGTCAGGCGGCGCATTGCCGCTGGCGGATGCCGTGCTTCTTGGCCTTGGAAAATTCAACCGCATCCTTGAGGTGGATTACGCCAACCGCTGTGTTGTCGCGCAGCCCGGCGTGACCAACCTTGCCATCACCCACGCCGTGCAGGCGGACGGTTTCTATTATGCGCCGGACCCGTCAAGCCAGATCGCCTGTTCGGTCGGCGGCAATGTGGCCGAGAATTCGGGCGGCGTTCACTGTCTGAAATACGGTTTGACGACAAACAATCTCCTTGGTGTCGAGATTGTCACGATCGAGGGTGAAATCCTGCGATTCGGTGGCAAGCATCTTGATTCGGGTGATTATGACCTTCTTGGTGTGATGACCGGATCCGAGGGGCTGCTTGGCGTTGTCAGCGAGGTGACGCTTCGCATTCTGCAGAAACCGGCCACCGCGCGGGCGCTTCTTGTCGGATTTGAGGACACTGGCGATGCCGGCAAGGCGGTTGGTGATGTCATCGCTGCCGGCATCATCCCCGCCGGCATGGAAATGATGGACGGGCTTGCCATCAACGCCGCCGAGGATTTCGCCAATGCCGGCTATCCGCGCGAGGCGGCGGCGCTTCTGATCATCGAACTTGACGGTCCAGAGGTAGAGGTTGACGCGCTGATCGAACGCGTCGAGGCGATCGTCCGCAAGGCCGGCGCAACGTCGGTACGCGTCAGCCAGTCCGAGGAAGAGCGCAACCTGTTCTGGGCTGGCCGCAAATCGGCCTTTCCGGCTGTTGGCCGGATTTCACCGGACTATCTGTGCATGGATGGCACCATTCCACGACGCCGTCTACCCGACATGATGCGGCGGATGAATTCGCTGAGCCAGCAATATGGCCTGCGTGTCGCCAATGTCTTCCACGCCGGTGATGGCAATCTTCACCCGCTGATCCTGTTCGACGCCAACCAGCCGGGCGAACTAGAACGCGCCGAGGAATTTGGCGCCGACATTCTGCGAAGCTGTGTCGAGATGGGCGGTGTGCTGACCGGCGAACATGGTGTCGGCGTTGAAAAGCGCGATCTGATGAACATCCAGTTCACCGAGGATGATCTGAAACAGCAGCAGCGTCTGAAATGCGCCTTCGATCCGGGACATCTTCTGAATCCCGGCAAGGTGTTTCCCCATCTACATCGCTGTGCCGAGCTTGGCCGGCTTCATGTCCACAAGGGCAAGCTGCCACATCCCGATCTGCCGAGATTCTAGGACACCGGCATTCGGCTGGCCGGACTGACTTGCAAGGGGCCATTGCCTGATGACCGATATTGTCATCTCCGATCTGCAGCAGGCACAGGATGCCATTCAGGACGCGGTGGCTGCAAAGTCGCGGCTTGAGCTGCGTGCCGGTGGCACCAAACGCCATCTTGGCCGCGCCGCATCCTATGATGCTGTTCTCGATGTCTCCGCCTTCAGCGGAATCATCGATTACCAGCCGGAGGAGCTTGTCCTGACGCTACGCGCCGGAACGCCGATGGAAATTGTCGAGGCGGCGCTTGCCGAGGCGCGCCAGATACTGGCCTTCGAGCCGCCCCGCCTGTCACGCATTCTGGGTGAGGGCGCGCCGGGGGCCAGCGGCACCATCGGCGGTGTGATCGCCGCCAACCTGTCCGGCCCGCGGCGACTGACCGCCGGTGCGGCGCGCGACTATCTGCTCGGCTTCGAGGCGGTGTCGGGGCGCGGCGAGCTGTTCAAGTCGGGCGGCAAGGTGATGAAGAATGTCACCGGCTATGATCTGTCGAAACTGATGTGCGGGTCTTTCGGCACGCTTGGCGTGATGGATGAGATCACGCTGAAGACCCTGCCAGCGCCCGAAACCGCGCGTTCGCTCCTTGTCGGTCATGACAGCCTGATCGATGCCGTTTCGGGCATTGCCTCGATCTTTGCCACCGCGCATGAACCCGGGGCTGCCGCCATCCTGCCGCAGACCGTCGCCGCCGAGGAAGGCGTCGATCTTGGCATGCCCTTTACGGCGGTGATCAGGCTGGAAGGGATCGAGGCCTCGGTGGCGGACAGGCTTGGCCATCTGTTGGCACTCAGTGGCGGCGAGCCGCTTGATGCTGACAGGAGTGCTGCTCTGTGGCAGCGGATCAGGGATATCCAGCCGCTCGCCGAAAGGCCGCATGATATCTGGAAGGTGTCCTGTGCCCCGTCCGACGCGCCGCGGGTGATGGCGGCGCTTGATCCTGGTCTTGATGTCCGGATGATCGCCGACTGGGCAGGGGGGCTATTATGGATTGCCGGCACTTCGCCGCATATCGGGACGGCACTTCGCGCTGCCATCGCCGGCCTTGGCAGCGGGTTCGCCATGTTGATCCGCGATGTTGGCGCGACGCGCGAGAGCATTGCGCCATTCCAGCCGCTGTCCGGACCGGTCCTTGAGCTTCACAAGCGGGTCAAGGCATCCTTTGACCCGCTCGGCGTGCTGAATTATGAACGCATGCATGAAGGCATGTAGACGAGGGCGGCATGCAGACGCATTTCACCGAAATCCAGCTTCTTGACCCACAGGTCCGCGAGGCTGATGCCATTCTCCGCAAATGCGTCCATTGCGGGTTCTGCACCGCGACCTGCCCGACCTATGTGATGACCGGTGACGAGCGTGACAGCCCGCGCGGGCGCATCTGGCTGATGCGTGAACTTCTTGAAAGCCCTGACAGCGTGTCATCCGATACCGGGATTCACCTTGACCGCTGCCTTGGCTGTCTTGCCTGCACGACAACATGCCCTTCGGGCGTCGATTACCATCATCTGATCGAAATTGGCCGTGACCGGCTTGACCGGCAGGTTAGGCGGCCATGGGCTGACAGGTTGATGCGGCGGATGCTGGTGCATGTCATTCCCCATGCAGCGCGGTTTCATCTGATGATCCGCCTTGGCCGGATCGGCAGCCTCTTCGCGCCGGTCATGCCGGAGCGTATCCGCGCGGCGCTGGCCAAGCTGCCGCGCAAACCGCCCCGTTTTGACAGGGTTGGCGGCCGGACGATGCGGTTTGAGCCGCGCGTCAAGGCCATTCGTCATGTCATTCTTCTGGCCGGATGTGCCCAGCGCGCGCTTGATCCTGCGATCAATGCCAGCACCATACGGGTTCTCAACAAGCTTGGTGTGCGGGTGACCGTGCGTGCCGAGGCGTTTTGCTGCGGGGCGCTGGCGCATCATATCGGCGAGGCCGACGCGGCCCGGTCCGCGATCAGATCGACCCTGCTGGCCTGGCGAGACGAAATTCGCAGCGGTGCGGTCGACGCCATTGTCGTCAATGCGTCCGGCTGCGGCACGATGGTCAAGGATTACGAGCATGTGATCGGCGACGATCCGGAATTGAAGGATATCGCCGCACAGGTGGCAGGGCTGACCCGCGACATTGCCGAATTGCTGGACGAACTGCCGCTGAACACGATCATCGATCCGGCACCGGAAGGGCGCGGTGTTGTGGCCTATCATTCGGCTTGTTCCCTGCAGCATGGACAGAAAATCCACGATCTGCCGGTCAGCCTGCTTCGTCAGGCCGGGTTCGAGGTGCGGCAACCGCTGGAGCCGCATCTGTGCTGCGGGTCGGCGGGGGTCTACAACATCCTGCAGCCCGACATGGCCGATGGGTTGCGCCGGCGCAAGCTTGACAATATCCGTGATACTGGCGCCCCGATTGTGGCCGCGGGCAATATCGGATGTATCCAGCAGCTTGATGGCGAGATCCCTGTCCGGCATACGATCCAGCTGATCGATTATGCCAGCGGTGGCCCGCCGCCGGCGTGACCAAACCCGACGTCACCGGATATCAAAGAAGTCGTTACCCTTGTCGTCGGTGATGATGAAGGCCGGGAAATTCTCGACCTCGATCTTCCAGACAGCCTCCATCCCGAGTTCGGGATATTCCAGCACTTCGATCTTCCTGATCGATTCCAGCGCCAGCTTCGCGGCGACGCCGCCGATGCTGCCAAGATAGAACCCGCCATGCGCCTCGCAGCTTTCGCGAACCTGGCGTGAGCGGTTGCCCTTCGCCAGCATCACCATCGACCCGCCTGCCGCCTGGAAGGTGGGGACATAGCTGTCCATGCGCCCGGCTGTGGTCGGTCCGAATGACCCTGACGCCATGCCTTCCGGTGTTTTTGCCGGTCCGGCGTAATAGACAGGATGGTCCTTGAACCATTGTGGCAGATCGCCTTCCGCCTGCAGGCGTTCCAGCAGCTTGGCATGCGCGATGTCACGGGCCACGATCAGCGGGCCGGTCAGGGCCAGCCTTGTCGCCACCGGATGTTGGCTGAGCGTCGCCAGAATTTCCACCATCGGACGATTCAGATCGACCGGCACCGCCGGGATTTCGTCAGACGTATCGATTTCGGGAAGATAGCGTGCCGGGTCACGCTCCAGCTTCTCGACAAAAATGCCCTCCGGCGTGATCTTGGCAAGTGCCTGCCGGTCGGCCGAGCAGGATACGCCAATGCCAATCGGGCAGGACGCGCCATGGCGCGGCAGACGGATCACCCGCACATCATGACAGTAATATTTTCCGCCGAACTGCGCGCCAATCCCCAGATCACGCGTGATCTGCAGGATTTCGGCCTCCCATTCCAGATCGCGCCAGGCATGGCCAAGGCTGTTACCTTCGGTCGGCAACGCGTCAAGCGCACGGATCGAGGCCTGTTTGACCGTCTTCAGATTATATTCGGCCGAGGTGCCGCCGATGACCACCGCCAGATGATAGGGCGGGCAGGCCGAGGTGCCGAGATCGAGGATCGCCGTGCGGATGAACTCCCGCATCGATTCCGGGTTCAGCACCGCCTTGGTCTTCTGATGGAGGAAGGTCTTGTTCGCCGACCCGCCGCCTTTCTGGATGAAGGCGAATTTGTATTCCAGCCCCTTGCCGGCATAGAGATCAATCTGCGCCGGCAGGTTGGTTGCCGTGTTGACCTCGTCGAACATGCCTGTTGCCGCCAGCTGTGAATAGCGAAGATTGCTCTGCTGATAGGTGTCGAACACGCCGCGCGACAGCGCCTCACCCTCATCACCGCCGACGAGCACATGATCGCCGCGGGTGCCGGAGATGATCGCGGTGCCGGTATCCTGGCACATCGGCAGCAGCCCTTCGGCCGCGATAACGGCGTTTTTCAGCATTTCAAGTGCCACGAAACGGTCATTCTGCGTCGACTCCGGATCATCGAGGATCGCCGCCAGCTGGGCCAGGTGGCTGCTGCGCAGAAGGTGCGAGATGTCGGTGAAGGCACGCTGTGCCAGCAGGCGAAGTGCCTCCGGCTCGATCTTCAGGAAGGTCTCGCCGCCAAGTTCGACAAGCGTGACATGATCGCTGGTGACAAGTTCATATTCGGTGCTGTCGTCCCCGAGCGGGAACATCGGGCTATAGGCAAAATCGGTCATTGGTCAATCCGTGCGGACAGGGTGGACGCTCAGGAAGGGGATTTGCGGAAACTGTCCAGTGACACAACCTCGGCCGTTCCCCCGTTGTCCGCTGCCGTTTCCGCACCATCCGGTGTTTCGATTACGGCCTCGTCACCGACCTCCCGGTCATTATCCGCCTCGTCATCGCCACCAAATTGCAGGCCGAAACCAACCGACGGGTCGTTGAAGCTGGTCACCGCGGCGAATGGCACGGTCATGGTGGATGGTTTGCCACCGAAAAACAGCGTGACGGTGAAGCTGTCATCGGCGACGACAAGGTCGGCGAACTGGTGTTGCAGGACGATGGTGATGGTCTCCGGGTGTTGCGCGCGAAGGGCGTCATCCATGGTCACGCCCGGATACCCGGTCTTGAAAGCAATATAAAAATGCGTTTCGCCGGGAAGGCCACTGATTTCGGTGATCTGCAGGGCCGAGCGCACAACCATACGAAGCGATTCCTCGACGAGAAGCTCGTAATTGAGTCCGGTGAATTCCTGCCCGTCATCATTCATCGCGCATTTACCTGATCCAGCTGGTACCTGTGGGAAGAAGAGGAACGCTTCTGTTGCCAGGTGCGTTCCAAACCCCGCCAACCCGAGCTCAAGCGGACTGGACTTTAAGATCGGTTGCTTTCGCTGCCGTTAGGCTGCTGCTGCTACCGGAGCAGTGTTGTCATTTGCAACTACTACATGGCCCGATAACGGCGGGTACCATACCGAGCGAAAATACTGTCTTTATTACATGCGTCGATCCTGTTTCGCCCCCAGTCTTTCAGCCGTCATTCGCCATCGAATCAGGTGTCGGCTGAAATGGTGGAGGCGCCGGGTACCGCCCCCGGGTCCGCTCTGCCTATTTCACAGCACGTTTATCGCCATAGCCGGCAAGCCGGCACCTTCAATATAGGTCCAGCGGCGACGCTTTGAAAGCTGTTTTCACAAATGTGATGTTCATATTGGTTGTTGGGCTGGTTGTTGGACTGGTTGTTGGACTGGCCAGCGCGCTGGCTGGCTGCATGCATCACGGCCGGGATGAATGCGCGGCCAATTCGGTTCGCGGGCTGATTGCGGCTTGATCGCCTGCGGTCGGCATGTCACTCTTCTGAACCGCGTTCTCGATGAGGGCGTCGATCGCGGCGACCGCACCGGCACCGGTACGCGTGCCGTGTTCGGGCATCAGATGCGCTTTGATCTCGCGGATGGCTTCCCGCTGCTGACGACGAAAAAGCTCCACACGCGCTCGATCATCCATGAACTTCTGTGGTTCATCCGCGGTGACACCAATATCCGCTATCTGCAGGAAAACGGCGTGTCGATCTGGGATGAATGGGCCGACGGGAATGGCGATCTTGGCCCGGTCTATGGCAAGCAGTGGCGTCGCTGGCAGGGTGCGGACGGGCGCGAGATCGACCAGCTTGCCGAGCTTGTCGAGGCGATCAGGACAACGCCGGAATCGCGGCGGCTGATGCTCTCGGCCTGGAATCCGGCCGATCTGCCGCAGATGGCCCTGCCGCCCTGCCACTGCCTGTTCCAGTTTTTCGTCGCCGAGGGCAGGCTGTCCTGCCAGCTCTATCAACGCAGCGCCGACATCTTTCTTGGTGTGCCGTTCAATATCGCCTCCTACGCGCTGTTGACGCATATGATCGCCGCCGTCTGCGATCTGAAGCCCGGCACCTTTGTCCATACGCTTGGCGATGCGCATCTCTATTCAAATCATTTCGAGCAGGCCCGGCTGCAATTGACCCGTACCCCGGGTCCCCTGCCGACATTGGTGCTGCGGCGCGTTCCGGACAGCATTGACGGCTTCACCTTCGAGGATTTCGAGATCACCGGCTATGAGGCGGCGCCGAACATCCCGGCACCGATCGCCGTCTGACATGACCGCCAGACTCGAGATGGTCGCTGTCGTGGCGATGGCGCGGAACCGGGTGATCGGTGATGGCGCCGGGTTGCTGTGGCATCTTCCGGCGGATCTGAAACGGGTCAGGGCGCTGACCATGGGATGCCCGCTGATCATGGGGCGGCGTACCTGGGATTCGATCGGGCGGGCGCTGCCCGGGCGGGCCAGCATCGTCATGACGCGTGATGCCGACTGGACCGGCGAGGGGGCCTTGCGCGCCGCAAATATGGACGAGGCGCTTGATCTGGCGCGGGGCTGGATCGCTGCGACCGAGGGGGCGCGGCCCGAGATCATCCTGTTTGGCGGCGGTGAGATCTATGCCGCCGGGCTGGCACTGACCGACCGGATCGAGCTGACAATTGTCGAGATTGATCCCGATGGCGGCCCGGCCGCGGCGGTATTTCCGGAACTAGACCCCGCCATTTGGGACCGAGAACTGCTGCAGGAGGTGCCGGCCGAAGGCGCGGTGCCGGCGCATCGCTATGAAAGGCTGACGCGAAAAGTGCCGGTGCGGGTTTGACGAATCCGGCGGAAGCCGCCACCTAGTCCATGACAATCTTCGGGCCGGCCTTCGGCGGCGTGGCAAGCTGGCCCATCACCTTGTCGGCGATGGCGCGGTAATGCGCGGCGTGCGGCCCGTCCGGGTCCTTTGCCACCACCGGTGTGCCGGCATCCGAGGTCGCCCGGATGGTCATTTCCAAAGGCACTTCGCCAAGGAAGGGGGCGCCGATGCGCGCGGCTTCCGCCGCCGCGCCGCCATGGCCGAACACATCATGCCGCCCGCCACAGTCGGGGCAGATGAAATGGCTCATATTCTCGATGATGCCAAGCACCGGCACATTGACCTTGCGGAACATGTTGAGGCCCTTGCGGGCGTCGATCAGCGCCAGATCCTGCGGCGTCGAGACAATAACCGCGCCCGACAGGGCGGCGCGTTGCGAGAGCGTCAGCTGCGCGTCGCCGGTGCCGGGCGGCATGTCGATGATCAGCACATCAAGATTGTCCCAGGCGACGTCACGCAGCATCTGCTCGATCGCGCTCATCACCATCGGGCCGCGCCAGATGGTCGGCGCGTCCTCGGCAACAAGATAGCCGATCGACATCGTTTGCAGCCCCCAGGCGTCAATCGGGATGATCTTCTTGCCATCGCTCTGCGGTTTGCGGTTCTGACCGATTAGCCGCGGCAGCGACGGGCCATAGATATCGGCATCGAGAATGCCGACGCGCTGGCCGGTGGCCGCGATGGCCAGGGCCAGATTGATCGCGGTGGTAGATTTGCCGACGCCGCCCTTGCCCGATGCCACGGCGATCAGATGCCCGGCCGGCTTCAGCGGTTCGCGGGAGGCGGCCTCGCCGCCGCCGGGTTGCGGGGAGGGCTGGCCCTGCCCGGCCTGAGGTCCGGCCTGAGGAGTAGCCTGATGCGCGGTCAGCATGGCGGTCGCCGACAGCACGCCGTCAAGCGCTTTCACCGCGCCTTCGCTGGCGGCGCGGATGGCGTCGGCGTGACCTTTTTCCGCCGGGTCGATCTCGATCGTAAAGCCGACATGACCGTCCTTGATGACGATGCCGGAGACCTGGCCGGCGGTGACAAGATCGGTGTCCCGCCCGGGTGCTGTCACCGTCGCGAGTGCCGCCGTGACTGTTGCGTCTGTCAATTCGTTGGCCATGCTTGAAATCACCAGCCTGTGTGCAAATATGTGGATGACTTGAGGGTGACATAAGCTGTCTCCGGTGGTTTTGCAACAGCATCGCGCCGGTTGGGGCTTCGATGCTCTCCAACAGATTCAGGTGCCGTCGCCCGCTGACTGAAGGTGGGCACTCGGCGCATGTCGAAACCGAAGGCGATGGAGTAGGCGCATCATGCCATGGAATAATCAGGGTGGAGGCGACCAGGGCGGCCCGTGGGGCGGATCTGGTGGCGGTGGAGGTCGCGGCGGCGGCGGTAATGGCGGTAACCCGTGGGGCGGCGGCGGCGGTGGTTCGCAGCAGGATCTCGACAAGGCCGTCCGTCAGGGGCGCGAGGCGCTTGGCCGGCTGATCCCCTCGGGCGGAAAATCGATGTCACTGCTGGTGATTGTCGCCATCGCCATCTGGGCGATGACCGGTTTCTACCGTGTCAATCCGCAGCAGCAGGGCGTCGTCCTGCGGTTCGGCGAGTGGGTTCGCACCACCGCGCCGGGCCTGCATTACCATATTCCCTACCCGGTCGAGAGCGTGATGACCCCCGAGGTCACGCGTGACAACCGGATCGAAATCGGCTTTCGCGACGTCAGCGGCAACAGCTCGTCGCGTCGCGATATTGCCGATGAGAGCCAGATGATCACCGGTGATGAAAATATCGTCGATATCGACTTTGTCGTGTTCTGGCGCATTGCCGATGCCGGCCAGTATCTGTTCAACCTCGCCGAACCCGACGAGACAATCAAGGTTGCCGCCGAGGCGGTGATGCGTGAGATCATCGGTCGCACCGAGATCCAGACGGCGCTGACCGAAGGCCGTCAGGATATTCAGGTCCAGGCCCGCGCGCAGCTTCAGGAACTTCTTGACGAATATGGCTCGGGCGTGCGTGTCCGCGACGTGCAGCTGTTGGCGGTTGATCCGCCATCCGATGTGATTGACGCCTTCAACGAAGTGCAGCGGGCGCGTCAGGACCGTGACAGGCTGAAGAACGAGGCCGAGGCCTTCCGCAACGACGTTGTTCCGCGGGCACGTGGTGCGGCGGCAAAGCTGATTGCCGAGGCCGAGGCCTATGAAGCCGAGGTTGTGAACCGCGCAACGGGTGACGCATCACGATTTGACCAGGTCTATCAGGCCTACAAGACAAATCCCGATGTCACCAAGGAGCGCATCTACATTGAAACCGTCGAGGAGATTTTCTCCAATGTCGAGAAAATCATCATCGATGATTCGGCCGGTGGCAGCGGTGTTGTGCCATATCTGCCGCTGCGCGAACTGAACAAGTCGTCGGGAGGAAACTGACATGGGTACCACTCGTCTTGTGTCGATCATCGCGATCGTCCTTCTCGTCACGGCGGTGTCGAGTTCGCTGTTCACCGTCAACCAGACCCAGCAGGCGCTGGTGCTGCAGTTCGGCGAGCCGAAGCGGACCATCCAGGAACCCGGTCTCGCCTTCAAGCTGCCGTTCATCCAGGACGTCACCTATTACGAAAAGCGCGTTCTCAGCCTGATCCCGCAGGATGCCGAAGAGGTGATCCTGTCTGACCAGAAGCGCCTTCAGGTCGACGCCTATGCCCGCTACCGGATCGAGGATCCACTGCTGTTCTACCAGACAGTGCGCAACGAACTCGGTGCGCGCGGCAGGCTCGAGGCGATCATCGATTCATCCGTTCGCCGGGCGCTTGGCCGCGAGACCCTGGCCTCGATCCTGACCGGCCAGCGGAATGACATCGTCCGCTCGATCGGTGAAGAGGTGAATGCGTCTGTATCGTCGCTTGGTATCCAGATCATCGATGTGCGCCTGCGACGCGCCGATTATCCGACCGCGACAAGCCAGAACATCTTCAACCGGATGAAGTCCGAGCGCGAGCGCGAGGCCAAGGAATTCCGCGCAACCGGTGAGGAAGAGGCACAGAAGATTCGTGCCGACGCCGAAAAGACCCGTACGGTGATCCTGTCCGAGGCGCAGCGTTCGGCGCAGGAGACACGCGGTGCCGGCGATGGCCAGGCGATCCAGATCTATGCCGACAGTTTCGGCCAGGACGCCGAGTTCTTTGCCTTCTACCGGTCCATGGAGGCTTACCGGAAGTCGATGGGGGCAAATGACACCTCGATGGTGCTGTCGCCCGACAGCAGCTTCTTCCGCTTCTTCAAGGACAAGAGTGGCGCGGGACAGAAATAACCTAAACTCTGCCACTTTTTGGTCATGGAGCTTGTCTTTGATCACGGCAGACAGCGGGGGCGCTGGGCGCTCCCGCCGCTTTTTTGAACCGTTTCTGACAGGAGATCAGATCCCATGTTGATGAAAGTGCTTCGCCCGATGCCGGTGCTTGCCGGACTGGCGATCATGTTCATGACGCTCGAGGTTGGCGCCGCCGACCGTCCGGACAGCTTTGCTGACCAGGTCGACCGTCTGTCGCCCGCCGTCGTGAACATCTCGACGACGACCATCGTCAATGAAGGGCCGGCGATGGATATGCCGCAATTCCCGCCGGGCTCGCCATTCGAGGATTTCTTCAAGAATTTCGGTGACAATGATCGCAAGCGGCGGGCATCCTCGCTTGGCTCCGGCTTCATCATCGACGATGCCGGTATCGTTGTCACCAACTTCCACGTGATCGAGAATGCCGAGGAAATCACTGTCACCCTTTCCGATGAGACGGCGTTCACGGCAAAGGTTCTCGGTCAGGACCAGAAGACCGATATCGCGGTGCTGAAAATCGAGCCCGGCGATACCGAGCTGACCGCTGTTCCGTTCGGTGATTCGGACAGCCTGCGGGTTGGTGACTGGGTGCTTGCCATCGGTAACCCGTTCGGGCTTGGCGGCACGGTGACGGCTGGCATCGTTTCGGCGCGTGGCCGCGATATTGGCAACGGCCCCTATGATGATTTCATCCAGACCGATGCCTCGATCAACCGCGGTAATTCAGGTGGCCCGCTTTTCAACACCGCCGGCGAGGTGATTGGCATCAATACGGCCATTTTCTCGCAGACGGGCGGCTCCGTCGGTATCGGCTTTGCCATCTCGTCGAACCTTGCCAAGCGGGTGACATCACAGCTGGCCGAATTCGGCACGACGCGACGCGGCTGGCTTGGCGTATTCATCCAGGAAATCAGCCCGGATATTGCCGACTCGCTTGGCCTTGAAGAGGCGGCCGGCGCGCTTGTCAGCACGGTGAACGAAAACAGCCCGGCCGAGGCGGCCGGTCTCGAGCCGGGCGATGTCATTATCAGCTTTGACGGCAAGAAGATCGACAAGATGCGCGACCTGCCGCGGATTGTGGCGGAAACCGAAATCGGCAAGACGGTACCGGTCGAGGTCATTCGAAACGGCAAGGGCATGGAGGTCCAGGTTACGCTTGGCGAGCTTGAGAAGGCCGAGCTTGTCGGGATCGTGAATGAGCAGCCGGAGGGCGCGGCCGAAAGCTTCGGCAAGCTTGGCTTCGCGGTCGAGAACCTTACCGCCGCACTGGCGGGTGAGTTTGGCCTCGATGCCGATACACGCGGTGTTGTCGTGACCGAGGTCGCCGAGGGTGGCCCGGCCTTTGCCAAGGGGCTGAAACCCGGCGACATCATCAAGCGCTTTGGCCAGCGCCGGGTCGAGGATGCTGCCGATCTCGCAAAATCGGTTGCCGAGACACGTGAGGCGGGACGCGCCGGCGTGCTGCTGCTGGTCGAGAGCGAGGGGCGTGAACGTTTCATTCAGATCGGCTTTGCCAAGGAATGACGGCACAGCGACAGTGCGCATCATGCAAGGGGGCCGGCTTCAACCGGCCCCTTTTCTGTGGACTGTGGGTTTTGGCGTAACGCGGCGGTCAAGTCTCCGCGAACTCGTCCACGCCATAGCCCTGAAGATAGAGCAGCCCGGTCAGATCGGTGTGATTGAGCTGCAGCGTCACCGCCTCGCGCAGAAGCGGCTTGCCCTTCAAGGCGACGCCAAGCCCGGCGGCCTGCAGCATCGCAAGGTCATTCGCGCCATCGCCGACACATGCCGCATCCTCACGCCCGATCCCGAGCGCGCCGCAATAATGGTCGAGGAAGACAAGCTTTGATTCGCGATCAAGCACCGGTTTGCTTACGGTGCCGGTCAGCAGACCGTCCCTGGCCTCAAGGACATTTGCGTGATGGTCATTGAACC
Organism: Alphaproteobacteria bacterium; assembly: GCA_009920665.1. Lineage (GTDB taxonomy): Bacteria > Pseudomonadota > Alphaproteobacteria > Puniceispirillales > Puniceispirillaceae > UBA8309. Next base: position 18,385 of record RFZL01000007.1, on the reverse strand, counting down.
CGCACATCGCCGCCACCCGGCTGGTGATGGCGGTAAATCCACCCGATACCAGGTAGCAGCAGGCCCCATGAGCCCGCATCGTCCTGACAAGGTTTTCCGCACCGCCAGTCAGCCCGGCTTCCGCCAGCGCCCGCTCAATGAGGTTCTCGGGCTGGCCGCGCAGCAATGCCACACGTTCATCCAGCGCCGCCTCGAAATCCAGCTCACCGCGCATGGCGCGCCCGGTGATCGGCATGATGGCCTCGGCAAGGCCGGCAATGCGGGCCATGTCATCCAGCGATTCAGATGTGATGATGGTGCTGTCCATGTCGGCGATCAGCAGCTTCTTGCGGCGGCCGGCGGCCGGCAGGATGTTGATGTCGGCGCCCTGTTCCGATGCCTGTTGTCTGAGGGTGGACATGTCAGGCGCGCCATCGATCTCAACCGGCACCTCCCAGGCCTGTTCCTGATGAAGCCATCCCGCGTTGTCCCCACTCGCCCTGATATTGGCGGCGGCCAGTAACGCCAACCCGTCCCTGATGCCGGGGCAGGGCTGATCCGAACTTGAAAAAACCGCGAAATGATGCACCTTTGCCTGTCCCTTTTACTGATTGACAGATGCACAGGATAAACCACAGATCGGCATGGCTGACCACTCGGAAATAGCGCGCGCGGCCCCCGCCGGGGCCGTGCTGATGATCTGCGGGCCGACGGCTGCCGGCAAGTCGGGTCTGGCGCTGGCGCTGGCCGAAAGATGGGGCGGTGTGGTCATCAATGCCGACTCGATGCAGCTCTATAGCGACCTGCGGATTTTGACGGCGCGTCCGGATGAAGCCGAGATGGCGCGCGCGCCGCACCGGCTGTATGGGATGTTGGACGGGGCTGAACGCGCCTCCGTCGCGACATGGCTGGCGATGGCGGCAGACGCGGTGACGACGGCACATCAGGATGGCGCCCTGCCGATCATTGTCGGCGGGACCGGCCTCTATTTCCATGCTGCGATCCATGGCATCGCGCCGATCCCTGATGTGCCGCCGGAAATCCATGCCGAATGCGTGCAGCAGCTCGCTGCGCAGGGCGGCCAGACATTCCGTTCAGTGCTTGCCGGACTGGACCCGGTGACAGCTGGCCGGCTGCATGATGGCGACAGCCAGCGCCTTGTGCGGGCCATGGGGGTGGTGCGGGCCACTGGCAGGCCGTTGAGTGCCTGGCAGGCCGATCCGCATCAGGGCGCACTCGACGGGAAGGCCGTTCGTATCGCGATGATGCCGCCGCGCGATGATCTTTATGCCGCCATCGACAGACGGTTCGAGGCAATGATGGCGCAAGGCGCCGAAGCGGAGGTGGCGGCACTGGAATCGCGCGACCTCGATCCCTCGCTGCCGGTGATTAAAGCCATCGGCGTTCGCGAGATCATCGCCATGCGGGCGGGTAACATGACCCGCGAACGCGCGATTGAAATGGCCAGCCGAGACAGCCGCCGCTATGCAAAACGGCAGATGACCTGGATTCGTAATAATTTTAATTCGCAAATCAAATTTGAAACGCAACAAACAGAAAGAAACATTCAGGAAATCTTTGCAATTCTGTCGAAAACAGGTTGACCGGCCACGCCTGTCACGCTATTTTCAACGACTGTAGGGGATGTGTAGTCCCTTTTGTTTTTATGCAAATTCTGCCATTTACGTGACAGCGCCACCCCGGCCGGGAGGGCGTTTTTTAATGGCGACAGACGGTCAGGCCAGGTTTTCGAGGTCTGCAGGGGACATGAAAATGCCAAAATCCGCACTGGCGGCAGGTGAGAAAAGAGACGACGCGGACCAGACGGCGATGATGCCGGGGGCCGAGCTGCTTTTGAAGACGCTCGAGGATGAGGGGGTCGAGGTTGTTTTCGGCTATCCGGGCGGTGCCGTGCTCCCGATCTATGACGCGTTGTTCAAGAACAACAAGATCAGACATATTCTGGTCCGGCATGAGCAGGCGGCGGTTCATGCCGCCGAGGGCTATGCCCGCTCTACCGGCAGGACGGGTGTCGTGCTTGTCACCTCAGGGCCCGGCGCGACGAATGCTGTTACCGGTCTGACCGATGCGCTGATGGATTCGGTGCCGGTGGTCTGCCTGACCGGACAGGTGCCGACGCATCTGATCGGCAATGACGCCTTCCAGGAAGCCGACACAACCGGCATCACCCGCGCCTGTACCAAGCACAACTATCTGGTCAAGGATGTCGAGACATTGCAGACGACGGTGATCGAGGCGTTCCATGTCGCCGCCTCGGGTCGTCCGGGACCGGTCCTGATCGACCTTCCGAAAGACGTGCTGATGGCCAATGTCGCTTACCGGATGGAACCTGACAAGGCGGCCGCGCAGGCACGCTACATGCCGCAGACCGATCCCGATCCTGCGGCGATCAGCGCGACGGTTGACATCATGATGCGGGCCGAACGGCCGATCATCTATGGCGGTGGCGGCTTGATCAATTCCGGGCCGCGCGCCTCGGAACTGCTGACCGAGCTTGTCCAGGTCACCGGCTGGCCAACGACGCTGACCCTGATGGGGCTTGGCGCGCTGGCAGCGGATGACAGGCACTTCCTTGGCATGCTTGGCATGCATGGGACCTATGAGGCGAATCTTGCCATGCATGGTTGCGATACCATGCTGAATCTTGGGGCGCGGTTCGATGACCGGGTGACCGGATTGCTCAGTGGCTTTTCGCCGAATTCGACCAAGATCCATTGTGATATAGACCCGTCATCGGTGAACAAGAATGTCCAGGTCGACCTGGCCGTGATCGGCGATGCGACGCGCATTCTCGAGGCGCTGCTTGCCGAGATGAAGACGCGCAAATTCAAGCCTCACAAGCCGTCGCTTGACAAATGGTGGGCGCAGATCGAGGGCTGGCGCAAGCGTGACTGTCTGAAATTCAACCAGACTGGCAAGATCATCAAGCCGCAATATGCCATCAAGCGCCTGTGCGAGATGACGGCGAACCATGATGTCTACATCACCACCGAGGTCGGCCAGCACCAGATGTGGGCGGCGCAATATTTCGATTTTCACCTGCCGAATCGCTGGATGACGTCGGGCGGGCTTGGCACAATGGGTTATGGCCTGCCGGCGGCGCTTGGCGTGCAGGTTGCGCATGCGGGATCGACCGTGATCGACATTGCCGGCGAGGCATCCTTCATGATGAACATGCAGGAGCTGTCGACGCTGGCGCAATATAATCTGCCGGTGAAGATGTTCATCATCAACAATGAATGGATGGGCATGGTGCGGCAGTGGCAGGAGCTGATCCATGGCGGCCGCTATTCCGAATCCTACAGCGCCTCACTGCCGGATTTCGTGAAGCTGGCCGATACTTTCAACATGAAGGGTCTGGTCGCGCAGCATGCTGACGATCTGGATCAGGTCATCACCGAGATGCTGGAGACGCCCGGGCCGGTGATTGCCGATATCCGGGTCACGAAGGACGAGAACTGTTTCCCGATGATCCCGTCCGGCGCGGCGCATAACGACATGCTGCTCGGGCCTGATGACCAGGCGGAAAAGCCGGTATCCGAGGAAGGCATGGTCCTGGTATAGACCGGGTCACGTCCACTCCCCTCCCGCCAGTTCTGGCAAGGAAAGTAAAATGTCTGACACTCCCATTATCGAACGGCATATCATTTCCGTTCTGGTTGATAACGAGCCCGGCGTTCTGGCACGGGTCATCGGCCTGTTCTCAGGTCGCGGCTACAATATTGAAAGCCTCACCGTTGCCGAGACGGATGGCCAGAAGGGGCTGTCGCGGATTTCGGTGGTGACATCGGGAACGCCGATGGTCATCGAACAGATCAAGGCTCAGCTGGCGCGCCTGGTGCCAATCCATTCGGTCCGTGACCTGACCGAGAATGACGTGGCGATTGAACGTGAACTCGCGCTGGTGAAGATCATCAATCGGGGTGATGACCGTATCGAGTCACTGCGGATTGCCGATACCTTCCGTGCAAGGACACTGGACAGCACGCTGAATAGTTTTGTATTTGAGGTTACGGGTAATTCCTCCAAGGTCGACGCCTTTGTCGATTTGATGCGCTCACTTGGCGATGTCGAGGTGGCGCGCACCGGTGTTTCCGCCATTTCGCGCGGCAACCGGATCGATCTGGAGGCAAAATGACATGGTCCGGGTGCCTTGCGCACCGGGCTGCGTAACCATCGGGCGGTGGTCCTTCACGGGCTGATCGCCAAACGCGTTCGAGGTTGGTCCTGAACCTGGCCGGCCATTTTCATGAAGGAGAACCAAGTCCATGCGAGTCTATTATGATCGTGACGCCGATGTCGGCCTGATCAAGAAAAAGAAAGTCGTCATCGTCGGTTACGGTAGCCAGGGTCATGCCCATGCCGCCAACCTGAAGGACAGCGGCTGCACCGATGTCGCGGTCGCGCTCCGCCCGGACTCGGCAAGCCGTGCCAAGGCCGAGGCTGCCGGCTTCAAGGTCATGGATGTGGCCGAGGCGGCGGCATGGGGCGACATGCTCATGATGCTGACCCCGGACGAACTCCAGGCCGACATCTACCGCGACGAGATTGCCGCCAATATCCGCCCCGGCGCCGCGATCGCCTTTGCGCATGGACTGAATGTGCATTTCAACCTGATCGAGCCGCGCGCCGACATTGACTGCCTGATGGTCGCGCCGAAAGGCCCCGGCCATACGGTTCGTTCGGAATATGTCCGCGGCGGTGGTGTGCCTTGCCTCCTCGCCATCCATCAGGACGCGTCCGGCAATGCCCATGACGTTGGTCTGTCCTATGCTTCGGCCGTCGGTGGCGGCCGCTCCGGCATTATCGAGACAACCTTCCAGGAGGAATGCGAAACTGACCTGTTCGGTGAGCAGGTGGTGCTCTGCGGCGGTCTGGTCGAACTGATCAAGGCCGGCTACGAAACGCTGGTCGAGGCCGGTTATGCGCCGGAAATGGCCTATTTCGAGTGTCTGCACGAGGTCAAGCTGATCGTCGACCTGATCTATGAGGGCGGCATCGCGAACATGAACTACTCGATCTCCAACACTGCCGAATATGGTGAATATGTCACCGGCCCGCGGATCATCACCGATGAGACGAAAGCCGAGATGAAGCGTGTCCTCGATGATATTCAGTCAGGCCGGTTCACCCGTGACTGGATGCTGGAAAACAAGGTTCACCAGACCAACTTCAAGGCAACGCGCCGCCGCAACGCCGAACACCCGATCGAGACGGTGGGCGAGGAACTGCGTGGCATGATGCCGTGGATTGGCGAGAACCGTCTGGTCGACAAGGCGAAGAACTAGATTTCGCCTTTTTTATCAGCTACAAAATGGCTTTGGTGACGGGAACCGGTTTCCTGTCGCCGGCCATTTCTTGCTTTTAGGGCCGTTACGCACGGCGCAGGGGAGTTTGCATGCTCAGATCGGTACTCGATATTTTTACCGCCGACATTGGCATTGACCTGGGAACCGCCAACACCCTCGTCTATGTGAAGGGCAAGGGAATTGTCCTTGACGAGCCATCCGTTGTCGCCATGGCCGAGGTGCGTGGCCGCACCCAGGTGCTGGCGGTCGGTGAGGAAGCCAAGGTGATGCTTGGCAAGACGCCCGGCAACATCCGCGCCATCCGCCCGATGGCTGACGGGGTGATTGCCGACTTCGAAGTCGCCGAGGAGATGATCAAGCACTTCATCCGCAAGGTGAATGGCCGTCTGAACTTTACCAGCCCGCAGGTGATCATCTGCGTGCCGTCCGGATCCACGGCGGTGGAACGCCGGGCCATTCAGGAATCGGCCGAGGCCGCCGGCGCGCGCCGCGTTTTCCTCATTGAGGAACCGATGGCTGCCGCCATTGGTGCCTCATTGCCGGTGACCGAACCCTCCGGTTCGATGGTGGTCGATATCGGTGGCGGCACCACCGAGGTGGCGATCCTGTCGCTTGGCAATATCGTGTTCGCCCATTCGGTGCGCGTTGGCGGTGACAAGATCGACGAGGCGATCATTGCCTATATGCGCCGTACACATAACCTTCTGATCGGTGAAGCCACTGCCGAGCGGATCAAGAAGAATATCGGCATCGCCCGCAAGCCCGAGAAGAGCACCGGCATCAAGATCGAGGTGCGCGGCCGTGATCTCGTCAACGGCGTGCCGAAGGAAATCACCATTACCGAGGCACAGGTTGCCGAAGCGATTTCCGATCCGGTCCGGCAGATTGTCGACGGCGTGAAGATGGCGCTGGAACAGGCACCACCCGAACTGGCCGCGGACATCGTCGAAAAAGGTATCGTGATGACCGGCGGCGGAGCATTGTTGCGGGATGTTGACGGCGTTCTTCGCGACGCGACCGGTCTGCCGATCTCGATTGCCGAGGATCCGTTGTCTTGTGTGGCATTGGGAACCGGCCGGTGCCTCGAGGAATTGAAAACACTCCGGAACGTCCTTATCGGCGCCTAGGGAGCAGCTTGAACAATGCGCGCGTCTGAGAAGGCCAAGATCAGGCAGCGCCGCATTGCGCACACGCTTCTCGTCGTTTTCAGCTTCTCGCTGATGTTCCTCGGCAAGGCAGATTTCAGCGCCCTTCGCCATGCCCGCATGGGGGCCAGCGACTTTATCGCGCCCTTTGTCGATCTTGTATCTGCCCCCATCCGCGGGATCGAGACGATGGCGCAGGGTATTCGCACTGTGGCATCGCTGCGGGCCGAGAATGTCCGTCTTCAGGCAGAGAATTCGATGCTGAAGCGCTGGCGCCGCCGCGCTGAAATTCTGGAAAGTGAAAATCGCCAGCTTCGCAGCGTCGCCGGTGCGGTGTCGCCGGATCGGCGCCGGCCCCTGACGGCGCGGGCGGTTACCGCGCCGGGCGGTGCTTTCGCCCATACCGTGCTGGTGGCGAATGGCAGCGAGGAAGGCATCGAGGTTGGCAACCCGGTGGTGACGGCCGATGGTCTTGTCGGTCTTGTTGTCGATGTCGGCGTGACCCATGCGCGCGTTCTCATGATCAGCGACATCAATGCGCAGATTCCGGTCATCCTGTCATCCTCGTCCTGGCCGGGCGTCACGGTCGGTAACAACGGCCCACATCTGTCATTGCGTTTTCTTCCCGACGAGGCGGCGCCAAAGGCTGGTGAACTTGTACTGACCTCGGGGCATGGCGGCGTGCTGCCTGCCGGGGTGCCGGTTGGGCGTGTCGATCTGGTGCAGGATGGCAAGATAAGGGTGCGGCCGGCGGTTGATCTGCGCAACCTCAGCTATGTGTCGATCCTGGTCGGTGGCACGGAGGGTATTGACCGTGCCGATCTGGAACTCGGGGATTATTACACGCCGCTCCCCGAAACGGTGGAGGAGCGGTTGTTTGAGGGTGTGAACGCCGTGGGAGAGCGACAATGATCCGCAGCGGTCGTTTCTTTCAGCAGGCCGAGCTTGAGTCAGACTGGCCATTCCAGTTCCTTGTCATCATCGTCGGAATGGTGCTGGCCATGGTTGAAGGTGGGTTGGCGCTGTGGCCGGTCTTCTATGGCGCAACGCCGATGCTGTCGTTGATTTTTCTCTACTGGATTGCTTTGCATCATGAAAAATACGTCCTTCTTGTCACCGGGTTCCTGATTGGTCTGACAAGCGACATCCTGTTTTCCGACCTTCTTGGCGGGCGGGCGACGGCCTATATCATTCTCCTGTTCGCCATGAACTGGCGCCGGCAGAAGCTGCTGCAGGGTGATTTCCGCGATATCTGGGTCGAATTTGCCGTCGTGGTCTTTGGCGTCGTGCTGTTCCAGCTGGTTGCCTTCAGCGCGTTGAACCTCGCCATCCCGGCGGTGACGCCGGTTCTCTTCCAGATCGGCGTGACGATGATCCTGTTTCCCATCGGCTATGTCATTCTGAGTGCCCTGTCCTTTGCCTTCAACAGGATCAGGGTGTCGACATGAACAGGCGGGCAAAGCAGAAGGAGGGTCGTCGTACCATCGGGCGCCGCACGCTGCTTCTCGGTAGCGGCATGCTGCTTGTCACGAGTTTTCTGTCAGGCCGCCTGTATCAGCTTCAGGTGGCGCAGAACAACCGCTACAAGCGCCTGTCCGACCGTAACCAGTTTGATTTGCGAATTGTGCCGCCGCGCCGTGGTCGGCTGGTGGATCGCAAGATGCGTCTTCTTGCCGGCAATGCCGAATCCTATCTTCTGCACATCACCCCGCTCTATGCCGGCGATCTGGACCGCGCGCTGGCACAGCTTGCGCAGCTTGTCGACCTTGCCGAGGATGATTTGGCGCGGGTGCGCGAGGCGGCCCGCAAGGGGCCATCCTTCCGGCCGATCCTGATCCGTGAAAGCCTGACGCAGCGCGAACTGGCGCGGCTTGCTGTGCGCTCCGCCTATCTTCCGGGTGTCACCTTCGAGAAAACGCTCCGCCGAATTTATCCGCAGGGGGCGCTGACCGGGCATGTGACAGGCTATGTCTCGCCAATCACCAGTCGGGAGGTTGAGGAGGACCGGACACTTGGTGATCTGCCAAACCTTGCCACCGGCAAGATCGGGGTTGAATATGCGCTGGAGCCGGAGTTGCGCGGGCAACCCGGCAATGAACGGGTCGAGGTCAATGCGCGTGGACAACCGATCCGTGTGTTCCGCGATTACGAGCCACTGTCCGGCAGGGATGTGCGTCTGGCACTTGATATCGGTCTGCAACAGCATGTGACGAACGTCCTTCGCCAGGGCCAGTCCGAACAGGTCGATATGGCAAGCCCCGAGGTGCAGCGGGCAATTGCCGGCAACAGCGATCTGAAACTTCATCTTGCGTCTGGCGAGAACATGCTGCTGCGCGACAGCGTCGGCAAAATCACCCCCCCGGAATCCGGGGCGGCCATCGTGATGGATGTCCATAGCGGCGAGATTCTCGCCATGGTGTCGTCACCGACCTATGACCCGAACATGTTCACCGACAGGTTGCTGACGCGCGACTGGCGACGCCTGAACGCCCATCCGCGCAATCCCTTGCTGAACCGTGTGACGGCCGGCATGTACGCGCCAGGCTCGACCTTCAAGATGGTTGTCGCGCTGGCGGCGCTCGAGGCGGGAATCATCAATGAGAATTCCCGCCATTTCTGTAACGGCAGCATGGAGCTTGGTAACGCGACCTTTCACTGCTGGTTCGAGAATGGTCACGGCTCGGTGAATGTTGTACGGGCGCTGGAAAGGTCCTGCGATGTGTTCTTCTACGAGGTGGCCCTGAAGACGGGCATCCAGCGGATCAAGGCAATGGCGGCCAAGCTTGGCCTTGGCGATGTCACCGGCGTTGATATTCCCGGCGAGAAATCCGGGATCATCCCCGACCATGAATGGAAAGTGGCCACGCATGGGGTTGTCTGGACTCCGGGTGAAACGGTCGTTGCCGGGATCGGGCAGGGCTATGTTCTGGTGACACCCCTGCAGCTTGCCGTGATGACCGCCCGGCTGGCGAATGGCAGCAAGGCTGTGACGCCGTCTCTCAGGACTGTTGAGGGCGAGGTTCAGTTTGCCGATCTCGGCATCTCTGAAGGTGCGCTTCGCATCGTTCGCGAGGGCATGTTTGAGGTCATGCATGGCAGTCTTGGCACGGCGCGCCGGCACAATCTGCCGCCTCGTCAGGGCGGCATGTCCGGCAAGACAGGCACGGTGCAGGTGAAGCGGATCACCAAGGAGCAGCGTGAGGCCGGGATCACCAAGAATATCGAGCGCCCCTGGAAAGAACGCGATCACGCGCTGTTTGTCGGCTATGCGCCGGTCCGCAACCCGCGCTATGCCGTGGCTGTTGTCGTCGAGCATGGTGGTAGCGGTTCGTCGATGGCGGCGCCGATCGCCCGTTCGGCGCTGCAACGCGCGCTGGAAATCAACGGAGAAGCGTGATGAAAACGGAAACTGTTGGCATCCTGCAAACCGTCCTTCGTATTCCCTGGCACATCATTCTTGTCGCTGCCGTGCTGGTGACAATCGGGGCGATGGCCCTCTATTCGGCGTCCGAGGGGTCATGGTCCCCCTGGGCAGGCCGTCACGCCATCCGTGGGGCGGTTGGCGCCAGCATGGTGCTGATCCTTGCGTTCATCAATTTCCGGCTGTTGCGCATCTGGGCCTATCCGATTTATATCGCCTCCATCGTGATGCTTGTGGTGCTGCTGGCGCTTGGCGGTGGCGGCGGGGTGGCGCGCTGGATCACCGTTGGCGGGTTTACCTTCCAGCCGTCCGAGCCGACCAAGATTGCCGTATTGCTGGCGCTGGCACGCTATTTCGACAGCCAGCCGCTGGAGCGGATGCGATCCGTTCTGACCTATCTGCCACCTCTGGTGATGATCGCGGTGCCTTTCATGCTGGTTGTCGAACAGCCCGATCTTGGCACTGCGCTGGCGCTGGCGCTCGGCTCGCTGGCGGTGCTGTTCGTCGCCGGCCTGCCTTGGCGCTATATCCTGGCATCGCTTGTTCTGGCGGTTTCCGCGGTGCCGTTGCTGTGGTCGCAGCTGCATGCCTATCAAAAGGCGCGGGTCATGACCTTTCTCAATCCGGGAGCAGATCAGCTAGGCGCAGGCTACCAGATCACACAGTCCAAAATCGCCCTTGGATCGGGCGGCATGTTTGGCAAGGGCTTTCTGATGGGAAGCCAGAGCCAGCTGAACTATCTGCCCGAGAAACAGACCGATTTCGTCTTCACGATGATCGGCGAGGAATTCGGGCTTGTCGGCAACCTCTTCATTCTCGGGCTTTATCTGTTGATGATTGGCGCTGTGCTGGCGATCAGCCTCAGGGTCGGCAGCCGGTTTGCCCAGCTGACATGTGTTGGCATCGCGATGATGCTGTTCCTCTATGTCTTCGTCAATGTGGCGATGGTCACCGGCCTGTTGCCGGTGGTGGGTGCGCCCTTGCCGCTGATTTCCTATGGCGGTACGGCGATGCTGACGGTCTTTCTCGGTCTTGGCATCGTCACCAGCGCCGTCGTCCATGACCGTCCGGAGGTGGAGTGACAGCTCGCGGGACGGGTGATTTGCCGCACGTCCTTCCATCCGCTTTATGATACCACAACTATAACAGGCGGTCCGACCGGTCCGCACGTCAACGGAGTGGCTTGATATGTTCAGATTCTTTACTACGGCGAAATGGGCCCTCTGGGCGTATCTCGGATCGATTGTCATTCTGGGGTCCCTCTGGGTGCAGGTGCAGATCGACGTCAAGATCAATGAATGGTTCGGTGAATTCTATGACATGATTCAGAAGGCGCTTGGCGCCCCGAATGCCGTGAGCATGACCGAATATATTGGCGGGCTCCTCAGTTTTGGAAAGCTGGCGGCGATGGCGATCACGCTCGGTCTTGCAACCAGCTTCCTGACCAGCCATTTCCTGTTCCGCTGGCGGACCGCGATGGTCGAATGGTATCATGAAGTCTATGACCGCGCGCGCACCATCGAAGGGGCGGCACAGCGTGTTCAGGAAGATACCATCAAATTCTCGCGCATTGTTGAGGGTCTGGGAACATCGCTGATTGAGAGCATTCTCATCCTGATTGAATTTTTCCCAATCCTGTTGGGTCTTGGTGCCGGCATCACCATCATGTGGTTTGGTGACTGGGAGTACGGGTTGGTCACTGGCGCCCTGATCTGGGCCGTTGGTGGCACGGTCCTGATGATCATTCTTGCCTGGATTTTGCGTCTTGTCGGTATTGAATATGACCTGCAAAAGAAGGAAGCCGCCTATCGCAAGCTGCTCGTGATCGCTGAGGATGACGGCTCGGTGCGTCCGAAGTCGCTCGAGGAGCTGTTTGACGATGTCCGGCGCATCCATTTCAAAAGCTATCTTCGGTACATCTATTTCAATACCGGTCGTCTTGCCTATCTGCAGACAAACGTCCTCGTGGCCTACATCTTTCTGGCGCCGGCGATTGTCGGTGGAATGATCACCCTTGGCGTGATGCAGCAGATTATCAGGGCCTTTGGGCGGGTCGAAGGGTCGATGCAGTATCTGTTCCGCAGCTGGCCGACGATTGTCGAACTGGCGAGTGTCTATAAGCGCCTTCGCGAGTTCGAGCGCCAGATCAATGCCAGCATTGAGGCCGATAGGGCTGCGGAGCGCGCTGGCGAAGGCGAGGCGGGCTAGCCGGCGTCAGGCTGAAATCAGGCCCGTGCTGGAATGATTGCCGAGGGTGGGGATGATGATCACCTCGCCACCCCGCGCGGCCGCAATGTCGCCGCCGACAACATCCTCGGGCCGGTAATCACCGCCCTTGAAAATGATGTCGGGTTGCAATGCTGTGATGAGTTCCAATGGCGTGTCGTCCCCGAACACGGCCACCCCGTCGACGAGCGGAAGGCTGGCCATGATGGCGGCGCGCTGGCGGTCGCTCTGTATCGGCCGCGATGCGCCTTTCAGCCGTTTGACTGATGCGTCGCTGTTGAGCCCGACAATGAGCCTGTCACAGGAATCGGCAGCGGCCTTCAGCAGATGCAAATGCCCCGGATGAAGAAGGTCGAAGCAGCCATTGGCAAAGCCGATCCGGTCCCCCCGGGAGCGCCAGGTCTCGCAACGCGCCGCCAGCGCCCGCACATCCAGCTCCGGTGGTTGCGGGCTCGCCATCGCGATGATCTCCCCGGGGCTGACAGTGGCGGTGCCGGCCTTGCCGACCACGACACCGGCGGCGATGTTTGCCAGCTTCACCGCCTCGGCCGCGTCCACCCCTGATGACAACGCAGCGGCGATGGTGGCGATGACCGTATCGCCGGCCCCTGAGACATCAAAGACCTCGCGCGCCCTTGTGGGGTCGTGCTCCCAGGTTCCGTCGGCGCGGGCAAGCAGCATGCCGCGCGCGCTGAGTGTCACCAGAATGGCTCCAAGATCATGGGATTTTGCCAGCTTGCTGGCGGCTTCCGCAATATCCTTGAGATCATCTCCGGTGATGGTCACGGCCGCCTTCAACTCGGACAGATTCGGCGTCAATATGTCCGAGCCGGCATAGACGGAAAAGTCGGCCAGCTTGGGGTCGGTGACAAGCGGAACCCCGGCCTTGCTTGTCATTTCCCTGATCTGTGAGATCACGTCGGGCGCAACGGTTCCCTTGGCGTAGTCGGACAGCACGACGAGCCCCGCGCTTGGCAGGCTCTCGGCAAAGCTTGCCAGCAGATGATCGGCTGTCTTTCTATCAACCGTTCTGGTGACCTCCTCATCGACACGAAGCACCTGCTGTTTATCGGCGCGGAAACGTGTCTTGGTGGTCGTCGGACGTGTGGCATCAACCACCTGATGAAAATCTATCGCCAGGTTCGCCCCGAGGATCTGGCCAAGTTGCAGGCCTGCTGCGTCACTGCCGGTAACCGACAGCAGTCTGACATCACAGCCGAGCCCGGCCAGATTGATCGCCACATTCGCGGCCCCGCCCGGCATGACGCTGTCTTCGGTCTTCTCGAGAATCGGTACCGGTGCTTCGGGGGACAGACGGTTGACGGTGCCATCAACGAACCGGTCAAGCATGACATCGCCGACGACCATGATGGAGCCGCCCTGAAGGCTCAGTAGCCGCGATGCAAGAAGGGACGCATCCATGGTGGTCAACTCCCCGGCTTTGTCTTGTTCTCGCGGGTCTCGCGGAATTTTGCAGCCGCACCTTCCCTCTCGGAGGTGTGGGCGCGTTCAACGGCGATACTGTCGGGACCGACATCGCGGGTTATGGTGCTACCGGCGCCGATAATCGCGCGGGCACCGATCGTGACCGGTGCGACGAGGGCGGTGTTGGAGCCGATGAAGGCACCGTCACCGATCAGCGTCTCATACTTGCCAAAACCGTCATAATTACAGGTGATCGTGCCGGCCCCGATATTCGCCGCCGCCCCGATCGTGGCGTCACCAAGATAGGTCAGGTGATTTGCCTTCGCGCCGTCACCAAGCTTCGTCTTCTTGATCTCGACGAAATTCCCGACTTTCACGCCGTCGCCGGCATCGGTGCCGGGGCGCAGTCTTGCATATGGCCCGATAATGCAGCAGGCCCCGAGGCGGGTGCCCTCGAGATGTGAAAAGGCGCGTATGATGCTGCCTTCACCGATATGGCAGCCGCTGCCGATCACGACATGCGGTTCAATGATCACGTCGGACTCGATCACGGCATCGGCGGCGATGAACACCGTATCAGGTGCCACCATTGTCACGCCCTGTTGCATTGCCGTTATTCTGAGGCGTGATTGCAACGCCGCTTCCGCCGCCGCCAGATCCACCCGGTCATTGACGCCGAGAATTTCGGTCTCGTCGATGATATTATGCGCAACCCGGTGGCCGCCGGCAGACGCATGGGCGATGATGTCGGTCAGATAATATTCGCCCTTGGCGTTGTCATTCGTCACCCGGTCGAGCAGATGGAACAGCAACGGGGTCTTTGCGGCCATGATCCCGCCATTGCACAGATTGATCTTCTTCTGCGTTTCGCTGGCCTCGCGCTCTTCAACGATGCTTTCGATGGTGCCGTTTGGTCCCTGCACGAGCCGGCCATATCCGGTCGGGTCGACGGGCTCGAACGCGGCCACGGCGACGGCCGCGCCATCTGCCACCTTGCTGACAAGGGCGGCAATGCTGTCGGCCCTGACAAGCGGTGTGTCGGCAAACATGACGATGGCAATGCCGTCATCCATTCCGACGGCGTCTCGCGCTGCGGCGACGGCATTGCCGGTACCAAGCTGTTTCTGCTGGATGGCGATCCCTGTATCGTCCAGCCAGTGCTGAATGTCGTCTGACCCCGGCGCAAGAACCGCAATCGTCCTGGTGGCGCCGGCGGCGCGCGCGGCGTCGATCGACCAGCCAAGCATGGGATGTCCCCCAACGCGATGGAGCGGTTTGGGCAACGACGATTTCATTCGGGTGCCCTTGCCGGCGGCAAGAATGATGGCTGTGAAGTCCATATGCCTATTTAACCGGAATGGCGGTCATTCAGCAATCCGAACCATGAGTTTGAAAGAAAAACCTGAAATCGGGGCGGAAGGGCGAATGGTGCTTTTTTCTCACGCACTCTGCGACTATCCTGCGCGCGGATCGTCTTCAGGATAGTGGCGCCGGTGCGCACTGAATGACGTTCCGGAGAAATGAATGGAGCCTTGCCCATGTGTGGTATCGTTGGTGTTGTCGGATTGCAGGATTGTGCCGAAACGCTTCTTGATTCCCTGAAACGGCTTGAATATCGCGGTTACGATTCGTCGGGGATCGTGACCGGCACAGCTGACGGGTTTGCCATGAACCGGGCGGTTGGCAAGCTGAGTGCGCTGTCGGCCACCATGCGCGACAGGCCGCTGGCCGGCCAATCCGGACTTGGCCATACCCGCTGGGCGACCCATGGCGGCGTGTCCGAGCGGAATGCGCATCCGCACATCGCCGACAACAGGGTGGCCATCGTCCACAATGGCATCATTGAAAATCACGTGACGTTGCGAGACGAGCTTCGCGCCGCTGGCCATGAATTTGCCAGTGAGACCGATTCCGAGGTGCTGGCGCATCTGTTCCTCGCGGCGTTCGATCAGGGCATGTCACCGCAAGAAGCGGGTGCAAGGGTGCTGTCACAGATTGAAGGCACTTTTGCTCTGGCCGCCATGCATGTTGACCATCCCGACATGATGATCGTCGCCCGAAATGCCTCTCCTCTGGCGATCGGCCTCGGGGAAGGAACCAGTTTCGTCGGGTCCGATGCTGTGGCATTGGCACCTCTTACGCGTAATGTGATCTATCTGAAGGATAATGATTTCGCCATTGTCACGCCTGATTCAGCGCAGATCTTCGATGCTGCCGGGGTGCCGGTGAACCGTGAGGTGGTGATTGTCGCGGCAAGTCAGGGAATGGTCGACAAGGGCGGCTACCGACATTTCATGGAAAAGGAAATCCATGAACAGCCGGACGCCATCGCGCATACGCTTGCCGCCATGACCGGGGCGGACGGCACCCTGTCGACGCCCCTGTCGCGGGATGATCTGCAGGCCATTGACGGCATTGTCATGTTGGCAGCCGGCACAAGCCATTACGCGGCGATGGTGGCGCGTTACTGGATCGAGGCGCTGGCACGGGTGCCGGTATCCTGCGAGATCGCCTCCGAATACCGATACCGCAAGCCCGTCACCGGCGCCTTCACCACCGCCATTGCCATTTCGCAATCGGGGGAAAGTCTGGATACGCTGATGGCGATGCGTCATGCCGGCGAGGCCGGGTTGCGCACTGTCGGCTTGGTCAATGTGCCGGGAAGCACCATTGCCCGCGAGGCCAATCTTGTGATGCCGACGCGCGCCGGGCCGGAGATCGGTGTCGCCAGCACCAAGGCCTTTACCGCACAATTGACGGCGCTGATCTGTTTTGCCGCCGCTTTGGCCGAGGCCAGGGGTAGCATTGATGCGCAACGTCGTGATGAAATCCATAAACATATTCAGGGGCTTCCCTCGATCATAGGCCGCACGCTCGGGCTGTTTGACGAGATCAGGCCGTTGGCCCATTCACTCACAACGGCACGCTCGGCGCTGTATCTCGGGCGTGACGTGCTGTTTCCGGTAGCGATGGAAGGCGCATTGAAGCTCAAGGAATTGAGCTACATCCATGCCGAGGGCTTTGCATCCGGTGAGATGAAGCATGGCCCCATCGCACTGATCGAAGAGGGGTTGCCGGTGATTGCCCTGCTTGCCGCGGATGAGGTGATGGGCAAGGCAGCAAGCAATCTGCAGGAGGCGAGCGCCCGCGGGGCGCGCATCATCCTTGTCACCGAGGAGCGCGCGGCAAGTGCGGTGGATTTCGCCGATCAGGTTATCACGGTGCCGAATGTCGACCCGCTGCTGGCGCCACTGCTGCTGACCGTCCCGGTGCAGATCCTCGCCTATCTGACGGCGTTCGAGAAGGGCACGGATGTCGACCAGCCACGCAACCTCGCCAAGTCCGTCACTGTAGAGTAGGTTTCACATCCTATATTTATACATGCGCGATACGCCTGCATTACCGGCCACATGGAAATGAATATCAGACTTGCTAAGAAAGCAGATTTAAAATCAATCCAGACGGTTATTGAAACGGCGTTTTCTGATGAAGAGAGCGAGGTGATCAGTAACCTCGCCTCTGACCTGTCTTCAGAAACCGCCAGTCGGTCAATCAGGTCATTGATCGCTGAAGTTGATGGTCAGGTGGTTGGTTATGTGTCCTACAGTCTGATTTTCCTGAGATCCGACGCCAGTATTTCCGGATATATTCTTGCCCCGCTTGCTGTCTCGCCAGAACATCAGAAACAAGGTGTGGGTTCACGCCTCATCAGTTCAGGAGTTGATATGCTGAGCGCGGACGGCTTTGATGTTCTGCTGGTATATGGTGACCCCGAATATTACGGACGGTTTGGCTTCAGGGAAGAAATCGGTCGTTCATTTGTGCCGCCATACCCATTGGCATATCCCTTTGGATGGTTGGGAATGATGCTTGACGAGACTGTCATTCCCGAAACGCCCCTCAAGTTTGAGTGTGTTGCTGCGTTGTCAAAGTCAGATTTGTGGTGACGGTAAACGACCAAGGATACTGAAAGCAATCCGGGCAGGACCAGTTCCAGGCAGAACTGTTTCGATTTTTGACCATATCGATCTGATTTTCTGGGATATTACCTTATACAAGGTCGGCGAGACAGCTTGGCCAGGACCGGGAATGTGGCGTAACCGGCTTTGAGCGTATGATCTGAATAAATTCTGAAATATTAATAAATAACACAATTAAAAGCGATTTTTTCTTCATTATATGAATAAATAAACGATAAATAATAGAAAAAATGATACTTAACGTCTTTGGCCTGCCCTGATCAACAGCTATCCCGGTAAGGTCAAGCCTTGAAAGGATGCCACTGATGAAAAAGCTCCAGCTTGCTCTTTGTATAACGTTTCTAACGTTCGGATTCGGCCATGTCGGTTATGCGCTGACGCTCAAATCGGGGCAGGTGCTGTCCTCTGACGGGCAGGTCTATAACGGTGCCAGTCCTGAACAGCAGGAAGCATTGATCGCCAAGTCAAAGAGTAAGGGCTGGTTCGGCGCCGAGGGCAAAAAGTCCGGTGTGCAGGGCAGCAATGTCTATATTGTCGTGCAGGATGAGCTGGTCTTTGTTCCCATCAAGGAGATCAAGGGCAAGTCCAGGGAAGGCGTCACCGAGGTTATCAAGAACCATATTGTTGACGCCCTGATGGCGGACGCCACGGCGAAGGCAATTGCCGCAGAGGGCAGCATCGATGCCGAATCACTGGAAAGGCTCGCCGAGCTTGCCAACGACCCGGTAACCTCTGAAATCGCTGCACAAATCGCCGAGGACGCGGCCGGCAATTCAGCCATGGCGGAGGCGCTGACCGAGGCGACGCTGGCCATCGCCACGGTTGATGTCAACAACGCCGCCGCAGTGGCGGCTGCGGAGGCGGAGTATGAAGCCGCCT
>RFZL01000060.1 GCA_009920665.1 Alphaproteobacteria bacterium | reverse complement strand
GCGGCACCATGGTGCCGCCACTTTCGTTTGTCGCTGGCTTTTTTGTCGTTGGCGCCCCTCTAGAGAAGGGTGGCAGCCATGATGACAAGGGTCAGGATGACCAGAACGACAACGATTTTCGAAGCGTTCATGAAATTGTGATAGAAGCTCAGATGCGCATGCGCCTGCTTGTCAAAATCATCGGTGTTCATGTGATAAGGCTCCCCCGCCACGTCTCATATCCTCGCCAGTTTATGGCGTAACAGTGGCGTAAAATCAATATCAAGATTGCTCGGATCACCATCGACCGGCCGCGCGATTTCACGGCCAGATGACAGCATCTTTCAGAACGTCGGCGATTGTCCTGTCTGCTGACTCAATCGATCGCGTGCCCTGTCGCCAGTGCGGGTGGCCGTCGATGATTTGCAGCTCCCCGCTGGCAAGCGCCAGAATGACAAACGGGTAGAGAGCGTGTTCCAGCCTCAACACACGCGCCGCCAGCTCCGCCTCTGTCTCATCCCCGCTGACTGTCAGTGCAGCCTGCAGAAGGATGGGCCCGTCATCGAGCGCCGGCGTGACGAGATGGACCGTCGCGCCGTGCCGCCCATGTCCGGCGGCAAGGGCGCGGGCATGCGTGTCGAGCCCTTTCAAATCGGGCAGAAGCGATGGATGGATGTTGATGATCCGGTTCCGGAACCTGTCGACAAAGCCTGCTGACAGGATGGCCATATAGCCGGCAAGCAGAATCCAGTCGGCGCCGGTCGCCTCGATCGCCGCCGCCAGCGCGTCTTCCTGCGCCGATCTGTCGGCGAAGTCATGACGGTCGACAAGCTGCGTCGGCAGGCCGATCCCGGCAGCACTCTCCAGCCCCTGACAGGGTTTGTTGGCCGCCACCAGGATGATCTGTGCCCGGTTCGTGCTGCTGTCAATGACGTCGGCAAGCCGCAGCATGTTGCTGCCGCGGCCGGAAATCAGAATGGCAACACGCATCATGGGGTAGTGGGCCAACTGTCCAGCGACAGGAATTCAACCGCCGGGCCCTCGTCCCGCGCTACCAGCCCGCCGGCGATCCACGCAGCCTCGCCGCTGTCGCGAAGAGCGGTCAGGCATGTCTCGGCATCCTCTGCCGGGACAAAAACCAGCATGCCGATACCGCAATTGAAAGTGCGGGCCAGTTCCGCCGAACGCACCCCGCCAGCGCGTCCCAGCCAGTCAAAAATCGGGGGCAGGTGCCAGCTTGCACAATCCAGCCGCAGCGCCAGATCATCACCATAGATTCGCGGCGGGTTCTCGACGAGGCCGCCACCGGTGACATGACAGATGCCGGTAACCTTGCCATGCGCATGCGCGGTACGGGCGGCACGGTGATAGATCCGTGTCGGAGTCAGCAGGGCTTCGCCAAGTGTGCCGTCGATACCGTCAATCTGCTGGTCAAGGCCGGCACCGGCAAGATCGATGATCCTGCGGACCAGCGAGAAGCCGTTCGAATGCACGCCGGATGAGGCAAGGGCGATGGCAATATCACCCGCCGCCGGGGTGTCGCGCGACAGCAGTGTGCCGCGTTCCGCCGCACCAACGGCAAAGCCGGCAAGATCGAACCCGCCCGCCGGATAGACGCCCGGCATTTCCGCGGTTTCACCGCCGATCAGCGCGGCCTCGCATTCGACACAGCCATCGGCGATGCCGGCAATCACCTCGGCCGCAATGGCACGGTCGAGCTTTCCGGTGGCGAAATAATCAAGGAAGAACAGAGGCACCGCCCCCTGGGCGATGATGTCATTGACGCACATTGCCACAAGATCGATGCCAAGCCCGCGATAGCTTTCGACGGCACGGGCGAGTTCCAGCTTGGTGCCGACACCGTCAGTGGCGGCAACGAGGATCGGATCCTCGAAACCGGCCGCACGGATATCGAACAGGCCTCCGAAACCGCCAAGCGCGACGTCGGCACCGGCGCGGCGTGTCCGCTTCGCATCGGGTGCGATATCGCGGACAAGAGCGTCACCGGCATCAATATCGACCCCGGCATCGCGATAGCTGAGTGAATTCCGTACCGGCGATTTGTCCGACATGCTGGCAAGCCCACGGCGTAATGGTGTAATACTGATGTGAGCCGCCATCATACCGTTTCGATATCATGCGTATAGTCCCATTCTGCCCTTCATTGCCATTCTGCTTCCGGTGCCTCCATGCCGGATTGCTTGTTGTCGCCCTGCTGGGCGCAATGATCCCGGGCGCGCGGGCCTTTGAGCAGTGTCCGGCGCCGCAATTCGGGGTCGAGGGCATCGCCATCGACCGGTCCGAGGCAACCGCCGGGGAGGCGCAGATCCTCGGCGTCCAGCAGGCGGCACGGGTGGGCTTTCAACGCGTGCTGCTGCGCCTGCTTCGTGACAATGCGGCAGTGTCGGCCTTCATCGAGGGTCATGAACCTGAACAGTTTGTGGATTTCTATCGCATCGCCAGCGAGAACAACCTCGAGGGGCGCTATATTGCCGAGCTGGATTACTGTTTCCAGGCGCAACAGCTGCGTGCGGCGATGCGTGCGGCCGATCTGCAATGGGCCGAATTGATGAGCCCGAAAATTCTGGTGTTGCCGGTCTGGCTGGCACCGGACGGCGCGCGTGCCTGGCAGGCAGACAATGCATGGCTTGCCGGATGGCGGGACGCTGTCGCCGCGGCTGATGGGCTGGTTGATTTCACCCTGCTGGCGCCAACCATCGTGAATGAGCGAAGCCTTCGCGCCGAGGACATTGTGGCCGCCGATCCGGCGACCCTTCGCCGAGCCGCGACAGTGGCCGGCGCAGAACAGGTCATGCTGGTGATTGCGCAGCTGGACTATGTGGGATCGAAGCAGGTGCTGACGGTCGATGGCACGTTGTTCAGCGACCGGGCGGAGAAGCTTACCGTGCTGGCGAATATGGTCGACCGTCCGGTGTTTGATAATCTGGACTCGCAGCTTGACTATGCCCGTCTGTATATCCTTGGCGAGATCGAGACAAGCTGGCACCGTGCCAACATCATCCGGGGCGGTGAGACCCGTGAAATTACCGTCGAGGTGCCGGTTGCCAACCTTCGGGACTGGGCCGCGCGCATCGACGCCTTTGCCGCGCTTCCCGTGATCGATAGCTATGTTGTACGGCGGCTCGACATGCGCGGCGGGCTGGTCACGCTGAACATGGTCGGCAGTGATGCTGCCATCTCGAATGCACTGGCAACACGTAACCTCCGCTTGCGCCAGCGCGATGGTACGTTTGCCCTCATCGAGCCCTTCTAGAGCCGGATGACGATGCGGCAGATTCCCCTCGACCTCCAGTTCCTCACCGCGCAGGGACGTGACGATTTCATCATCGGTGACAGCAACCGTCTGGCCGCAACGATGATTGACCGCTGGCCCGATTGGCCCGGCCAGTTTCGCGCGGTGAATCTTGTCGGGCCACCGGCCAGTGGCAAAAGCCACCTCGCGGCGATCTGGCAGGAACAAACCGGCGCGCGGTATCTGACATCGCTTGCCGACTGGCGCCCGCAGAATGCGGCCGGGCATTATGTGCTGGAATCGCCCTGTCCCGGACCGGAATGTCCGGATGAAGCGCTGTTCCACCTTCTCAACCGCACGGCAGACGGCGAGACCTCGCTGCTGGTCCTCAGCCCTGAACCCGTGGGCGGGCTGGCCTGGAGTCTTCCCGATCTTGTGTCGCGCCTGCGGGCTCTCAATCTGGTGAGGCTTGAGCAGCCTGACGATGCGCTGCTGTACCGGCTCCTGGAAAAGTATTTTGCCGACAGGCAGCTTGCCGTGAGCCACGAGGTCGTCGATTACATGGTTGGCCGCATGGAGCGCAGCTTTCTTGCGCTGCGGACAATTGCCGAGGCGATGGACCGCCGCTCGCTTGCCGAGCGCCGCAACCTGACCTTGCCGCTGGCCCGCGAAATCATGGCCGAATTTGCCGATGGCGTTCATTCGCGGCAATCGGCATTTCCCACAAAAATGGATGAACAGGAGAACTAGATGCTGGATTTCGGAATTTCGGGCAAGACCGCTGTCATATGCGCGTCGAGCAAGGGACTTGGCTTTGGATGCGCAGACGCGCTGGCGGCGGTTGGCGTCAATCTGGTGATGAATGCGCGCACCGCCGAAACGCTGGCTGCGGCGGCTGACAAGATCCGCACGAAGCACGGCGTCTCGGTCACCGAGGTGGCAAGCGATATCACCACGCCGGAGGGGCGGGTGGCTGTCCTCGACGCGGCGGGGCAGGTGGATATTCTGGTCAATAATGCAGGTGGACCGCCGCCGGGTGATTTCCGTGACTGGACCCGCGAAACCTGGATCGAGGCGTTCGATGCCAACATGCTGGCCGCCTTTGACCTCATCAAGGCGGTTGTCGACCCGATGATCGAGCGCCGGTTCGGCCGCATCGTCAACATCACCTCGGGTTCGGTGAAGACACCGATTCCCATGCTCGGACTGTCCAACGGCGCGCGGGCGGCGCTGACCGGGTTCTGTGCCGGTCTCGCACGTCAGGTGGCGCAACATAATGTGACAATAAATGGCCTGCTGCCGGGGCAGTTCAACACCGACAGGATCGAATCACTGATCAGCAATACGGCAAAGGCTGAGGGACGGTCGCCAGCAGATGTTCGGGCCACTCTGGAGGCGCGCAATCCGGCAAGACGGCTTGGCGAGATCGAGGAGTTCGGTTTTGCCTGCGCCTGGATGTGCAGCGCCCATTCTGGCTATCTGACCGGCCAGAACATCCTGATCGACGGCGGCAGCTTCAACAGCACGCTGTAGTCGCTACAGCTCAATCACCCGAATCCGCCGCCCGTCGGCGGCAAGGGCGATCCGGCCATGTTTCAGGCGCAGCGCGGCGGCACCGAAGATTTCGTGCCGCCATCCTGTTTGCGCGCGCACCGGTGCGTCATCATCAAGCGCCAGCGCTTCCAGTTCATCCGCCGAGGCGACAAGACGCGGCGCGATGCCCTCCTTGTCGGTGATGTGTTTCAACAGTACCCGCAGCAGTTCCATCACCGCTGCCGGCGGTTTCGGGGTGCGTCCCTCGGCTTTGGGTTCGGGAAGCGTGCCGTCGGGCATCGCCTCGACCTCGCGTAGCAGCGCCAGCACCGGGGTGACAAGCTTGCCGTTGGCACCGCCCGGGAAGTTGCGGATCTTGCCGAATTCGCCCGTGTTCAGCGGATTGCTGCCGGCCAGATCAAGAATCGTCTCGTCACGCAGAATGCGGTTGCGTGGCAGATTGCGTTTCTGCGCCTCGCTTTCGCGCCAGCTGGCAAGATGCATCATCCGGCGCAATGCCGGTGCTTTCATGTTCCGGACCTTGATCCGCTTCCAGGCATCTTCCGGCGCGGTATGATAGGTTGCCGGATCGACAAGTCTGGCGTTCTCGTCATCAAGCCACCCGGCGCGGCCCTTTGATTCCAGTTCGGTGCGCAGTTTCGGGTACATCTCGGCAAGATAGATCACATCGTCGAGCGCATAGCTGATCTGGCGGGCACTCAGCGGCCGACGTGACCAGTCGGTAAAGCGCGAACTCTTGTCGATGTCGTGCCTGAGAACGGCGCGGACCAGCCGGTCATATCCGACCTGATCGCCGTGACCGAGCACCATGCCGGCGATCTGCGTGTCGAACAGTGGCAGCGGCAGGGTGCCCATTTCCTTCAGGAAGATCTCCAGATCCTGATGTGCGGCGTGGAAAACCTTGGTGCTTTGCGGATCGGCGAGGAGCGTCCAAAGGCCGCCAAGATCGATATCGGGTGCCAGCGGGTCGATGGCGGCATGATGCGTGCCATCGCTGATCTGTACCAGGCACAGCTGCGAATAGTAGGTCTGCTCGCGCATGAATTCGGTATCGACGGCGAGGAACTCCGCGCCTGTCAGTTGTTCTACAAGCGCGTCGAGATCGGCGGTGGTCGTGATGACATCAGCGCTTTGTTCGGTGTCTGCGGGCGCGGCGCGGCGGCGGCTTCTGGCCATCAAATCAACATACGGTCTGTTTGGATCCATCGTGATATAGTGCATTTTCGTCGCACCGCAAACCCAAAGCTATTGAAATGCCGAAAAAACCATCCCATTTCGGTATGATGAAGACGCTATATCAATTTTTTCCGAAAGCCGCCCTGGCGGTGGTCCTCGTTGCTGGCAGCCTTGGCACCGGCGTTACGGCGCTGGCGGCCGGTGCCGCCGGTCCGCTCGTCGCGCACAAGGCGTTCTATGAAATGGAGATCGGCGACAAGGTGCAGAATTCGCACATTGTCAGCGTCATGGGGCGGTCGGTTTTCGCCATGGAGCGCGATTGCACCGGCTGGCGGTCGGTCGAGGATTACATGCTTCAGTTTGTTGTCGAGAATGGTGCTGCCGACCGGGTGCTGTCGCATTTCGAGAGCTGGGAAGCTGATAGCGGTGACAAATATAGCTTTGATATCATAGAGGAATCCTCCTTCGAGGGGCGCAAGGATTTCAGTGGCTTTGTCCAGTTGGATCCGGACAGCCCCGGCGAGGCCATCTTCACCATGACGCCTGATACCGTTGTCGATCTGCCAACAGACACGGTGTTTCCGGTGCAGCATGTCCGGCGCATCCTTGCCGAGGCCGAGGCTGGTGAGAAAATGATGTCCGCCACCGTGTTTACCGGTGCCGAGCCCGACAGTGCGCTGATGCGCACCTCGACAGTTGTTGGCGGCTGGCGTGATGCGCCCGGTGATGATCTTGGACAGCTTGGCGAGGATGGCTACTGGCAGATCAATGTCGCCTATTTCAAGCCGGCGGCGACAACGTCCGAGCCGGAATATGTCATCAAGTTCGAGATGCAACGCAACGGTCTCGTCCGCGGCTATGAAATCGACTATGGTGATTTCAGCATCGAGGCCAGTCTGACCTCGGCCGAACCTGTCGAAATCAAAGGCTGCAGCTAGCCGCTTCGTCGTGCCGCAGCAAGGTCGGCTGCGCCCCGCAACAACGCCCCGTGACCGGCCTCGCACCAGGTCAATCTGGTATTTGACCGGTCGATCTGAACATAGCCAGGCCATTTGCGGGGGACACGTTCACACATCCTTTCCGGCATCGGGGTGTTCCCACCAAGAATGATGGTGCCGGGATCGATCAGGCTGATGATTGTTGCGGTGGCGCGGCCAAGCCTGTCCTCGAATACCTGGATCACACTCTCGGCGACAATATCATTGCCAGATGCGGCGGTGGCAATCTGCGCTGCTGTCAGCCTGTCGCCGGTGACGCGCTCGTAATCTTCCTCAAGGCCTGATGTCGACAGGAATGTCTCGACGCAGCCATTGCGCCCGCACCAGCAAGGCCTGCCGTCCAGCTCATGCGGTACCGGTGCCGGCAGTTGTAAATGCGCCCAGTTCACTGCTGCGCCATGGGCACCTGTCACAATGCCGCCATTGGCGGCAAGCCCGCCATGACAACTGCTGCCAATCCACAGGGCGACAAGCGGTTTGTCGGTCTTGCTGATACCGGCATGAAACGCAGTCAGCGCCGCGCCAAAATCGGTCAGGAACACCTCGCGCGACAGGGCCGATTGCAGATCGCGGCGCAGATCGGCACCGGCAAGGTTCGCCAGCGGCGTGATCTCGGCGTTGCCGCCTGATATGATGGCCGGTACCGCCACGGCGACATGCATATGCGGTGATACGCCATTCAGCCCAGCGACGAGATCGCAAACGGCGACAAGCCAGTCGCGATATCCACCGGCCGGCGCCGGGCATTCCACGCGCGAAATGAAATCGCCGCCATCGTCGAGGATGGCGGCGGTAAAGTTACGGTGGTCTATCGCAAGGGCGATCATGGCACGGTCACGGGCCTTGCAGGGGCCTTTGACGCGGCGATCGCTATTTGATCTTGGCTTCGCGGAACAGCACGTGCTTGCGTGCCTTCGGATCGTATTTCCGTACCTCGAGCTTTTCCGGCTTCGTGCGCGGGTTCTTCTTGGTGACATAGAAATAGCCGGTGTCGGCGGTGCTGACCAGTTTGATCTGCAAGGTTGCTGGCTTGGCCATTGCTCTGGCTCCTTATCTGGCGACAGTGGCCTGTCGAGATGTCTGAAAACTGCGCGCAAATTGCGGGAGGCGTCGCATTTTGTCAAGCCTGATCAGCCGGTGCGACGTTTGCGCTGCCCCTTGGCCTTGCGCTTCCTGCCCGGCCCTTGCCCGGTGGGCTTCCCGGCGGGCTTCCCGGCGTTGTGTCTGTTGCCCTTTTTGCCGGCGGATTTTCCGCGTCGCCGCGCGCCGCCTCCGTCTGAGCCGCCACCGACATAGGCCAGCAGAATCCCGCCACTGACCGGTGTGACCTCGACGACAAGAACATCCATCCTGTCGCCGACCGCGACGCTTAGCCCGTTATGCCGCCCGCGCATACGCATGCCGGCATCGTCGAGGACGTAGTAATCATCCGGCAGCGAGCGGATCGGCAGGAACCCGTCCGCCGCCCCGTCACCAAGGCTGATGAAGGCTCCGGAGCCGGTGACGCCGGACACCATACCGTCGACGACGGTGCCCGCCCGGCCGGCGAACAGCGCTGCGGCAAAGCGGTCGATGGTCCGGCGCTCGGCGGCGGCGGCGCGGCTTTCTGTCTCCGAGATATGCGTGCACATATCCACCAGATCGGGTGCGGCGAGGCCGCCAAGCCCGTCGCGCGGGGCGCTGCCGGCGGCAAGCATGTCGATCAGGGCGCGGTGGACGAGAAGATCGGAATAACGCCTGATCGGCGAGGTGAAATGTGCGTAATCCCGTAGTGAAAGTCCGAAATGACCAATATTCTCAATGCTATATATGGCTTTTGACTGGCTCCGCAGCACCGCTTCATTGATCATTTTCTCATCCGGCGTGCCAGCAACATGCGCCAGTATGGCGTTGAAATGATGCGGGCGCAGCACCTGTCCCCGCGCCAGTTTCGCACCGACGGCGGAGGCCAGATCGTGAAGCCCGTCCGCACGGTCGGGATCGGGCCGGTCATGGACGCGGAACACACAAGGGCGTTTGGCCCTGATCAGTGCCTGCGCTGCCGCGACATTGGCGGCGATCATGTAATCCTCGATCAGGCGCTGGGACGCGCTCTGCGCGCGCTGGACAATTTCGGCCGGCGCCCCGTCATCATCAAGCAGGACGCGCCGCTCCTTCAGGTTCAACGCCAGCGGCTCGCGCGCCTGCCGCGCCGCGTCCAGCGCCTGCCAGGCGCCGAACAGGTTGTTCAGCCACGCCTCGTCGGCGCCGAACTCATCGGCTTGCATTGTGCCATCATGCCAGGCCTGCACCTGATCATAGGTCAGCCGCGCCGCTGACTGGATCAATGCACGCCTGAAGGCGAATTCCAGCATGTCGCCGGCACCGTCGATTGCCATCTCCACCACCATCGCGGCGCGCGGTTCATGGGGGCGCAGCGAGCACAGATCGTTCGACAGCGCCTCCGGCAGCATCGGCACCACACGGTCGGGAAGATAGACCGAATTGCCACGCCGGCGTGCCTCTGTATCAAGCGCGGATTTCGGACGCACATAATGCGCTACATCGGCAATCGCGACACTGATCCGCCAGCCACCGGTCTCCAGCGGTTCGGCATGCACAGCGTCATCGAAATCGCGGGCATCGGCACCGTCGATGGTCACGAAGGGCCGGTCCCGCAGGTCAGATCGCCCGCGCAGTCCCGGTACCTTCATGCCATCAGTCTCGGTGATCGCCGCGTCCGGAAAGACATGCGGGATCTCGAATTCGGCAAGGGCTAGGGCGCTGAACGCCCCCGGCGCATCGGCCGGCCCGAGATTGTCGATGATCCGTGCGGTCTTGCCGAGATATCCGCGGCGCGGCAGCAATTCGGCCTCGACAAGGTCGCCTTCAGTGGCCGGTATATCGCCATTGCGTTCCAGCGTGATGGTGTCGCGCCCGCCGCGGTCAGCCTGCTGCAGGATCAGACCGCCGCGTCCGGCCACAACCGTTCCGAACAGCCGGCGTGGCGCTGTATCGAGGATACGCATGATCCGCCCCTCATACCGTGCCCCGCTGATCCGCCTGAGGCGCGCCAGAACCTGTTGCCCGACCCGCGCGGCGCGGCCGCTACGTTTGTCGGGGGTCAGCCTGACCGACGGCGCCGGGCCTGAAATTTCGATCGTGGGCACTGCCAGCATCGAGCCGTCGCGATCGATCTTCCGGACGATCAGCACTGTGACTTCAGGCAGCTGGTCGGGTGCTGCGACGCGGCGGCCCGGCTGTTTGGCGATCCGGCCCTGTTCGGCCAGCGCACGCAGGCGGCGGCGCAGCGGTGCGCGCGCTTCCTGCGGCAGGTTGAAGGCGCGCGCGACCTCCTTTACCGAGGGAGGCGTATCGCATCTGTCAATGAATTCAAGAATGGCGTTGTCCGAAGGCAGACCGTCGGCGGAAGACCCGTCACTCACGAAGCGGCTTTCTTCGCTGAGGCCTTCTTGGCAGAGGCTTTTTTGGCAGAGGCTTTTTTGGCAGCCCCCTTCTTGCGCGCGCCGCCACCGCGCGCGGCCTTTTTCCCGGTTGTTGGTCGTGCCGCCTTTTCCGCCAGCAGGGTGATGGCCTGCGCCAGATCGACCTCGGTCATCTCGGTGCCGCGGGGCAGGGTGGCGCGAAGCTTGTTATGCTCCACATAGGGGCCAAACCGCCCGGCCTTCAGATGCACCTCGCCGCCAGTCGGATGCTCGCCAAGCAGCCGGCCGCGTTTCTTCGCCGATTCCGCCAGCAGGTCCACCGCCCGGTTCAAACCGATCTCAAGCAGATCGTCACCGTCTTTCAGGCTGGTGAAGCTGCCCTGATATTTCAGATAGGGGCCATAGCGACCAAGGCCGGCCTGGATCATGTCGCCGCTTTCAGGGTGTGTCCCGATATCGCGCGGCAATGACAGCAGCTTCAGCGCGTTGTCAAGATCGATGCCGCCGGCGGACATGCCTTTCGGGAAGGAGGACCGTTTCGGCTTTTTCGTCTCCGGATCGCCAAGCTGCACATAGGGTCCGTAAGGCCCGTTGCGAACATAGACCGGCAGGCCGCTGTCCGGATCATCGCCAAGATGGCGGTCACCGACGACGCCGGCCTCGGCATCCTCGTCCTTGCCATTGGTGACAAGCTGGCGTGTGAATTTACATTCCGGATAGTTCGAACAGCCGATGAAAGCGCCGAACTTGCCAAGCCGCAGGCCGAGCCTGCCGCCGGAGCAGTTCGGGCAGCTGCGCATCAATTCGCCGGAATCATCCTTCTTGAAGAAGTGCGGGCCGAGATCCTCGTCCAGAACATCGATCACATTGGTGATTGTCAGCTCGCTGGTGCTGTCGATGGCCGCCTTGAAATCACGCCAGAACTGCGCCAGCAGCTGTTTCCAGTCGAGCTTGCCGTCGGATACGGCGTCAAGCTGGCCCTCAAGCTTGGCTGTGAAGTCATATTCGACATAGCGGCTGAAGAAGCTGTTCAGGAAGGTTACGACAAGCCGGCCGCGATCCTCGGGAATGAACTTGCCGCGATCCTTGACCACATAGTCGCGGTCCTGAAGCACCTGAATGATCGAGGCGTAGGTCGAGGGCCGGCCGATACCAAGCTCCTCCATCGCCTTCACCAGGCTGGCATCGGTGAAACGTGGTGGCGGCTGCGTGAAATGCTGTTCCGGCGTGACCTTGCGCGTGGCCAGCGATTCACCCTTGTCGACCGCGGGAAGGATGGCGCTGTCATCGGTCTTGTCGGTTTCGACCTGGTCGGAGGCCGAATCCTGCCCTTCCTGATAGACCGACCGGTAGCCGTCGAACACGACAACGCGGCCGCTGGCCCGCAGGGTCACATTCTGCGACCGGTTGGTGATGTCGATGGCCGTCTGGTCCAACTCGGCGGACTGCATCTGGCTGGCGATGGTGCGCTTCCAGATCAGGTCATAAAGCCGCGCCTGGTCGTAATCGAGGAAGTCGCGGATGGAGTCAGGCGTCCGTGCCGCGTCGGTTGGCCGGATCGCCTCGTGCGCCTCTTGGGCGTTCGCGGCAGCGGTGCGATAGACCCGCGGCGTGTCGGGAAGATAGTTGTTGCCAAACCGCTGGCCAATTTCCGCACGTACGCCGGCAATGGCCTCGCTGCCAAGCTGTACGCCGTCGGTCCGCATATAGGTGATCAGGCCGGTGGTTTCGCTGCCGATATTGATGCCTTCATAAAGCCGCTGCGCGATCTGCATTGTCCGGCTGGCCGAAAAGCCCAGCTTGCGCGAGGCTTCCTGCTGCAAGGTAGAGGTCGTAAAGGGCGGGGAAGGGCGGCGGCGCACGCGTTTTGTTTCAATATCGGATACTGTCCAGTCCGCTTTGCGAATACGGGCAGCGGTCCGTGTCGCTATCGCCTCGCTGGTAAGGCTCATCTTGTTCAGCTTTTCACCATCCAGATAGGTGATGCGATCTGTTGCCATTTCGACACCGGATAGTCTTCCGTTTCATGGGTCACGATCCCGAGCTGCACCCGGCACTCACCCACT
>RFZL01000059.1 GCA_009920665.1 Alphaproteobacteria bacterium | reverse complement strand
GCCGAAGCCGGTGCCGAAACCCGTCGAGGCGGCGAAACCGGCACCGCCCCAGAAATCAAAGGCCAATGACTCGATCGCCAATCAGTTGAACAAGATGGTGAAGGATACAAAGAAACGCGCCGACGCCGCTTCCGGGGTGCTGCAGAATCTGGCGGAGGCGAAGGTGGCGGCAAAGGATGCCGAACAGGCACGCAAGACGCAGGAGCGGAAGGTCGCCGCCGATACGGTTACAAAGACGCTGTCCGCCGTAGCCGGCAACGCGGTCAAGGCACCGCCGAAGAAAAGCATTGCGCCGGTGGGGATCGATGATGTCGCCCGCATTCAGCAGCATGTGTCGAAATGCTGGCAGCCACCACTTGGCGCGGCTGGCAATGACACTCTTATTGTTGACATATTTGTGTCGGTGAATAGGGGGGGTGAGGTTCTGAAGGCGGATATTGAGGACAAGTTGCGTTTTAATCTCGATTCCTATTTCAAGGCGTCGGCGATCGCTGCGCAGCGGGCAATTGTCGATTGTTCGCCGCTTCCCATTCCGCCGCAGAAATATGATCAGCTCAAGGAATTCACCTTCGAGTTCAACCCGAAATTCATCTCACGATAGGGTCAATTCAGATGATGCCGGTCTTCTCGTCCATCCCCGTCCATATCCAGCCAGTCGCCCGTTTGCTGGCGATGTTCGCTGCCATGATCATGGTTGTCCAGAGCGCGGCGGCGCAGCTTCGCATCGAGATTACCGAGGGCATGGTCGCGCCGACACCGATCGCGATCGCCGATTTCACCGGGGCCGACGGGCGGGTCACCGATGAAGGGCGGGAGATTGCCACCATCATCTCGAACGATCTGCTGAGTTCTGGCCTGTTCGAGCCGATCGACAGCGCCGCCTTCATCGCGCCGCCCGGCTCGCCGGCGATGAAGCCGAATTTTGCCAACTGGGCACCGCTTGGTGCGAAGGGACTTCTGGTCGGATCGGCCATCGTCGATGAGGGTGGCAAGCTGCAGGTCGAATTCGTCCTCTGGGACGTCATTACCGGCCGTGATCTCAGTTCGGGTACCGGCAGCGCCGATCCGAGCGCCCTGCGTCAGCTGTCACACAAGATTGCCGATCTGGTTTATGAGGAGTTCACCGGCGATTCAGGCTATTTCGACACGCAGGTCGTCTATGTCGCGGAAGCGGGGCCGCAGGCAAGCCGCATCAAGCGACTGGCGATCATGGATCAGGACGGACACAACCACAAATTTCTGACAAGCGGCCTCGATCTTGTGCTTACGCCCCGTTTCTCGCCGACCACCCAGGAAATCGCCTATCTGAACTATTTCAATGAAGAGCCGAACGTCTATATCCAGGACATCCGCACCGGCCGCAGCGAGAGGCTTGGCTCGTTCCCGGGCATGACCTTCGCGCCGCGCTTCGGGCCGCAGGGTGACAAGCTGATCATGAGCTGGGCGCAGGATGGCCTGACTGACATCTACGAGATGGATTTGCGAACCCAGGATATCCGGCAGCTCACGAAGACCAGCTCCATCGACACCGCGCCCTCCTATTCCCCTGACGGGCGGCGCGTTGCGTTTGAGTCCGACCGTGCCGGACGGCAGCAGATCTATGTGATGAACAGTGACGGCACCGGCACGCAGCGCATCAGTTTCGGCGAAGGCCGTTATGCGACGCCGGTCTGGTCGCCGCGCGGTGACATCATCGCCTTCACGAAAATGCACAAGGGTACCTTCTATATCGGCATCATGAATACAGATGGCACGGGCGAGCGCCTGCTTGCCGAGGGCTTTCTTGTCGAGGGGCCGACCTGGGCGCCGAACGGCCGGGTGCTGATGTATTACAAGCAGGAACGCTTCAAGGCCGACGGCAGCGGCGGAAAGACAGCGCTGTACCGTGTTGACATCACCGGCTTCAACGAGCGGCGCATCATCACGCCGTCCGACGCATCCGATCCGGCCTGGTCACCCTTGCGACGTTGACATGAAGGGCTGATTTTGAGGTCTAATGCCTATCCGAACGGGAGTTTTTGTTTCCATTACAAAGTTTTTTGGGTTAGTACAGAACGGAGATTTGAGGATCTGTGGGAACCGGAACCGAAAAGCTTGGCTGATCAGTTGATTTTGGCAGGGGTAATCTGGCATTTGGCAAGTTGGCCAAAGCATCGGCATTGATCATCCAAGGTATGAAACCATTCGCTAGACCGGGTCGTGAATGACCCGGACCTAATACAGGGAGCATAAACATGTTGCACCGCCTGATCGCTCTTGTGGCAGTCGCCTTTTTCATTGCCGCGTGCGAAACCGCATCCCAGACGACTGCTGACAGCAGCGGCGAGTCAAGCTCGTCGACCGCAGCATCGTCTGCCTCAACCACATCTAGCGCCGGCTCATCCGGTTCGTCCGGCTCATCCGCTTCGACCGGCAGCTCCGCTTCGTCCGGCAGCTCCGCTTCGTCCGGCAGCTCCGGTTCGTCCGGCAGCTCCGGTTCGTCCGGCTCTTCGGGCGGCTCCAGCGCGTCCAGCGCTGCCAGTGACAAGGCATCTGCTGAAGAGGCGCTCGCCGCTATCGGCAACACCGTTTACTTTGCTTTCGACAGTTCGGCCCTGACCGCAGACACCGAAGGTACACTGATGCGTCAGGCGGCGTTCCTGAATGCCAACCCGGCGCTGACGGTCACCATCGAAGGCCATTGTGACGAGCGCGGCACGCGTGAATACAACCTCGCGCTCGGCGAGCGCCGCGCCACTGCGGCCCGCGACTTCCTTCTCGCACAGGGCGTAGATTCAGCCCGCCTCCGCACGATTTCCTACGGTAAGGAGCGCCCTGCGGTTGCCGGATCGAACGAGGGTGCCTGGGCGAAGAATCGCCGCGCGGCCACGGTAATCAACTAGGTCGCGAGTGTGCCCGCACGGCACTCGGCACCCGGCGCCGGTCATTACCCAGCAAAAAACAGATAGAGAGGAGCCGCGTGCTCCTCTTTTTTTGCCAAAATTGTGCCTCAAAGGCCGGTTAGACCAAACTCGAAAGGCCTCTGTCCTGACGACAAAAGGATCGTGAAATGCACGCGCGTTCAATATTCATCCCTGTGTTGATTTCCGGCCTGATTGCTGCCTCAACAGCCGCTACACCTGTCATGGCGCAGGAATCGCGTGATGGAGACGCAACGCAGTCCAGCAATTCCAGTGAAGCCGCAACTCCCAATGCATCGGTCCTGCTGACCCGCCAGAGCCAGCGGATTGAAATGCTGGAAACGGATCTGCGGGACATGCGCGGACAGATGGAAACCGATCTTCGCAGTCTGAAGATGCAGATCACCCAGCTTGGCAACAACGCGTCGAGTGGCGAAACCGCCACGACTGCCGAGCTGCGTGACCTGCGCGACCAGGTCGAACGTCTGGCCGATGCCGTTTCAATGGCAAGCCGGCGCATGGAACGCACACTGGAAATCACATCGGACATGGAATTCCGCCTTCTGCGGATGGAAAAACGCATGCAGACGCTGATGAAGCTCGGCGGTGAAGACCTTGCCAGCGCAGCGGTCCAGGAAGATACGATCCCGGCAGGCGAGACGCCCGAAGTGTCGATGCAGCGCGATATCACTACCGGAGAAATCACCTGGCAGATGAATGCCGGCAAGCTGAATGAACAGCTTGAGGCGAACAACCGGCGGTCGCAGCCAACCGATCTTGCCAATGTTGGCGCACCTCCTGCCAGCGG
Source organism: Alphaproteobacteria bacterium (assembly GCA_009920665.1). Taxonomy (GTDB): domain Bacteria; phylum Pseudomonadota; class Alphaproteobacteria; order Puniceispirillales; family Puniceispirillaceae; genus UBA8309. The sequence goes on along the minus strand of RFZL01000059.1, from coordinate 8,832 downwards.
TGGCAGCGCACAAACCGGCGCGGCTGTAGCGGGTGCATCGAACAGCGCGTCGGAATCATCTCTCGGCAATGTCAGTGCGGCACCGGCCCCACAGCCTGCGACGCCAGTTGTTGTCGCGCCGCCAAAGCCTGAAATCCTGCCCGATACCTCGCCGGAGGAGCAGTATAATTTCGCCCTTCAGCGCGCCATGCAGAACGACCTTGAGACGGCCGAAGCGGCCTTTGCCGAGTTTCGCCAGTTCAATGCCGGGCATCCCCGTGAGGCCGATTCCCTGTTCTGGCTTGGCAGGATCCAGTTTCTGCGTGGGCAGTTTGAGCAGGCCGCCCTGACCTTCTCGGAATTCAGCCGCGCCTATCCGGAAGATGCCCGTCTGAACGACACCACGATCTGGGTTGCCGAATCGGTATCGCGTTTCGCGCCGCCCGATCAGGCCTGCGACATCTACCGGCAGCTGCCAAGCGTTGTGCCGGAGCCGTCACAGCGGTTGACCGAACGGCTGGCGGCATTGAGCGAGGCCGCCAACTGCGGTGGCTGACGGCGGCGCGAGCAGACCTGTCGCCACCGCTGTGCAAGCGCGTTTTGACGATGCCCTGCGGACATGCCTTGAGGCGGCCGGCACGCACCATCCAGCAAAAGACCTTTTCACCGCGCTCTCGGGTGGGCCCGACAGTACGGCGCTGGCCTGTCTGGCACAGGCCTATGCGACCCGGCATGGCCTGCGCCATACCGCGCTCATTGTTGATCACCGTATCCGTGATGACAGCACCGCCGAAGCGCATCTTGTCGCCGCCAATATTCGCAGATCTGGCGTGGTGGCTGAAATTCTGACCGTTGGCGATGAGGCCCCTTCCGCCGGCATTCAGGCCTGGGCGCGTGCGCGTCGCTATGAATTGCTGCTTGTGCGTGTCCGCCAGACCGGGGGATGCCTGTTGCTTGGCCATCATGCCGGTGACCAGGCGGAAACGGTAATGATGCGCCTGTCACGGGGGTCCGGCCTGGCCGGCCTCGCCGCCATGCGGGCGGTATCGCAGCGCGAAGGGGTGATGATCCTGCGGCCGCTTCTGGCGATGCCGGCGCAGTCACTGATTAGGCATTGCCGTGCCTGCCAAGCCGGTTATGTACGTGACCCGAGCAATATGGATATGCGGTTCGAGCGCGTGCGGGTGCGAAAGGCGCTGGCGGCCCTGGATTCGGCAGACAGCGCGATGGCGGACAGCGCGATGTCGGACAATTTACGTCGTCTGGCGCACGCCGCGGGCAGAATTGACGATACGCTGATGCGCCTGCTGACCGAAAATGGCCTTGTTCCCACGGTGCACCCATCGGGACATATGGTGTTGCCGGCGCATGGCCCGGAATTGCCGCTGCCTGTCGCGGCGCGTTTGCTGGCGTTTGTCATCGGTCAGGTGGCGCGCCCGAAGGTGCCGCCCTCGATGCGGGCGCTGCGCCATCTTGCCCGGCGGCTGTGCGATGGCAAGGCCGCGACGCTTGGTGGGGCGCGGTTCTCGCGGCAGGGCGGGGCATGGCTTGTCACCGCCGAGATTGGCCGCCGACCGCCGCGCCTGCGGGTTCGGAGCGGCGAGCGGGTGATTTTCGCCGGAATGTGGCAGATTGCCAGTCCGGTGGATGCGATGATCCGGCATCTTGGCGAGGCTGGCAGCGGCGGGGTGAAAGGATGGGCAGAACGCCCGGGCTGGTGTGCGCTTCCGTCGCTGGTGCGGCGGTCCGTGCCGGTGCTTGAAACCCTTGACGGCGCTTTGATTTACCCCCACTTACAGTCCATAGGTATGTGCGATGGGTCTGCCGACGCCGCGACGGCACGTTTCTTGCCCATGTCGTTTGTCTTGCCCAATTCGTTTGCAAAGACAGCATATCACAAGTGATTTCTGGTCATGCCCGCCTGCGATGTGGCGGTCGTTGATGACACACTGGTTCGAAGGAAAGTTGAAACCATGAACAACATGGGTCGCAACATCATTATCTGGCTGATTTTCGGCGCTGCTCTTCTGGCGCTGTTCAACCTGTTCCAGAGCCCGTCCTCCAGCACCCCGGGGAGCCAGCTTGCCTATTCCGACTTCATTGCCGAAGTGGAAAGCCAGCAGGTTGTCGAGGTTGTGATCGACGGACGGAATCTGAAGGGCACGGCGAAGAATGGCCGGATCATCACATCAGTGATGCCGGAGGGCACCGACGTGGTAGAGGTGCTGGACGCCAATGACGTCCGGATCATCGCCAGCCCGGAAGACAGCGGCATGCCGAGCTTCCTGTCGATCCTGCTGTCCTGGTTCCCGATGCTGCTGTTTATCGGTATCTGGGTGTTTTTCATGCGTCAGATGCAGGGCGGGTCCCGCGGTGCCATGGGGTTTGGCAAGTCGCGCGCCAAGCTGCTGACCGAGCATCAGGGCCGTGTCACCTTCGAGGATGTCGCCGGCATCGATGAGGCGAAGACCGAGCTTGAAGAGGTCGTCGAGTTTCTGAAAGACCCCGGCAAGTTTCAGCGGCTTGGTGGCAAGATCCCGAAAGGGGTGCTGCTTGTCGGCCCTCCCGGCACCGGCAAGACCCTCCTCGCCAAGGCCATCGCCGGCGAGGCCAATGTTCCCTTCTTCACCATCTCCGGTTCCGACTTCGTCGAGATGTTCGTCGGTGTCGGCGCCAGCCGCGTCCGTGACATGTTCGAACAGGGCAAGAAAAACGCGCCCTGCATTATCTTCATCGACGAGATTGACGCTGTTGGGCGGCATCGCGGCGCCGGACTTGGCGGCGGCAATGATGAACGCGAACAGACGCTGAACCAGATGCTGGTCGAAATGGACGGTTTCGAGGCGAATGAGGGCGTGATCCTGATTGCCGCGACGAACCGCCCGGATGTGCTTGACCCGGCACTGCTCCGCCCCGGCCGCTTTGACCGTCAGGTCGTGGTGCCGAACCCCGATGTCGTCGGCCGTGAAAAGATCCTGAAGGTTCACATGCGCAAGACGCCGCTTGCCGAGGGCGTGGATGCGCGCATCATCGCCCGTGGCACGCCCGGATTTTCCGGCGCGGACCTGGCCAATCTTGTCAATGAGGCAGCGCTTCTTGCCGCCCGCAAGGGACGCCGCACTGTTTCGATGCAGGAGTTCGAGGAAGCCAAGGACAAGGTGATGCTCGGTTCCGAGCGCCGGTCGATGGTGATGACCGACGATGAAAAGCGCCTGACAGCCTATCACGAGGCTGGTCACGCCGTGGTGGCCCTGCACTGCCCGGCCTCCGACCCGATCCACAAGGCGACCATCATCCCGCGCGGCCGCGCGCTTGGCATGGTGATGCGTCTTCCCGAGGGCGACCGGATTTCACTGGCACGCGAGCAGATCTATGCCGACCTGCGCGTTGCCTGTGGTGGCCGTATTGCCGAGGAGCTGATCTTTGGCGAGGAGCGCGTCACGACCGGCGCATCATCTGACATCCGTATGGCCACCGACATGGCGCGCCGCATGGTGACCGAATGGGGCATGTCTGACAAGCTTGGCTTTCTTGCCTATAACGCCGACGAGCAGGAAGTCTTCCTTGGTCGTTCGGTGTCGCAGCAGAAGAATGTGTCCGATGCCACCGCCTCCATCATTGACGCGGAAACCCGCCGCATCGTCGATGAGGCCTATGGCGAGGCCACGAAGATTCTGAAGAAGCATGATGACGAGCTGGAACGTCTGGCGCAGGGTTTGCTGGAATATGAAACCCTGAACGGTGACGAGATCAAGATCATCGTCGAGGGGGGCACGCTGTCGCGCGAAGATACGGCGGACGAGGTCGAGACGCCGCGTGCGAAGCGCAAGCGGGCCTCGATCCCGGGTACCGGCCGGAAGAGCCCGGGGAACGAGCCTGCCTCTCCGCAGTGATTCACGGACACGGCTGACCGACATGGCTGATTGTTGTGGCTGACATACCCGACCTGACCCGATTGGCGGCGCCGAAAGCGCCGCCTTTCGCGATTCCAACCTGGATACGTCCGGTGCCGGTGCCGGCCGGCGCGCATCGCCTTGCCGGTGGCTGGGCGTCTTTCGACCTTGTCGATGTCGTGCAGCGTGACAATGCCGGCTATAGCGTGTCCCGGCATACTCCGGATGAGGTCACGGCGATGGCCGGGGATCGCAACCGCGCCGTGACGGCGCTTGAGCGGCTGATGGGCCCGCGGTCTGACTGGGCCGGCCTGTCGCTCGATCATCCAGTCATCATGGGGATCCTCAATGTGACCCCGGACAGTTTTTCGGATGGCGGCCGGCATAATGCACCGGCGCGCGCGGTGGCGGCTGGCCGCGCCATGATCGAGGCCGGTGCCGGCATCGTTGATATTGGTGGTGAGTCGACACGGCCGGGTGCCGAGCCGGTGACCCGTAACCAGGAGCTGGCGCGAGTGCTGCCCCCGATCGCCGGCCTGAAGGAGTCCGCAGCCGCGCTGTCGATTGATACCCGTCATGCCGAAGTGATGACACGCGCCACCGCCGCGGGTGCCCACATCATCAATGATGTGAACGGATTGCGCGGCACGGGGGCGCTTGACGCCGCCGCAGCCAGTGGTGTCGCTGTTGCCATCATGCATATGCAGGGCACGCCCGAAACGATGCAGCAGGACCCCCATTACGGGTTCGCGCCGGTCGAGATTTACGAGTTTCTGGAAGGCCGGATTGCCGATGCCGAGGCGGCCGGCATTCCGCGCCGACATATAGCCATCGACCCCGGGTTCGGTTTTGGCAAATCACCTTCGCACAATCTGTCACTGATAGGCTGGACGGGGATGTTTCATGGCCTTGGCGTGCCGATCCTTGTCGGGGCAAGCCGCAAATCATCGATTGCCGCCCTGTCGGCGGGTGAGCCTGCCGACCAGCGGCTTGCCGGTTCGCTTGGCCTTGCCATGGCGGCGGTGGCGCAGGGATGCCAGATTCTGCGTGTCCATGATGTGGCCGAGACAAGACAGGCGCTGGCCATTCAGATGGCACTGGCGGCAAGCGCCTAGCGGCTTGAGAAACACTGGCCCCGAACCTATTCTGTCGGGTGTCCGAATTTGACGGGGAAGAGCGGCGATGGCGGGAATCTTTGGAACGGACGGTGTCCGCGCGCGGGTGAATACCGGCGCCATGACCGCCGAGGCGATTGTCAGGCTGGCGCTGGCTTCGGGCCGCTGGTTCATCGACAACAATCCCGAAGGTCGCACCGGCAGGCCGCTTGTCGTGATTGGCAAGGATACCCGCGTCTCAGGCTATATGGTCGAGGCCGCGCTCGTCGCCGGCTTCACCTCGATCGGCATGGATTGCCGGCTTCTGGGCCCGATGCCGACCCCCGGCGTCGCCTATCTCACCATGTCGCTTCGTGCCCATCTGGGGGTGATGATCTCGGCAAGCCACAACCCGTTCGCGGATAACGGCATCAAGCTGTTCGGGCCTGACGGCTACAAGCTTGCCGACGGAATCGAGGAAGGCATCTCCGATCTTGCCGCCGGGTCGATCGAACTGTCGGCCCCGGCTGAGCTTGGCCGCGCCGCCCGCATGCTGGACTCGGTGGGCCGCTATGTTGAATTCGCCAAATCGACCCTGCCGTCCGAGGCCAGGTTTGACGGGCTGAAGGTCGTTGTCGACTGTGCCAATGGCGCCGCCTACCGCACCGCCCCGGATACGCTTCGCGACCTTGGCGCCGATGTAACGGTGATGGCCAATGATCCCGACGGGTTCAACATCAATGACGGCTGCGGCGCCGTGCATCCCGAAGCGCTCGCAGCACGGGTGGTGGAAAGTGGTGCCGACATCGGAATCGCCCTTGATGGCGATGCCGACAGGCTGATCCTTGTTGACGAGGCCGGCGCGGTCATTGATGGCGATCAGGTGCTTGCCTGTCTTGCCAGCGCGATGCAGGCGGCCGGCACGCTGACCGGTGGCGGCATTGTCGGCACGATGATGACGAATGGCGGCATCGAGCCTTTCCTTGACCGGCTTGGTCTTGTCCTGCACCGCACAAGGGTCGGCGATCGCTATGTGCTGGAGGCGATGCGCGATCACGGGATCAATCTTGGCGGTGAATCCTCGGGCCATATCCTGATGACATCACTCAGCAGCTCGGGCGACGGTCTGATCGCGGCGCTGCAGATGCTGCGCCTGCTGGCCCGGGATGACCGGCCGGCAAGCAGGCTTTTTCATGCCTTCACGCCGAAATGCCAGAAGATGGAGAATCTGCCCGGGTTCGAACGCGCGATTCTTGATCTGCCGGCAGTGGTTGACGGGCTTGCCGGCATCGAGTCAGACCTTGCCGGCAGGGGGCGCATTCTGGTGCGCGCCTCCGGTACCGAGAACCTGCTGCGGGTAATGGTCGAGGCTGATGACGAGGCGCTTGTCGACAGCACAATCCGTGAAATAATTTTGCTTATCGAAAAAGAAGCTAAAAATATATAATTTATTCAACAGGATAATAAGAAGTAAAATCTTTCATCCCTTGTCACGGATCGGCGGTTGACCTGAACCGCTGGCTGCCCCATCTTCTGCCCGGGCCGTCACCCCCCAACGGGTGGCAACATGACTGACGAGGGCGTTATGAGCATCATAACCGGGCTGTCACCAGCCAAACCGGCCGACCGGCCGGAGTCGCCGCTGTTTTCGACGGGGCCAACCCGCAAACGGCCAGGATGGACCCCTACGGCGCTCGACACCGCCTCGCTTGGCCGCTCGCATCGTGCGAGGCACCCCAAATCCCGTATCAAACATTGCATTGACATGATTCACGCCACCCTGGCGCTGCCGGATGATTATCTTGTCGGCATCGTGCCGGGATCGGATACCGGCGCTGTCGAGATGGCGATGTGGTCGCTTCTTGGCGCGCGCGGGGTCGATGTTCTCGGCTGGGAGGCATTTGGCAAGCTGTGGATCAAGGATGCTGTCAGCGAGCTGAAACTCGACAGGCTGGTCTGCCATGAGGCCGAATATGGTGACCTTCCCGATCTGGCCAAGGTCAATTTCGACCATGATGTCGTTTTCACCTGGAACGGCACCGCATCGGGTGTGCGCGTTCCGGATGGTGACTGGATTCCGCATGACCGCGCCGGCCTGACCATCTGTGATGCCACCTCGGCCGTTTTCGCCATGGAAATGCCGTGGGACAAGCTGGATGTTGTCACCTTCAGCTTCCAGAAGGCGCTTGGTGGCGAGGGCGGGCATGGCGTCATCATCCTGTCGCCGCGCGCCGTTGAACGGGTGAACAGCTATCAGCCGCCACGTGCGGTACCGAAAATCTTCAAGCTTCATAAAAAGGGCGGTCTCGATACCGCGCTGTTCGAGGGGGCGACCATCAACACCCCGTCGATGCTGGTCATCGAGGATGCCATCGACACGCTCACCTGGGCCGAGGGGCTTGGCGGCGCGAGGGGGCTGATCGCGCGGGTCGATGAAAGTTTTGAGCATTACTGCCGCTGGCTTGACCGCACCCCCTGGTTCACCTCGCTGGCGCGTGACCCGGCCACCATGTCGCCGACCGCCCTGTGCCTTGTTGTGACCGATGACTGGTTCCTGGCGCAGGATGAGGCGCTGCAAAAGCAGCTGGTGAAGGACATGCTGGCCGGCCTCGAGGAAGAGGGCGTCGCGGTCGATATCGGAGCCTATCGTGATGCGCCGACCGGGCTGCGGATCTGGGGCGGGCCGACCGTCGATCCGGCGGATATAGCGCGGCTGCTGCCCTGGATCGACTGGGCCTATGAGGCCGCCCGCGCGCACCACCGGCAGGCCGCCGCCTGACCACCATTCGAAATTGCAGATGACGCGCCGCGTCAGGAGGGACGATACCGTGCCAAAGGTTCTTATCAGCGACAAGCTCAGCCCGCGGGCTGTGGATATTTTCGAGGCCCGCGGGGTTGAGGTCGATGTGAAGACCGGCCTTGATCCGGCCGACCTTGCCGCCATCATCGGTGAATATGACGGGCTGGCCATCCGGTCCGCCACCAAGGTAACCGGGGACATTCTGGCCGCGGCAGACAATCTGAAGATCGTCGGCCGGGCCGGCATCGGCGTCGACAATGTGGATATTCCGGCGGCAACGGCGCGCGGTGTCGTGGTGATGAACACGCCGCATGGCAATGCGGTGACGACAGCCGAACACGCCATCTCGATGATCCTGGCGCTGGCACGGCAGATCCCGGCGGCGAATGAATCGACGCAGGCCGGCAAGTGGGAGAAATCCCGCTTCATGGGCACCGAGATCACCGGCAAGACGCTGGGGCTGATCGGCTGCGGCAATATCGGCTCGATCGTCGCTGATCGCGCGCAGGGGCTGAAGATGAAGGTTGTCGCCTATGACCCGTTCCTGACGCCGGAGACCGCGCGTCGCATCGGGGTGGAAAAGGTCGAGCTTGACGATCTTCTCGCCGCCGCCGAGTTCATCACGCTGCACACCCCGCTGACCGACCAGACACGTAACATCCTGTCGGCCGACGCGCTGAACCGGACGCGCGCCGGCGTGCGCATCGTCAATTGCGCGCGTGGTGGTCTGATTGACGAGCTGGCGCTGGTGGCGGCGCTTTCGAACGGCCATGTCGCCGGTGCCGCGCTTGACGTCTTCGAGACCGAGCCGGCGCGTGAAAACCCGCTGTTCGGCATGGAGAATGTCATTGCCACCCCGCATCTTGGCGCCAGCACGACCGAAGCGCAGGAAAAGGTCGCCCTGCAGGTGGCCGAGCAGATGGCCGATTTCCTGGTCAATGGCGCGGTGACAAACGCGCTCAACATGGCCTCGGTCTCGGCCGAGGAGGCGCCGATCCTGAAACCCTATATGGAGCTTGGCCGCAAGCTGGGGGCGTTCCTCGGGCAGGTGGAAAACCCCGATCTG
>RFZL01000058.1 GCA_009920665.1 Alphaproteobacteria bacterium | reverse complement strand
GATGCCCTCGGCGACAAGCTGGCGGGATGTCGAAACTGCGGTCACGGCAAATCTCCTATGCGGCGGATTGCCGGCATCAATTCCGTGATGGGGGCGGTGCCAAGTGCCAGCAGCGCATCAATACGGGCCTTCATCTGATCAAAGGTTATCGCAAAACCGGCAAGAATATCGGCCTCGCTGCCGGTGATGGCGGCCGGGTCCTCGACCCCCCAATGCGCGGTATGGGGATGGCCGGGCCAGACCGGGCAGACCTCGCCGGCAGCACTGGCGCAGACGGTGATGATCAGATCCATTCGCGGCGCTGCGGCACCGGCGAATTCGTCCCAGCTCTTGGAACGCGCGAAACCATGCTCGAGGCCGCGCGCCCGCAACGTCGCCAGCGCGGCCGGATTTGGCACGCCGGCGGGCTGAGACCCGGCGGAAAAGGCATCATAGCGCCCCGCCCCGTAATGGCGAAGGATGGCCTCGGCCAGGATCGAGCGCGCCGAGTTGCCGGTACACAGAAAAAGAACATTGCGGGGACTTGTCATCGGCACGACCTGTTAACATGTGTCAAAGACACCGGATACGACGTGATTATGACAAAACGGTTACAGAAACGCGACCTGCCAAGCAAAGTTTGCGCCAGCTGCGGAAGACCCTTTACCTGGCGCAAGAAATGGGAACGCGACTGGGAACATGTGCGTTACTGCTCGAAACGCTGCGCCAGCCAGCGCGGCCGCGCCTCATAAGCCGGCACCGGCCGCAACCGCCTGTTCGACACAAGCCTGCTCGATGATTTCGGCGACAAGCCCGTTCTGAAGCTGCTCGCCGACGCCGATATCCTCGATATAGATGCCGAAATCGTCACTCCCGAACCGGTCGGCCGGCACCCAGGCAAACACACAATCATGGTCAGCCGGACATTCCGCGGTTGCCGCGTCATGAAGCGCCTCGGCGCTGTCGAAATTCCGGGTCACCGCGACCGCCGCCATGAATTTGCGGCCCTTCACCCCGGCCACCTCCATCTCGACTTCCATGGTGATGACATTGTCCTGGCTTCCGGTGGCCTTTATATAGCTGGCAAGGCTGCCCCCATGGTCGGACATGATCACCGCAAGCGGCACGAAATGCGCGCCTTCAGGGGAGTCTGGCAGTGTCATCGGGCTCTCCGGCAATTTTCAGGATGGCCGGCATCCTGCCATTTCCGGTGCCGGTAATCCAGTGCCCTGAATGACCATGGGGAATGACCATGGGGAATGACCATGGGCAGAATGATCCAGGGTGGGATGATCCAGGGTGGGATGAGTTGTCAGTGCAGGTCGGCCGGGTTGCGAAGGGCGTAGCCGCTGCCGCGCACGGAATGGATCAGGTTTGCCGCCTTGCCGGCATCGCTCATCGGGCTGTTAAGTGCCTTGCGCAGCCGCGAGATATGAACGTCGACCGTGCGTTCCTCGACAAAGACGCCATGCCCCCAGACAAGATCAAGAAGTTGCGCCCGGCTGAACACCCGCCCGGGGCGTTCCATCAGGATCGCCAGAAGGCGGCTTTCCTTTGGCCCAAGCGACACCAGATGGCCGGCCCGGCTGATCTCCATCGTCGACTGGTTGAAGCGCAGGTCATGGAATTCGAGAATGTCGTCGGCAAGCGCCGGATGGGCGCGCCGCAGCAGCGCGCGCACGCGGCTGATCATCTCACGTGGCGAGAATGGCTTGGAGATGTAGTCATCGGCGCCAATATCGAGGCCAAGCGTGCGATCGCCTTCCTCGCCGCGCGCACTGAGGATGATGATGGGAAGATGCTTTGTCTCGGTGCGGGCGCGCAACGTCCGGCAGACATCGATCCCCGACATCTGCGGCATCATCCAGTCAATGATGGCGAGGTCCGGGCGGTGCTCCTCGATCATTTCGATCGCCTGCTGGCCATCCTCGGCGCGAAGCACCTCATAATCGGCCTGAACCAGATTGTAGGTCAGCAGTTCAAGCTGGTTGGGCTCATCATCGGCAACGAGAATACGGATCGCCATCTATACCCTTCCCTTTCCACGAACAAGGCTGTCACGTGTCTGCCATAGCATTATTGCATTTTTGTGACCCGTCATGGCTGCGCGATAACCGGCAGGCTCACAGCGAACCGCGTCAGCCCGTCCTCGGCACTGCTGACCTCCATCGCGCCGCGATGCCGGTTGACAATATGCTTGACGATGGCGAGGCCCAGCCCGGTTCCGCCAATCTTGCGCGACCGCGCCTTGTCCACACGGTAGAACCGCTCGGTCAGGCGGCTGATATGTTTTTCCGCAATCGTCTCACCGCGGTTTGTCACCGAAATCATGACCCGCTCCGGGCCCGCCAGTTCAAGTTCGACCTCGATCACGGTATTGTCAAAACCGTATTTGATGGCGTTCTCGATCAGGTTGTGAAAGACCTCGTTGATCTCGTCGGCAAAGCCGAACATCACGAGGCGCCCGGTTGATTGCGACCGTCTGTCGGACAGGCGGATCCGCATGCCGCGCTGGCTGGCCCGGGTCTCCAGGCTGGCGATCACCGATTTCACCACCTCGAGAAGCGGCACTGTCTCGTCCGGAATGATATGCTCATCGACCTCGACGCGCGACAGCGACAGCAGATCGTCGATCAGGCGCGACATGCGCCCGGCCTCCTCCTCCATGATCCGCAGGAAGCGCTGCTGCGTTGGCCAGTCCCGTACCTCGTTGATCAGGATCGTCTCGATGAATCCGGCCAGGCTTGTCAGCGGCGAGCGAAGCTCGTGACTGACATTGGCGACAAAATCCCGCCGCACCTTTTCAAGATTGCGCTGCAGTGTCATGTCGAGGAGCATGACGATGATCCGGCCATCATCCATTTGCCGTATGCGGACGTTGAATTCCATCGCCACACTGGTCTCGGCGGCAAAGGAAAAGGTCCGCTCGCGCCCGCGCCCGGCAACAACATCGCTCACATCCTTTGCCGGAATGAGATCGACAAGGTCTCGGCCGACAAGTCCCTCACCAAGGAATCGCACCGCAGCATTGTTGGCCGACATCACGGTGCCGGAATCATCTGCGACAAGCAGGCCGTCATCCAGCATGCTGCCGATTTCGGCAAGGGCACCCGGCTCGATGACGGGAAAATGCTCTTTCGGGGCGGTCATGTCATGCTCGTCGCGATCAGGATGGCTGTCGGCGTTTGTCACTCTACAGAGAGAAAAACTAGCATCCTGCTGGCCATCTGACCATAGAACATGCCGTCAGTCATACCTGATCTCGGCTTCAAGGTTGGCGCTCTGCGCCAGCTGCTGAAACCGCCGCATCGCGTGGTTGTCGACAAGCGCCGCGCAACCGGCACCGACATGAAGCGTCAGTATGTCGCCATCATTGACAAGCCGGACCTGGTCCAGATTTTGCGCTGCCCCGCCGGAGAAGGTCAGGGCAAAGCGCAGGCCCAGACCGATCGCCGTTGCCTCGGCGCGACGGCGGCGGCTGAGCAGCACCGACAATTCGGGCGGCCGCGATTTGTTGGTCTTTCGCCCGACATAGCGGTGATAGATGGCGGTCGCCAGCCATACACGTTCCTTGTGCGTCACACAATTCACCGGCAGACCGAGAACGCGCCGTGCACCAAGATCGCCCCGCACATCCTCATGCTCGTTCCAGCACATATCCGACAGGAAGCACGCCGCCTCGAGAAGCCGGTCGAATCGCTTCCTGTCTTGCGCCACCTCTTCGGTGGACTGCCCGTCGCGCGGCCTGAACAGTGGCCGCAGGAGCGATACAAGCGCCCCGGGAACGCCCGGGAACCGGTGCGAGGCCCGCGAGATTTCCTGACAGACAACAAGCAGGAAATCGGCCCGGTCAACGTCCCCAAGCTCAAGGTCGGCAATCAACCCGTCACGGATACTTGTCCCGCTGACGACGATCCTTTCGGCACCGCTGTAGCGAAACAGCGCCCGCATGATCAGCGCCGCGGTCGGCATCGTCTTCTGGCGGCCGAGCGGCACGCCTGACAGATCGGGATCCTTGCGGCAGAAGGCGGCCAGCAGATTGCCGGCCTCCTCACCCGGAATGCGCAGCCCGTGAAGCACCGGCAACGGGTAGCCTGACTGTTCGATATAGGCAAGGCCAAGCGCGCGGAAGGATCCGCCGACACCATAGATGCGCGTCCCCGGCCGCGCCGCCAGCCAGGGATCCGCGGCAAGAGCATCCTCGACCTCATCGGCCTCGACCGTTGACAGGTGACCGAAATTGAAACTTGTCGACTGCCGCGCCTGCCCGTCTTCAAGCGCCACGACCTCAAGGCTGCCACCGCCGAGATCGGCGACAAGACCGGTCGCCTCGGGAATGTTCAGTGTCAGGCCGCGCGCCACATAATGCGCCTCCTCGGTCTGGCTCAGCACGCTGATCGGCTGGCCGAGGATGGCCTCTGCCGGCGCGGTGAATTCAGCCGCATTGCGGGCCCGCCGCACCGCCGCCGTGGCAACGGCGTGGATGGCCGCCACACCCATCGATTTCATGATCCCGGCGAAGCGTGACAATGCCGCCAGCGCCACCGAAACCCGCTCGGGCTGCAACATCCCGTCCGCTCCCAGCCCCTCACCGAGCCGGCAGTTCGACCGTTCATTGAACAGGGGAAACGGATAACGCCCGCCACTGGCATAGATGACAAGACGGATGGAGTTCGACCCGATATCGATTACGGCGATTGGCGCGACCCGATCCTGGCGGTTCGGGTCGGCAAGTACCATCTTGTCAAGCTGTCCTGCCACCCCGTGTCCCCCTGACAGTCTGTTTCCCGGCGCCGCGCTAGACGCGCTCGACCGCGATGGCCGTGCCCTCGCCGCCACCAATACAGATCGCCGCGACGCCGCGTTTCAGGCCACGTGCCTCCAACGCATGAAGCAGCGTCACGATGATGCGCGCGCCGGAGGCGCCGATCGGATGGCCGAGCGCGCAGGCACCGCCATTCACATTCACCTTCTCACGCGGCAGGCCAAGCTCATGCATGAAGGCCATCGGCACAACGGCAAAGGCCTCATTGACCTCCCACAGATCGACATCACCAACCTGCCAGCCAAGCTTTGTAAGCAGCTTCTGCGTCGCCGGCACCGGCGCGGTGGTAAACCATTGCGGGGTATGGGCGTGGCTGGCATGGCCGCAGATCCGCGCCCGCGTCTTCAGCCCCTGTTCCGCGGCGATGCCGGCGCTGGTGACGACAAGGGCGGCGGCGCCGTCGGAAATCGACGAGGCGTTGGCGGCGGTCACTGTCCCGTCCCTGGCAAAAGCTGGTTTCAGCTGCGGGATTTTCTCCGGCCGGGCCTTCGCCGGCTGTTCGTCGGAATCGACGGTGACATCGCCCTTGCGAGTGGCAAAGGTCACCGGCGTGATCTCACTGTCAAAGCCGCCGTTCTCCTGCGCGGCACGGGCATTGGCAAGCGACTGCAGCGCATAGTCATCCTGGGCGGTTCGCGAGAACTGGTATCGCGCCGCGCAATCCTCGGCAAAGCTTCCCATCAGCCGGCCGCGATCATAAGCGTCCTCCAGCCCGTCAAGGAACATGTGATCCTGCAATGTCTGATGCCCGAGGCGTGCCCCACCGCGCGTGCCGGCCGACAGATAGGGCGCATTGGTCATGCTTTCCATCCCGCCAGCAACGACAAGGCCGGCGGTGCCGGCGCGGACCATGTCATGCGCCATCATCACCGTGCGCATGCCCGACCCGCAGACCTTGTTCACCGTCGAGGCCGGCACCGATTCATCAAGGCCGGCGGCAAAGCCGGCCTGGCGCGCCGGTGCCTGGCCGACACCGGCCGGCAACACACAGCCCATCAGCACTTCACCGACCATGCCGGCATCCGCCCCGCAATCGGCTAGCGCCGCGCTGATCGCCGCGCCGCCAAGCTGCGGCGCCGTCATGGATGTCAGGTCACCCTGAAAGCCGCCCATCGGCGTGCGGGCAGCCCCGGCAATGACAATATCGGCAATGGCAATATCGGCGACATTGGCGGAATCGGACATGATCACTCTCCCCGGCGGAACAACAAGACCGTGTGGATGTTTCACGGCACCTCCAAGCTCCAGCATCCTAGGCGCAGCCGTCGGCCTTTTCAATTCCGCAACTTGGTCAATCCATGGCATGATATGTCCAGCATTCGATTGGCGGCGCGACGGGCGCGCCGCCACCGGTTCTCGCCTTCGAGGAGCACACCATGCGCATCCTGCAATCCATGCTGACGGCTCTGGTGAATGCGCCGGTTCGCATGGCGGCACTTGGCTGGCGCCAGCCCGCCGGCATTGACAATGATCCCGAGGCGGCGATCGATGCTGTCCTTTCGGCAACTGGCGAGGTGTCCTCGCTTGTCTATGCACGCTCGCTTCTCGACCAGATCGAAGCCATGGATGACAGCGCGCTTGCCACGCTGATGGCGCATGTCGCGGCACGGTTCGATCTGAATGGTGACCAGCTTGCGCGGGCGGCGGCGGCCTATGCGACGAAACCCGACGCGGCCAAATTGGCCGGCATCGCGGCCACCGCCGAGCCGCGATGGATGGAGCTGTTCCGCCGGCTGAACGCCACCGATGGCGGCACGGTGAGGCTGGTCCGGCTTCGCGAGAGAATGCTGCGTATGGCCGGCCCGTCACCTGATGCCGGCAGGCTTGACAGCGGGCTGAAGTCACTTCTCCGGATGTGGTTCAACCCGGGCTTTCTGATCCTGCAGCCGATCGACTGGTCGACGCCGGCCAACATCCTCGAGAAAATCATCGCCTATGAGGCCGTTCACGCGATCTCCTCATGGGATGATCTGCGGGCGCGGCTGGCCCCCGAAGACCGGCGCTGTTTCGCCTTCTTCCACCCCAGCATGCCGGAGGAACCGCTGATCTTCGTCGAGGTGGCACTCACCGGGGCGATCCCGCGTGATATCGATTCGGTTCTCGAAATCGACCGTGAGGCGCTGTCAGCCGAAAGTGCCAGCACCGCTGTGTTCTATTCGATCTCGAACTGCCAGGCCGGCCTTGCCGGAATTTCCTTTGGCAATTTCCTGATCAAGCGCGTCGCGCAGGAACTGAAGCAGGAATTTCCGGAACTGAAGCGCTTTGTCACCCTGTCGCCGGTGCCGGGGCTGATGCGCTGGCTTCGCAAGGCCAATCCAGATCTGGCGGCGGTGTTCGATGCCGCCGATGCCGGCTTCTGGAATGGTGACGCGGCGCAGCATAAAGCGGCGTTTCTTGCCGCCGCGATCCGCTATTTCACCGAACCGGAGCGTGAGGATGGCTGGCCGAACGACCCGGTGGCGCGATTCCATCTCGGCAATGGCGCCATCCTCGAACAATTGAATTTCGGCGCGGACAGATCACCGAAAGGTATGAGGCAGGCCGGCGGTCTGATGGTGAATTATCTCTATGACCTCGATGTCGTCGAGGCAAATCACGAGACCTTTCACGAGACAAGAGCAGTGCCGCTGTCGCCGGCTTTGCGGCGGCTCACACCGCGGTGATGGCACCGTAAAGTCGCGCCAGCCACTCCTGCTGATTGGCGCAGGCAGCGTGATATTCATCCGCCAGCCGCGCGACCAGCGCCGCGACCGTCGGCGTATCGTTGATGCTACCGACACCATGGCCGGCCGACCAGATATCGCGCCATGCCCTGGCGCCTTCAGCATCATCAAGTGCCGCGGCAAGTTCGGAATCGATATGCATCTGCGGCGTGCCGCCGTCCGGCTGCAGACCCGCCGCGGCCAGACTCGGTGCCAGAAAATTCGCATTCACCCCGGACACCCGGTCGGTCTCGACAATGTCCTTCAGCGCCGCGCCGATGATCATTTCCTTGTAAGCTTCGGGGGCCGCGCATTCACGGGTGCCGATAAAACGCGTTCCAAGATAGGCAAGGTCCGCCCCCATGATCTGTGCCGCGGCGATGTCGGACCCGGTCGACATCGCCCCGGACAGCAGCAATGTACCGTCAAAGACCTGCCGGATTTCATTCACCAGCGCAAACGGGCTGGCGCGGCCGGTATGGCCGCCGGCACCCGCGGCAACGGCAATCAGCCCGTCCACCCCGGCATCGATGGCCTTTCGCGCGTGGCGCAGATTGATCACATCATGAAACACCAGCCCGCCATAGGCATGAACGCTGTCGACAAGTTCCGGCACCGCGCCAAGCGAGGTGATGACAATCGGCACCTCGTGCCTGACGCAGATTGCCAGCTCTTCCTGCAGCGTGGCGTTTGTGCGGTGGACAATCAGATTGACCGCAAACGGGGGCATCGGCTTGCCTGTGGCGGCGGTATCCGAGACAAGGCCGTCACGGATCGTCTGCAGCCAGTCATCAAGACCGTCCATCGTCCGCTGGTTCTTCGCCGGAAAACTGCCGACAATGCCGGCCCGGCAGCATGCAAGGACAAGCTCCGGCCCTGAGGCCAGGAACATCGGTGCGGCGACAAGCGGCAGGCGAAGCCGGCCGTCAAGCATGGCGGGAAGTGGCATGCGGTGGGTCTCCCCCTGTCAGGAAAAATGACGGTGGCGGCCGGCCAGTCGCGGCGCTGGCAATGACAGTGCTGGCCGGATCAACTGTCGGTCCAGCGCGGCGGACGTTTCTCGATGAAGGCGGCAATGCCTTCCGCCGCGTCATTCGCCAGCATGTTGTCGACCATCACCGCCGCTGCATATTCATAGGCCTCGACAAGCGGCCTTTCGGCCTGCCGATAGAAGGCCGGCTTGCCAAAGGCGACGGTGGCGGTTGATTTCGACGCGATGCGCCGCGCCATTTCCATGACGGTTTCCGTCAGGTCATCGGCCGGAACCGTGCGGTTGATGAGTCCGATCTCGGCGGCACGCGGTGCCGGACAGGGATCGCCGGTCAACAGCATCTCCATGGCGTGCTTGGCCGCCACATTGCGCGACAGCGCGACCATCGGGGTGGAACAGAACAGGCCGATATGAACCCCCGGCGTGGCGAACTGCGCGCCTTCGGCCGCGATGGCCAGATCGCAGCTGGCAACAAGCTGGCAGCCGGCGGCTGTCGCGGTGCCGGCCACCTCAGCAATGACCGGTTTCGGATGCGCCGGGATCGACGCCATCAGGGCCGAACACTGGTTCAGTACGCGGGTGAAATAGGCACGGCCGCGATCGGCGGCATTTTCCGGCGCGCCGCGCGCCGCTGTCATTTCCTTCAGATTGTGGCCGGCACAGAATACCGGGCCGTTCGCCGCGATCACGATCACCCGCACCGCGTCATTGCCGGCGGCATCATCAAGCGCGGTGGCCAGTGCCGTCATCATGGCCTCGGACAGGGCATTGCGCGTTTTCGGGGCGTTCAGCGTCAGGCGCAGAATGCCATCATCATCACAATCGGCGAGAACAGGCGCGTCATTCGTCGCTCTATCCACCCTGCGAGCCGACATGTCACCATCACTCATCACGGCCTCCTGGCTGGCTCGGGTCAGGTTTGTCCGACAGGCTAGCGCGCGAAGGGTCCCGGCGACAAGCGTCACCTAAGCACGTCTTTGGCGGATGGCAAAAAGGAAGGCGGTGGCAGGCTGTCCTGTCACACCTCGTCGATCATCCAGCTTGTCCGGTCGGCCTTTGGCCGGTTCGGCTCGATCGCCTCGCCGGTCTCGATGAACAGAACCTGTTCGGCAAGGCTGGTGGTGAAGTCACCGATCCGCTCAAGGTTCTTGCCAATGAACAGAAGATGCGCCCCGACAAGCGGCGGCAGATTGCCAGCTTCCATCTCGGCAATAACGCCTTCGAAAAACGCTGTGTGAAGCTTGTCGACATGGACATCGGAATTGCGGATCGCCTGCGCCGCTTCGAGGTCGCCCTGCTGATGTGCGACCAGAACATCATCAATCATCGCCGCCACCATCGTGCCGATCTCGATCAGCTGATCCCAGGGGAGATTATCCGGATCACCAGCCATGATGGCCTTGGTGCGCTTCGCCGTATTGCGGGCATAATCACCAATCCGCTCAAGGCTCTGCGCCGCCTTCACCGCGGCAAGAACACGGCGCAGATCATCGGCGCGCGGTGCCCTCATGGTGATGATGTTGAGCACCATTTCATTGACCTGGATCTCCAGCTCGTCGAGTTCGATGTCGCGTTCGATGAGCATGTCGACCCTGTTCACCTGAAAATCGGACATGGCGCGGAGGCAGGCATTGAGCTGCCGGCTTGCCAGCATGCCAAGCCTGACAACCCCCAGATTGATGTCTTCCAGATCCTGCGCGAAAGCACTGCTTGTATGCGCAACCTGACTCATGAATGTCTCCTCTGGCATAGGGTGCTGTCCTTCATCATAGCATCTGACATGACGCCCGCCAAAGCAGAGATGACCAGCCGGTTTCAGCCGAAACGACCAGTGATGTAATTATGCGTCATCTCGTGCTGGGGCTTGGTAAAAATCTGCTCGGTCTCGCCAACCTCGACCAGTTTGCCAAGATGGAAATAGGCGGTCCGTTGCGAGACGCGCGCCGCCTGCTGCATCGAATGGGTGACGATGACGATTGTGAATTCGGCACTCAGCTCGTGGATCAGCTCCTCGATCCGCGCGGTGGCGATCGGATCCAGCGCCGAGCAGGGCTCGTCCATTAGGATCACTTCCGGGCTGACCGCAATCGTGCGGGCGATACATAGCCGCTGCTGCTGACCACCCGACAGGCCGGTGCCGGGCTGGGTCAGGCGGTCCTTCACCTCGTCCCACAGGCCGGCCCGCACCAGCGAATTCTCGACGATGTCATTCAGCTCGGTCCGGCTTGAGGCCAAACCGTGAATGCGCGGGCCATAGGCGACATTGTCATAGATCGATTTCGGGAACGGGTTCGGCTTCTGGAACACCATGCCGACCCGTGCCCTGAGCGGCACAACATCAACCTGCGGCGCGTAGATATCCTGTCCGTCAAGAGCGATGGTGCCCTCGATGCGGCAGATATCGATGGTGTCATTCATCCTGTTCAGGCAACGCAGAAAGGTGGATTTCCCGCATCCCGAAGGGCCAATGAAGGAAATCACCTGCTTTTCGGCGATATCAAGCGTCACATCGTCGATGGCGCATTTGTCACCATAGAACACATTGACGTTGCGCGCTGTCATCCGCGGACGTTCCACGTGAACATCGCCGACCGTTTCGGCCGGAATGTTCGACATCTCGAGAGTCTGGGGCTGATCGACAATATTCATGATCTGTGTATCCATGCGGCTGCCCTTGCTGACGGCATCTTACCACCGCCTCTCCAGTTTTTTGCGAATAATAATAGCCGACGCGTTCATCAGGATGAGGAACGCCAGCAGCACCATGATGGCTGCCGAGGTCTTGAGAATGAACATACGCTCGGCGAAATCGGCCCACATGAAGATCTGCACCGGCAGCACCGTGCCCGGGTCGGTCACGCTTCCCGGCACGTCGACGATAAAGGCCACCATGCCGATCATCAGCAGTGGCGCGGTTTCGCCAAGCGCCTGCGCCATGCCGATGATGGTGCCGGTCAGCATGCCCGGCATCGCCAGCGGCACGACATGATGCAGCATTGTCTGGACGCGCGAGGCGCCGACACCCAGCGCGGCGTCGCGGATGCTTGGCGGTACCGCCCGGATCGCGGCGCGCGACGAGATGATGATGGTCGGCAGCGTCATCAGCGCCAGCACCACCCCGCCAATCAGCGGGATCGAACGCGGCATCCCGAAAATGCCGATGAAAATCGCTAGACCGAGGATGCCGAACACCACCGATGGCACGGCGGCCAGATTGTTGATGTTGATCTCGATGATTTCGGTGATCCGGTTCTTCGGGGCGAATTCCTCGAGATAGACAGCCGTCGCGACGCCAATCGGAAAGGACAGGACGAGGCAGACGGCAAGGGTCAGCAGCGAGCCGATCAACGCACCGTAGATCCCCGCCATCTCGGCGTTTCGCGACGCGCTTCCAAAGATCAGGTAATCGCTGAATTGAAAACTGATCAGCCCCTGTTCCTGCAGCGCGTCGATATAGCCGATCATCTTGTCATTGATGCGGCGGTCCTTTTCCGGCGTCTCGCGCTTGATGAAGCCGCGAAGGAAGGAATCGACATCATCATCCACCGCGAAGGTCATGCGTTGCGTGGTGTCGAGAATGGCCGGGTTTTCGAGGACGGCGTTGCGAAGGCGCTGTTCGGCGCCGGCAGAGATAATCTTGCCGGCCGCCTTGCGGCCCGAGCGCCCCGAGGCGCCGGTCGCATCGTAAAGCGCGGCCCGGATCACCCCGCGCGCATCACCATCATAGAGCGACTGCACCGACAGATCGCCCGTCGGGTCAAGCCTGGCGCTGTCCAGCGTGACCTCAAGCGTCACATAATGCTGGAAGAAGCCGGGGATCCCCTTCGAGAAGATCGAAACAAACAGGGTCACCAGGAAAGCCAGCGCGATGCCGATCGCGATCCGGCCATAGGCACGGAACCGCCGCTCGCGTCCGCGCCGCGCCGCCAGACCAGCCTCGACGCGGGCCGCCGCTTCCTGCGGGCTGATCATGCTGGCGCCCGTCTCGGTCATGCGCGGCTCAGTCATATTGCTCTCGGTATTTCTTCACGATCTGGAGGGCAATGAAATTCAGCCCCAGCGTGATCACAATCAGGGTCAGGGCAAGGGCGAAGGCGGACAATGTCTTCGCCGATTCGAATTCCTGATCACCAACAAGGATGGTGACGATTTGCGAGGTCACCGTTGTCACCGCGTCCAGAGGATTGAGCGACAGATTGGCGGCAAGGCCGGCCGCCATGACCACGATCATCGTCTCGCCAACCGCCCGCGACACGGCAAGCAGGATTGCCGCCACGACCCCCGGAAGCGCCGCCGGCAAAACGACCTGACGGACCGTCTCGCTCTGCGTGCTGCCAAGCCCGTAGGCGGCGTCACGAAGCGCCTGCGGCACCGCGTTGAGGACATCGTCCGACAGCGATGAGACAAACGGGATGATCATGATCCCCATCACCAGACCGGCGGCGAGCGCCGATTCCGACGCCACATCGAGGCCAAGGCTCATACCGGTTGACCGGATGAACGGCGCCACGGTCAGGGCGGCGAAAAAGCCGTAGACAACTGTCGGCACGCCGGCCAGCAATTCCATCACCGGCTTGACGATGGCGCGCACCCGCGGCGAGGCGTATTCGGACAGGTAGATGGCACTGAACAGGCCAACCGGCACCGCCACGCTCAGCGCCACGATAGAGATCAGGAAGGTGCCGACAAACAGCGGCACCGAACCATAGGTAGCAAGCCCCATCTGCCCCGATCCGGCGCGCTCGGCGCCCTCGAATTGCGGGTTCCAGGTCAGGCCGAACAGGAATTCGCTGACCGGCACAAGGGCGAAGAACCGCATCGATTCGAACACCACCGAGAACACGATCCCGACAGTGGTGAAAATGGCGATGGCGGAACTGCCGGCAAGAATGATCATCAGGATGCGTTCCACGGCGTTGCGCGAACGAAAATCCGGATTGATCCGCCGATAGGCAAACAGCCCGCCAAGAAGCGACAGGCTGAGGGTGGTTATTGTCTTCAATGTTGTCGAGGTTGAATCCCATCCATGCCATGCCGCGGCGGCATCATGAACCCATTGCGGCTGTTCGCCAAAATTGATTCCATCAACGACATTGGTGATCTGCGCGAGGACGATGACTTCCTTGTAGGTTTTCGCCGCCTTGACCTCATCGGGAACGAAATCAAGCGCCATCGACCGGAAAATGATGTCATCGCCAATCGCCAGAACCGTCAGAAGCAACAGCGCCGGGATGGCGGCAAGCAGCCCGGCGAACAGGCCGTAATAATGCGGAAGCGAGTGAAGCCGGCGGCCGGCGGCGCGCTGCGCGCTCGAGGCACGGGTGCCGAGGTAGAAATAGGCTGAAGCAAACAGAAGAACCGTAATCGCAAGTGAAATGCTGTTCACCTCGGCCCCCCTTAACGAATGAAAAGATCGAGAGCCGGCTTTGTAGCCGGCTCCCGGGTATTTTTCCAGCCTTACTTGAGCATGTCAGCGGTAAGCTTTGGCAGGTCCTTCATGGCGGCGGCGTAGGAGGCGCGCTCCTCGGCAGGCATCGGGATCATGCCAGCGTCGGACAGGGCACCATCTTCGCCCCAATGCTTGACCCACTCGGCCATATACTCATCCATGCCGGGGACGACGCCGATATGCGCGTGCTTCACATAGAAGTACAGTGCGCGCGATACCGAATAGCTGCCATTCGCGATTTCATCGAAGGTCGGGTTGGTGCCGTCGATGACCGCGCCCTGAAGCGTGTCGCTGTTCTGGTCGAGATAGGAGAAGCCGAAGATGCCGTATGCGGACGAGTCTTCCTGCAGCTTCTGGACGATCAGGTTGTCCTGCTCGCCAGCCTCGACATAGGCACCGTCGGTGCGCATGGCACGGCAGGTCTTGGCCTTTGCACCGGCAGCGGCAAGCGCGGCCTTGGCCATGTCGTTCTTCGCGCAGTAGCCCTTCTCGTTGACCATCTCGGCAAACGAAGCGCGTGTACCGGAGGTTGTCGGCGGGCCATAGACGCGGATTTCAACGTCAGGGTAGTCGGCGTTGATGTCGCTCCACTTCTTGAACGGATTTGGAACCAT
>RFZL01000057.1 GCA_009920665.1 Alphaproteobacteria bacterium | reverse complement strand
GCGGCATTTTTCAGGAGCAGCTCGGCGATCCGCTTGGTGTTGATGCCGAAACGGCGGCGGCCGCGGTGCTGCGCATGGCGACGACCCGCATGGCCGGGGCGACGCGCATGGTATCAGTCTCGCTTGGCCTTGATCCGCGGGATTTCAGCCTCTTTGCCTTTGGTGGAGCTGGTCCGCTCCATGCCTCGGCGCTCGCCCGGGAGCTCGGCGTTCCCGAGGTGCTGGTGCCAGCCCGCCCCGGCATCACCAACGCGCTAGGCTGTATTGTTGCCGACCTTCGGCACGATTTCGGGCGCACGGTGAATACACCGCTTGATGCGATGGAGATCGACCAGCTTACAGCAATTCTGGCAGCCCAAGCCGCTGAGGGGGAGGCGCTGATCCGACAGGAACCGGTGCGAATCATCGAAATTGACGTTCAGCATTCGCTGGACATGCAGTTTGCCGGTCAGACGCATCTCTTGCAGGTGCCTCTGGCGTCACCAACGATGACGCGCGAAGAAATTCAGGCCGCTTTTGAAGACATCTATTACAAGAGGTTCCGTGTTCGGCTTTCCGAAATCAGGGCGCAGATCGTGAATGTAAACACCAGTGTTACGGGGCGCCGGCCGGAGGTCGATCTGGGCGGATTGATAGACAACGCCGGGCGTGCAGGCTCGGTGGCCGCGGCACAGACCGGAAGCCGGCCTGTCTGGTTCGACGGGCAGGGAGCCGCCTCTGGTTGGCAGGACACGCCGGTCTATGCGCGCGAGAAACTGCCGCTGGGTGCGCAGTTGTCCGGTCCGGCGATCCTCGAGCAGATGGATAGCACCACCCTCATTGAGCCGCAGGATAGTGCCGTCTCCGACAATGATGGCAATATTCTTATCACTATCGGGAGCGCGATATGAGCTTGGATCCAATCACTCTCAGCGTCATTCAGGCCGGGCTTCAGCAGGTTTGTGATGAAATGGACCTCAGTTTTTCCCGGGCTGCCTTCTCGCCGGTCATAGCCGAGGCGAATGACCGATCCGATGGTATCTATGCCCCGGATGACGGCGCGCTGATCGCACAGGGTATCGGTGGCCTGCCGGTCTTTGTCGGCACCATGCAATATTCGACTTCAGAGCTTATTCGGCTGATCAAGGAGGGGCGGGTTGCGCCACCAGAGCCAGGCGATATCTATATTGTCAATGATCCCTATCTTGGTGGCACGCATCTGATGGATGTGCGTTTCATACGGCCATATCACCGCAACGGCAAATTGTGGTGCTGGCTGTCAAACACCGGCCACTGGCCAGACACCGGAGGTGCGGTGCCGGGCGGTTTCTCGGCCTCGGCAACGTCGGTCGAGCAGGAAGGGTTGCGACTTCCGCCGGTCAAACTGTTCAAGAAGGGCGTGATGGACGAGGAAATATACGCCATCATCTGTTCTAATATCCGGGTCGCGGACCAGCGGATTGGTGATGTAAAGGCACAAGCCGCGGCGCTTGATGTCGGCGCCGACAGACTCGATCTGTTGCTTGGGCGCTATGGCGATGACACGGTGGCGGCGGCAATCACCGAGCTACGCCAGCGTGCCTCCGCACAGATGCGCCAGATGATCGCTCAGCTTCCCGAGGGGAGCTGGCAATCCGTGGCCTTTGTGGACAGTGACGGCGTGGTCAATGAACCGCTGGAGATCAGGCTGAAGATCAGCAAGGTTGATGACAGGCTGGTATTCGATTTCGGCGGCTCCAGCCCACCCTGCCGCGGACCGATGAATTCCGTGCTGGCGACGACATTGAGCTCGGTCTATCTGGCGATGCGCCATATTTTCCCAGAAGTGCCGATCAGCGCGGGTGCCTTTGAGCCGCTGGAGGTGATCCGCCCGGAGGGTACGTTCCTTGATGCACATTATCCGCGCCCGGTTTCAGGCTGTGCCGCCGAAGTAAGCCAGAGAATCGCCGAGGCGGTATTTGCCGCGATGGTACAGCCTCTGCCGGATCGGGTGACGGCAGCGCCAGCCGGAACCAGCGGCAATTTCGCGCTTGGAGGATATAATGCCGAGCGCGGCCGCGATTTTGTGATGTATCAGCTTTCTGGCGGTGGCTATGGCGGCAATGCTGATGGCGATGGGCTGAGCAATGGCTGCTCGACCATCGGTATCTCAAAAGCACCGCCGGTGGAAATCATGGAACAGGCCTTCCCTGTCCTCTATCACCATTATGCGCTTCATGAGGGGTCGGCCGGGGCCGGCCGGAACCGCGGCGGATTCGGCCTTGATTACGAGCTCGAGCTTCGCAATGGCGAGGCCCGCGCCAGCTTCGTGATGGATCATGGGCGGTTTGGCCCGCAGGGCGCGCTTGGCGGTGCCGATGGCGATGTGAACAAGGTCGTGGTGATCCGCAATGGCGAGCCCTATGTTCCGCTTCATCTCTCTAAGGAACAGGATATCGCGCTGGCCCCGGGCGACCGGGTCTGGGTGCGCACCCCTGGCGGAGGTGGCTATGGCGACCCGTTCGAGCGGCCACCGGAAGCGGTCCTTGAGGATGTCTGGCTTGGCCGATACAGCGCCGCCCAGGCGCGCGAACTATATGGTGTCGTGATCAGTGACGGCACGGCCCCGGCGATCGACGAGGCGGCGACAAGGAACCTTCGCGCCCGCCCCCGCACCGGTAGTCCGGCCTGACATCTCCGACCCCGCGCATGCCGTGACCACGCTGCCGGCCGGCACCTTTCATCACCATTGCCCCGGATATCTTGACATCGGGGATGGCAGAACCCAAATCGCCCCCATCCGAAGGGTAATCAATCAAATGGGGGCCACGGCATGACCAGCCAGAGATTCGATTTCGAGGCCGATACCGGCAGAATTCTCGATATCGTCATCAATTCACTCTACTCACAGAAGGAAATCTTCCTTCGTGAATTGATCTCCAACGCGTCCGACGCCATCAACAAGCGCAAATTCGCCGTGCTGAGCGCCGGCGACGCGGCCGAGATGTTGGACGGCGAGATCACCGTCAGCACCGACAAGAAGGCGCGCAGCCTGACCATCAGCGACAATGGCATCGGCCTCACCGCCGACGAGATGAAGGACACGCTCGGCACCATCGCCAGCTCCGGCACCAAGGCGTTCGCCGCAGCGGCGAGCGACAGCAAGGAGGGGGGCGATCTGACCGACCAGCTGATCGGCCAGTTCGGCGTCGGTTTCTATTCCGCCTTCATGGTGGCGGAACGGATCGATGTTGTCTCGCGCGCGCATGGCGCGGCCGAGGCCAGCCACTGGCACAGTGACGGCGCATCCGGATTTTCCATCGACAGCGCCAGCCGCGATACTGTGGGCACCGACATCACGCTGCATCTTCGCAAGGATGCCAAGGAATATGTCGAGCGCGAGCGGATCGAATTTCTGGTGAAGAAATATTCGGACCATATCGCACAGCCGATCATGTGGCTTCAGGACAAGGCCGATCCGGAACGGCTGAACAGCGCCGTGGCATTGTGGACCCGGCCGGCGAAAGACATCTCCGAGGAGGAGTATCAGAATTTCTACGCCTCGGTGGCCGCCGCCTATGACACGCCCTTCGCCACGCTCCACAACCGGACCGAAGGGGCGGTCGAGTTCACCAATCTGGTCTTCATCCCGTCGATGGCGCCGTTTGATCTGTTCGACCCGGAGCGGCGCTCGCGGCTGCAGCTCTATGTCAATCGCGTGTTCATCACCGACAATTGCGAGGGGCTGGTCCCGAAATGGCTGCGCTTTCTTCGCGGCGTCATCGACACGCCCGATGTCGATCTGAATGTTAGCCGCGAGATGCTGCAGCAGAATCCGGTTGTAACGAAGATCAACAAGGCGATCGTCAAGCGCGTCCTTGGCGAGTTCGGCAAGGCGCTGGAAAAACGCCGTGAGGAGTATGAAGGCCTGTGGAACGCCATGGGCCGGGTGATCAAGGAAGGGCTGTATGAGGATGACGCCAACCGTGCCAAAATCCTTGATATCAGCCTGCCGTAATGACGGCATGGTCACGCTGAAGGAATATGTCGAGGGATTCGCCGCCGGCCAGGAGATGATCTATTACCTGTCGGCCGAGAATGCCGATCTGGCAATGACAAGCCCGCATCTGGAATCCTTTCGCGCGAAGGGAATCGATGTGCTGCTGCTGACTGACCCGATTGATGATTTCTGGCTTGCCAACACGCCCGAATTCGACGGCAGGACCTTCCAGTCGATCACCAGGGGCGAGGTCGATATCTCGAATGTCGGCGAGACCGACAAGGATGAGGACAAGGCCGAGGCGGTGCTGTCCGACAGCTTCATGGCGAAGATGAAACATGTTCTTGGCGGCGATGTCGCCGATGTGCGCAGTTCGGCCAATCTGGAGACGAGTCTCGCCCGTCTGGTCGCCGACCAGAGCGGCATGGACCCGCAGATGGAGCGGATGATGCGGATGCACAATCCCGACTTCCAGGGTGGCCCGAAAATCCTCGAGGTCAATGCCAAGCATCCGCTGATCAAGGCGCTGAACAGCCGCGTGGAATCAGGCGAATTTGACGGTTCGGACAGCTTTGCGCGGCTGCTTTATGACAGCGCCATTGTCGCCGAGGGCGAGACCATCGCCGACCCGCGCGATTTCACCAACCGCCTTGCCGCGGTGATGGAACAGGCACTTGCCAACAGCAAGGACTGAGGCGGCCGGGACGAGGTGAGGCGCATTGATGATACGTTGGTTGGCAATCTGTTTTCTATTTGGGGGCATGGCCGGCCCGGCCAGCATCACCGCCAGCGCCGAGGAGCCGGTGGATTATCTGCTGCTGTGGGTGATCGCCGGCGGTGATTATGTCGATAGCGGATTCCGTTTCGACGCGGCCGGCGGCTGTTTCGCACAGGCGCAGAATATCGCCAGCGACATGCGGTTCGTTGGCTTGAGCGCGCCGCAATTCACCTGCGTGCCACTGAAACCGGGGCATGAGTTCAACGTGTCGCGGCAACCGAAGAGCGGAAGCCGCTTTCCGTTCTAGCAATGTGCTGGCTGGGGATCAGCTGGCTGAGCATCGGCTGGCGGAAGATCAGTGCGGCAGGATCCAAGTGGCCGGCAATGCCTGCTCGATGACGCGGCGCGCATTCACCAGATCATTCATCTGCGCCCGCG
The DNA here is from genome assembly GCA_009920665.1 of Alphaproteobacteria bacterium. GTDB lineage: Bacteria > Pseudomonadota > Alphaproteobacteria > Puniceispirillales > Puniceispirillaceae > UBA8309. The sequence continues at coordinate 9,470 of RFZL01000057.1, read as the reverse complement.
CCAGCGCATCCTGCCTCGACATACCCTGGTCGAGCCAGCGCTTCGTCAAGCGGTCCTGCAGGACGCCCTCCGCCACATCAAGCCAGAGTGCAGCGTCCCACATGCCCGCCAGATCACGCCAGCCCTCCTCGTCAAACAGCAAATAATTACCCTCGAACAACAGCACCGACACCCCGTCGGGAACGACGCCGCCGCGCTCGACAACGCTGTCAGCATCTCGGTCGAAGGTCGGGAAATGTCTGATCGCGCCGCTTTTAAGGTCGTCAACAAGCCTGGTGAACCCGACAAGATCAAAGGTTTCCGGCGCCCCCTTGACCGCCAGCAGGCCGCGCGCCGTCAGCGTGTCATTGTCGAGATGGAACCCGTCCATCGGCACAACGCAGCAGGACCCGCCAACCCGCGCCCGCAAGTCGGCAGCGATGGTCGATTTGCCACTGCCTGGCGGGCCGGCAATCGCCACGGCGGCCATCCCGCCCCGGTCCGCCAAAGCCGTAATTTCCGACACAATCCTGTTGATATTCATGATCCGTGATCCAGTCGTTGATGACATTGTGCCGCTGGTGATCCTCTGTGATATTTGCCGCTGCGCCACGATAACTCATAAAAGCTGACTTGCCCAAAACTTTACACGCGTTAATATTGTGTCAAGTGTTAACCAAGATACACCATGTCATCGAAGGCCGTTTCCGGAACGACAATGAGCCAAGAGAAGATCAGGAACATGGATGAGTTCGCCGCACTTTGCGGCATTTCTCGTCCCACAATCTCGAAATATTTCAATGACCCGAACAGTGTCAGGCCCTCTACCCGCGACCGGATCGAGGCCGCGCTGAAGGAATATGACTACCGCCCGAACATCTATGCGATGAACCAGAACCGGCGGTTGACCAAGAATATCGGCATTGTCGTGCCCTATCTTGCCGATCCGTTCTTTGCGGAAATCGCCCGCGTCATCGAGCGCCGTTGCATCGATGCCGGGTTCACCCCCACCCTGTTCTCTTCACATGGCGAGCCGGGCCAGGAAACCGCGATTCTCGACACGCTTCGCTCGCTCAGACCGGCTGGCGTGCTGCTGGCCCCGCTCGGACGCGCCTCCGACCGAAAACATATCGAGGAGTTCTGCCGCGACGTGCCGACCATATTGTTCGACAGCAATATCGAGGGTGTCGGCGCCGCCTTTGTCGGCTCGGACAATTTCAGTTTTGTATCACAAACTGTTGAATATCTGAGCAGAACCGGAAGCGCGCCCTGTTTTTTCGAGATGCGTGATCCGGCCAATCCCAACGCCAACAAGCGTCGCCACGCCTATCTCGAGATGATGCGGCGGCTCAATCTGGAACCCCATCTCATCAAGATAGACGGCACCGGCTGGGGGTTCGAGGAGATTGGCCGCACTGGCGCGCTGAAAGTGCTGAAACAGGATCTTCTGCCGACCGACACCGTGCTGTGCAGCAATGACAGGCTGGCGATCGGGGTGCTGTCAGCCTGCCATGAGCTGGGGATCCGGGTCGGCCGTGAGGAGGGATGCACGATTCGCATCGCATCGCATGACGACCATCCCTATTCCCGGTTCACCTGCCCGTCACTGACCACCGCGGCGCATGATTATGAAGCGGTATCGGATCATGCGGTCGAGACATTGTTCCGGTTGATCGAGGCTGGCGGCAGGCTTGAGACGCGCGAGGAAACGCTGTTCGCGGCGCGCCTGATCATGCGCGCCTCGGCCTAGCAAGCCGCCGGGAAAGCCCAGATCACGGCCATTTATTTACGCGCGTCAAAAATATATTGACGCGAGAAAACATTTCTGTGTTCTATTTTCCTGCATGACATTCAGGAGGAGGAATACAATGCACTTCAGAAAACTGGTCTGCACAGCAGCCGCGGCGACGCTGATGGCGTCTGGCGTTGCCTATGCAGAAACCCTGACCATCGCGACAGTCAATAATGGTGACATGATCCGCATGCAGGGTCTCACCGACGATTTCACCGCCAAGACCGGCCACAAGGTCGAGTGGGTAACCCTGGAAGAAAACGTGCTCCGTCAGCGCGTGACAACCGATATCACCACCAAGGGTGGTGCCTTCGACATCATGACCATCGGCATGTACGAGACCCCGATCTGGGGCAAGAATGGCTGGCTGGTACCGCTTGATGATCTCAGCGCCGATTACAATGTCGGCGACATCCTGCCGGCGATGGCCGGTGGCCTGAGCCATGACGGCACGCTGTATGCGGCACCGTTCTATGGTGAAAGCTCAATGATCATGTATCGCACCGATCTGATGGCGAAGGCCGGGCTGGAAATGCCGGCCGCGCCGTCCTGGTCCTTCATTGCGAAGGCGGCGCGCGAGATGACCGATCGCGACAATGACATCAACGGCATCTGCCTTCGTGGCAAGGCCGGCTGGGGCGAAGGCGGTGCCTTCATCACCGCCATGTCGAATTCGTTCGGCGCCCGTTGGTTCGACGAGAATTGGAATGCCCAGTTCGACACCCGCGAGTGGTCCGACACGCTGAACTTCTACCTCAACATGATGAATGACGCTGGTCCGGCAGGCTTTGCCACCAACGGCTTCAACGAAAACCTGTCACTGTTCCAGCAGGGCAAGTGCGGCATGTGGATCGACGCCACAGTGGCGGCATCCTTCGTGACCAACCCGAAGGATTCGACCGTGGCCGACAAGGTCGGCTTCGCGCTGGCGCCTGACAATGGCATGGGCGTCCGCTCGAACTGGCTCTGGGCATGGGCTCTTGCCATTCCGGCAGGCACCCAGAAGGAAGCCGCTGCCAAGCAGTTCATCGAGTGGGCCACCTCGAACGGCTATATCGAGCTTGTCGCCTCGAAAGAGGGCTGGGCTAACGTGCCTCCAGGCGCGCGCACCTCGCTCTATGAGAATGCGAACTACAAGGACATCCCGTTCGCCAAGATGACGCTGGAATCGATCCTGTCGGCCGACCCGAACAACTCGACGGTCGATCCGAGCCCGTATGTCGGCATCCAGTTTGCCGCCATTCCGGAATTTGCCGGTATCGCGACCGAGGTCAGCCAGGAATTCTCGGCTGCCTATGCCGGCCAGCAGTCGGTGGAAGAGGCGCTTGCCAAGGCCCAGGCCCTAACCAACGATGCGATGGAAGCCGCAGGCTACCGCTAGGCACAATTTTTCCGGGGGCGTCGCGTGGCGCCCCCGGGATTTTCACAGCCTTTTCTGCTACATTGATCCCTTTGCCCATTCGCGCCTGAGCCGGCGATAAGGAGTCGTCCCCGTGGCCACCCAGCATTCCCAATCTGTCGCCAGAATGATGATGGCTCCGGCTGTCATTCTTCTTCTCGGCTGGATGCTGGTGCCGCTGACGATGACCCTGTTCTTTTCCTTCAAGAAATATCTGCCGCTTCGCGGCGGCGACCTGGGATGGGTCGGATTCGACAATTATGTCCGGTTCGTCTCCTCCAGTTCTTTCTGGCCCGCCGTCGCCACCACATTGATCATCGTCGGCGGCGTTCTCGTCATCACGGTTCTGCTTGGCATTGCGCTGGCGTTGCTGCTTGATCAGCCGATGTGGGGCCAGGGCGTTGTCCGCATTCTTGTCATCGCGCCCTTTTTCGTGATGCCAACCGTGTCGGGTCTTGTCTGGAAGAACATGTTCATGGATCCGGTGAACGGGTTCTTCGCCCATCTGTGGCGGTTCTTCGGTGCCGAACCCATACAATGGCTCAGTCACGCATCGATGCCGTCACTTGTCATGATCGTCAGCTGGCAATGGCTGCCGTTCGCGACGCTGATCCTGCTGACGGCCATCCAGTCGCTCGACACCGAACAGCTTGAGGCCGCCGAGATGGACGGCGCAAGGCCGCTTGGCCGGTTCTGGTTCATCATCCTGCCGCATCTGGCGCGTGCCATCACCGTCGTCATCCTGATCCAGACGATCTTCCTGCTGTCGATCTTTGCCGAGATCTTCGTCACCACCGCGGGTGCTTTCGGCACCAAGACGCTGACCTATCTGATCTTCCAGCGCGTTCTGGAAAGTCAGAATGTCGGGCTTGGGTCGGCCGGCGGGGTCTATGCCATCATTCTGGCCAACATCGTGGCGGTGTTCCTGCTTCGTGTCGTTGGCAAGAATCTGGACGCATAGGAAGGCAGGATCATGGCCCGCGCGACAACAATCCGTCAGAAGACAATCACCACCATCATCGCCTGGACCGTGGCCATGGTGATTTTCTTCCCGATTCTGTGGATCGTCGTGCTGTCCTTCAAATCCGAGGGGGACGCCATCAGCACGCCCATGAGGGTTCTGACCTCGGCCTGGACGTTCGACAGCTACGCCGTGGTTCAGGACCGTTCAGACTATTTCAAGCATTTCTTCAATTCGGTGATAGTTGCTGTCGGCTCGACATTGCTTGGCATTCTTGTCGCCGTTCCGGCCGCCTGGTCGATGGCCTTCGTGCCGTCACAGCGGACGCGCGGCATCCTGATGTGGATGCTGTCGACAAAAATGCTGCCGGCGGTCGGGGTCCTGTATCCGATCTATCTGCTGTTCATCGAGCTTGGCCTTCTCGACAGCCGCACCGGCCTGGTGATTGTGCTGATGCTGATCAATCTGCCGATCATCGTGTGGATGCTCTACACCTATTTCCGCGAAATCCCGGCCGAAATTCTGGAAGCGGCGCGGATGGACGGGGCCGGCATGCGGGCCGAACTGCTCTATGTCCTGACGCCGATGGCCATTCCGGGGATCGCCTCGACAATGCTGCTGAACATCATTCTGGCCTGGAACGAGGCGTTCTGGACGCTGAACCTGACCGCCGCCAAGGCGGCCCCGCTGACCGCCTTCATCGCCAGCTATTCCAGCCCCGAGGGGCTGTTCTACGCAAAACTCAGCGCGGCGTCGGTAATGGCAATCGCACCGATCCTCGTCATGGGCTGGTTCAGCCAGAAACAACTTGTTCGCGGCCTGACCTTCGGCGCGGTGAAATAGGGGAGAGGCTGATGAAACAGATACAGCTCAGGCAGGTCTCGAAAAGCTTTGGTGATGTGGAAGTCATTCCACCGCTGGATCTGGAGATCGAGGATGGTGAGTTCGTGGTCTTTGTCGGGCCGTCGGGATGTGGCAAGTCCACCCTGCTGCGCCTGATTGCCGGCCTTGAGGACGTGACCTCGGGACAGGTTCTGATCGACGGTGCGGACGCCACCGCCATTCCGCCGGCACGGCGCGGCCTTGCTATGGTGTTCCAGTCCTATGCCCTCTACCCACACATGTCGGTTCGCCGGAATATCGCCTTCCCGCTGCGCATGGCCGGTCTCGACCGGGCCGAGCAGGAACGTCGCGTTGACGAGGCGGCAAAGGTATTGAACCTGACCGAATATCTGGACCGTCGCCCCGGCCAGCTGTCGGGCGGCCAGCGCCAGCGTGTCGCCATCGGCCGGGCCATTGTGCGCGAACCGACGGCCTTTCTGTTTGATGAACCGCTGTCCAATCTTGATGCGGCGCTTCGTGTCGGCATGCGGCTTGAGATCAGCGAGCTTCACAAACGTCTGTCGACGACGATGATCTATGTCACCCATGACCAGGTGGAGGCCATGACGATGGCCGACAAGATTGTGGTCCTGCAGCATGGCGTCATCGAACAGGTCGGCAGCCCGCTGGAACTCTACCGTGCGCCGCGGAACACCTTTGTCGCCGGATTTATCGGCTCACCGCGGATGAACCTTCTGGAGGGCGCCGAGGCCGCCAGACACAAGGCGCATACCATTGGCATCCGGCCGGAGCATATCGCCATCTCAACACGCAAGGGTGACTGGCAGGGCGTTGTCGGCGTGTCCGAACATCTGGGGTCCGATACCTTTTTCCATATCAATTGTCCGGATTTCGCCGCGCCGCTGACGGTGCGGGCCGATGGCGAACTCGACCTGTCCTATGGCAGCACGGTCTTCCTGACACCCGACCTTGCGCATCTTCATCGCTTTGATGACAACGGACTGCGCCTGACATGAGGCGGCTTGCTGGCAAAACGGCGCTGATTACCGGCGCGGCCAGGGGCATCGGCTGTCATTTCGCGCAGACCTATGCCAGCGAGGGCGCGCGCGTCGCCATCGCCGATATCGATATCGAACGCGCCCGCAGGGTGGCAACCGACATCGGCGACGCCGCCATCGCGATCGAGATGGACGTGACAAGCCAGGACAGCATCGATGCGGCGGTGGCCGCAACCGTCAATGCGTTTGACGGAATTGATATCCTGATCAACAACGCGGCGGTCTTCACCGCGGCACCGATTGCCGACATCACCCGCGCCGACTATCAGCAGCTGTTCGAGATCAATGTCGCCGGCACGCTGTTCACCATGCAGGCGGTGGCAAGACACATGATCGACCGCGGCAAAGGCGGCAAGATCATCAATATGGCAAGCCAGGCCGGCCGCCGCGGTGAGCCGCTTGTGGCGGTCTATTGCGCGACCAAGGCGGCTGTCATCAGCCTGACACAGTCCGCCGGGCTGAACCTGATCGGCCATGGCATCAACGTGAACGCCATCGCCCCCGGGGTCGTCGATGGCGAACATTGGGACGGGGTCGACGCCTTCTTTGCAAAATATGAAAACAAGGCACCGGGCCAGAAAAAGCGCGAGGTTGGCGCCAATGTGCCATTCGGACGGATGGGCCGACCCGACGACCTTGCCGGCATGGCTGTTTTTCTGGCGAGTGACGAGGCTGACTACATCGTCGCCCAGACCTATAATGTGGATGGCGGACAATGGATGAGCTGATCGAACCTGCCGGCAAGGACATCAGTGCTACGGCGCTCTGCAACGCTGCGCTTGGCGACCTGTCGGGACAGGTGGTGGTGCCGGTCTATGATCGCGACAGGATGACCCCCGGTATCGTTCATATCGGTGTTGGCAATTTCCACCGCGCCCATCTCGCCTGGTATGTCCACCGGTTGATGCAGCGTGGCGACGCTACCGACTGGGCCATTATCGGCGCCGGAGTCATGAAGAATGACCAGGCCATGCGACAGCTTCTGTTGACGCAAGACTGTCTGACGACATTGATCGAGCTTGACCCCGATGGCGGTCAGGCGACAGAGATCATCGGTCCGATGCTGGATTACCTGCCGGTCGAGGCCGACAACGCGGCGCTGATCCGGACCATGTCCGACCCGCAAATCCGGATTGTCTCGATGACAATCACGGAAGGTGGCTATTTTATCGATCCGAAAACAGGCGGGCTGGACACGACCCATCCGGATATCCGCCATGACGCCGAAAACCCGGCGACGCCACGCACCGCCTTTGGCGCCATGGTGGCCGCCCTTCGCCTTCGTCGCGACTCCGGAACCGGCCCGTTCACCGGTCTGTGCTGCGACAATCTTCAGGGCAACGGCGCGATCCTGCGCCAGACCGTGGTCGGTCTGACACGCTTGTCCGACCCGGACCTTGCCGACTGGATCGACAGCCATTGTTCGTTCCCCAACTCGATGGTCGACTGCATCGTGCCGGCGACCGGGCCACGTGAGAGACAGCTTGCGAGGACAATCGGCGTGGATGACGCGGCACCGGTCACGCACGAGAATTTCCGGCAATGGGTCATTGAGGATGATTTCTGCGCTGGACGCCCTGACTGGGATCTTGTCGGCGCCGAATTCTCGGGGCAGGTGCATCAATATGAAACCCGCAAAATCCGCATCCTGAATGGCGGCCATCAGATACTGGCCAATATCGGCGAGTTGATGGGGCTCGACACCATTTCCCAGACTATGGACACGCCTCTGATCAACGCGCTGTTCCGCAAGGTTCAGCAGGAGGAAATTGCCCCTCATGTGCCGCATATGCCGGGCGTGACAGCACTGGACTATCTGAAAACCATCAACCGGCGCTTCGCCAACCCGGCCATTGTCGATACCGTTCGGCGTGTCGCCTTTGACGGCTCGGCGCGGCATGTCGGGTTCCTTCTGCCCTCGGTGCGGGACGGGCTTGCCGCCAGCACCCCGGTCAGCGGGCTGGCCCTTGTCGAGGCGCTGTGGGCTCGCATGTGCGCCGGAACGCGTGAGGATGGCAGCCGAATCGAGGCGAACGACCCCATGTGGGGTATGCTGACCACCATGGCCAGCAAGGCCAAACAGGACCCGCTGATATGGCTGCAGATGACCCAGATCTATGGTGAGTTGGCAAGCAGCACCCGCTTTGCCACAGCCTTCGAGGAGTGGCTGACAGGCATTTACCGGGATGGCGTAGAGGCCACAGTCCGTCGCTATATCAACCAGAGTCTGCTGCCCTGACAGGGCCACCAGCCTGGACCGGGGCCGCGCCGTCGGTCTGCGAGCGCCCGCACCCGGACCATCTGGCGTCTGCCCATGACCATCATCCAGTGATAGGCTACACGCCACCAGACAGGAGAGCGTCATGTTTCTTGGCCTTGATCTTGGCACCTCGGCGGTAAAGGCACTGCTTGTCGATGCGGCTGGTCTGGCTGTCGCCAGCCAGTCAGCGCCGCTGTCCGTCAGCCGGCCGCATCAGGGCTGGTCGGAACAGGATCCCGAGAGCTGGTGGCAGGCCGCCAACCTTGCGGTTCGCCAGCTCAAACGGACGCATCCGCGAGACCTTGCCGCGGTGGCGGCCATCGGCCTGTCAGGGCAGATGCACGGGCTGACGGCGCTTGATCAGGCGATGCGGCCACTACGGCCGGCCATCCTGTGGAATGACACACGGTCGGCCGCGCAGGCATGCCGCCTTGACCGATCACATGCCGAATTCCGGTCCATCGGCGGCAATGCCGTGATGCCCGGATTCACCGCCCCGAAATCCGTCTGGATGGCCGAGAATGAAAGCAGGCTGTTCGCCGCCACAAGCATGATCCTGCTTCCCAAGGATTATCTGCGCCTTCGCATGACCGGCGAGACCGTGTCAGAGATGTCGGATGCGGCTGGCACATTGTGGCTTGATGTGGCGGCGCGCGACTGGTCGGACACGCTTCTTGACCTGTGCGACCTTGATCGCACCAACATGCCACGCCTTGTCGAGGGCAATGCTGTTTCGGGACAGCTTCGTGACGAGATCGCCCACGATTGGGGAATCGATGGCAGGCCGGTGGTTGCCGGCGGCGGCGGTGACAATGCGGCGGCGGCGGTCGGTCTTGGCATGGTCGCGCCCGGGGACAGCTTCCTGTCGCTCGGCACCTCGGGGGTGGTGTTCACCGTTACTGACAGGTTTGCGCCGGTGGCCGGGTCCGGTGCCCATGCCTTCTGCCACGCGCTTCCCGATAGCTGGCACCAGATGGGGGTGATCCTGGCGGCAAGCGATTGTGTGTCCTGGCTGTGCGAGATCACCGGCACCGATGTCGCGACGCTGATGCAGGATCTTGCCGCCACCGACCTTGCCGCCACCGACCTGATGTTCCATCCCTATCTGTCAGGCGAGCGGACCCCGCATAATGATGCCGATGCGCGGGGCGGTTTCTTCGGTCTACGGCGCGATCACG
>RFZL01000056.1 GCA_009920665.1 Alphaproteobacteria bacterium | reverse complement strand
ATGGCCCCGCTCATTGTGGTGGGTACATTGCAGACCGCGCATGCGATTTCGCTTGAAGCCACGCTCAGCTTTCTCGGGCTGGGTCTTCCCATCACCGAGCCGTCGCTCGGGCTTCTGATCGGAAACGGCTTTGAGTACATGTATACCGGCGATTACTGGATCAGTATTTTCCCCGGCATCGCGCTGCTCATCACGATTGTTTCAATCAATCTTGTCGGGGACCAGCTTCGCGACATGTTCAATCCCCGCCTGCAAAGATAGAGCCATCGATGTCGCCCATTCTGGAAGTCAGAAATCTGCAGACGCATTTCTTCACCAAGGCCGGTGTTCTCAAGGCCGTGGACGGGGTCAGCTTCGAGATTGGTGCCGGTGAAATCATCGGTCTTGTCGGGGAATCGGGCTCCGGCAAATCCATCACCGGGTTTTCGATCCTTGGACTTGTTGATGAGCCGGGCCGCATTGTCGGTGGTCAGATTCTGTTCAAGGGACAGGACCTGACGACATTGGCCCCGGCCGACATGCAGAAGATGCGTGGCAGCCGCATTGCGATGATTTTCCAGGATCCCATGATGACCCTGAACCCGGTGCTTCGCATCGAGACACAGATGATCGAGGCCATTCAGACGCATGACAGCAGCGTTGGCAAGGACGAGGCGCGTCAACGGTCACGTGACGCGCTTGGCCTTGTCGGCATTTCATCCCCTGAAGAGCGGATGCGTGCCTATCCGCACCAGTTCTCGGGCGGGATGAGGCAACGTGTGTCGATCGCCATTGCGATGCTCAACCGGCCGGACCTGATCATCGCTGACGAGCCGACCACCGCCCTTGATGTGACCATTCAGGGGCAGGTCATCCACGAAATGCAGAAACTGTGCAGGAAGACCAGGACGGCCCTGTTGTGGATCACCCATGATCTGGCTGTCGTCGCCGGCATATCAAACCGGATTTGCGTGATGTATGCCGGCCGGGTCGTGGAACAGGGCCCGAACGAGGCGCTGATCGGCAAGCCCATGCACCCGTACACGAACGGGTTGCTTGGCAGCGTGCCAAGCCAGAACCGGAGAGGTGAGCCCCTGCAACAGATCGAGGGCATTGTTCCGTCGCTTCTGAATCTGCCGGCGGGCTGTGCGTTTGAAAATCGATGCAGCAATGCGCTGCCAGAATGCCGCCAATCCGCGCCTGAAGAAGTGACGATGGATGATCAGCGTATATTGCGTTGCTTTAACAGGATGAAATAGAGCCGGCCATGGAACCATTGCTGAAAGTTTCAAATGTCTCGCGCGATTTCGTCAAATCGCTCGATCTTGTCGCGAAATTTCTGAATCGCCTTGGCCAGGACCACAGGGAGGAAATTGTCCACGCGGTGGATGATGTGTCCTTCGAGGTTTTTCAGGGTGAGGTGATCGGCATCGTTGGTGAATCGGGGTGTGGGAAGTCAACGCTTGGCAAGATGATCGCCGGCATTCTGCCCCCGACAGAGGGGTCTGTTCATTTCAAGAGTGTGAAACAGTCAGAGGATGATCGGCCGGAAGCCCTGAAGACCCAGATGATTTTTCAGGATCCCTTTTCCTCGCTCAATCCGCGAAAGAAGGTCATTGAAATCCTGACCGAGGCGCCCATCCATCATGGATTGATCAAGGCTTCGGAAAAACGCGCATTTGCCCTTGAGATGCTGAACCGGGTCGGGTTGGACTCCGAAGCGCTGGGACGCTACCCGCATCAGTTCTCCGGTGGCCAGCGGCAACGGATCGGCATTGCCCGCGCGCTGGCCGTATCACCCGAATTGCTGGTGTGCGATGAGTCCATCGCCGCGCTGGATGTGTCGATTCAGGCACAGGTGCTGAATCTGTTTGTCCAGCTCAAGCAGGATTATGATCTGACCTACCTGTTCATCAGCCACGATATTGGTGTCATTGAACATATTTCAGACCGCGTGATTGTCATGTATCTGGGGCGTGTTGTCGAAACAGCACCGATCGAGACCTTTGTCGAAAAGCCCAATCACCCCTACACAAAGGCGCTGCTGGAAGGCGTGCCAAGACTGGAAATCGGGCAGCGGGACTACGAACCTGTCAGCGGTGAAATACCTTCGCCGCTTGACCCGCCTTCGGGCTGCCATTTCCATCCACGGTGCAAGTTCAGCAACGAGACATGCCGGACGGTCAGGCCGGACCTGATCGAAATCTCTCCGGGCCATTATTCCGCCTGTCATTTGAATACAAGCGAGTGACGCTCTGTGGCGCTGGTACTGGCCGACGCTTCAGCCAGCCATATCCAGCAATGTGCGGATGAGGACGGCACTGCCCCTGGCGATGGCGTCGGGCGTCGTCAATTCCTCGGGGCAGTGGCTGAGCCCGCCCTTGCAGGGGATGAAAATCATGGCAGACGGTGCGATTCGTGACATATGCGCCATGTCATGACCGGCGCCACTCGACAGGTTGATGTGGCTGAGCCCCAGATGATCGGCAGACCGTGCCAGTCTCTGCCGCAGCGCGTCGTCCATATGCGCGACGCTCGCCTCAGATATCCTCTCGATCCCGACATCGCAGGATTCCCTCCGGCTGGTCTCCAGGGATGCCGCGTGAAGCTGTTCCATGAACATGTCCCGGGAATGTTCGTTTGAAGCCCGCAGGTCAAGGATCATCTTCACTTCACCCGGGACCGTCGCGGCGCCGTTGGGATAGACCTCAATTCGTCCGATAGTCGCAACGAAATGCCGGTTGTCCTGCGCGGCAATGCTGCGGGCGATTTCGCGGGCTGTCATGATGATATCACTTGCCGTGACAAGCGCATCGCGGCGGCCTTCCATTCTGGTTGTGCCGCTATGTCCCGCGCTGCCTGTGACGGTGATGCTGTATCGGCTGATGCCGGGAATGTCGGTGACAATGCCGATATCGATCTGATCGGTTTCCAGCCGGTCCGACTGTTCGATATGCAACTCAAGGCAGGCCAGAATTGACTGTGCATCCGGCCGTGGCCCTGATGCCGGTTTCCCGGTTCCGCCGATCCTTTCTATCTCGTCCCCAAGCCGCCGCCCGTCCTGGTCGACACGATCCAGAATATCGTCTGTTAGAAGGCCTGCCATATGCCGGCTGCCAAGACAGGATGTTCCCCAGACATTCAGTTCCTCGCCAAGGAAATCGACAATCTCAAGGTCGAATGGCAGGTCGATCCGCTGCGCATTGAGGAAATGGATGGCTTCCAGCCCGGCGACAACGCCGGCAATGCCGTCAAACCGGCCGCCTGCGGGCACAGTGTCGACATGCGAGCCGATGATGATTTTTCCGGGGCTTTCTGATGCTGCCGGCGCCTTGCGGGTGCCAATGAGGCTTCCGCCAGCATCGATCTGGCATTCAAGACCCGCCGCTTCGAATCTTTCCTGCAGCCACTGCCGCGCCCGGCTGAATTCAGGGCTGAATACCAGCCTTGTGAAAGGCCGCTGGGGTTCGGTCAGTTCGGCCAGTGCCTCAACGGCTTCCGCAATGCGGTTCGGCTCGCTGTAAGTATTAAAATGCTTGGTCATTTGCCTGTTTTGCCAGTGGTTGCTTGCGCCGTGATGACTGGTCCCGCTACTCTCGAGCTTGAAGAGAACAGTTGGGACAGATGCGAGGCTAGGTAGCGTACATGGAGTTGATCAGGGAACTCAAAGAAAAACAGAATGAGATGGCGTCCTGGCGGCAGCATCTGCACCAATTCCCGGAAATCGCCTATGAAGAAGCCATGACCTCGGATTTTGTCGCGGCAAAGCTGGAAAGCTTTGGCGTCGAGGTGCATCGGGGGTTGGGAAAGACCGGCGTTGTCGGTGTTATCCACGGGGCGGAAAGTGATGATGGTCAGGCATCGGCAATAGGGCTGAGAGCTGATATGGATGCGCTTCCCATGGAAGAGAAAACGAATCTGCCCTACGCGTCCAAACATGCCAATCGCATGCATGCCTGCGGCCATGATGGCCACACAACGATGCTTCTTGGCGCCGCCGAGCATCTTGCGAGGAACCGTCATTTCAAGGGCAAGGTCTATTGCATTTTCCAGCCCGCGGAAGAAGGTGGCAATGCGGGGGCGAGATCGATGATCAATGACGGGCTGTTTGACAGGTTCCCCATGGACTCCGTCTGGGGCATGCATAACTGGCCTGGCATGGAAACAGGACGCGCGCTTGCCCATATCGGGCCGGCCATGGCGGGCGCGGATATTTTCATCCTCACCATTGAAGGGGCCGGCGGGCATGCCGCGATGCCGCATCAAACCAGGGACCCGATCGTCGCCGCCGGCATGATCACCGTGGCGCTGCAGACACTTGTGTCGCGCCGGCTGGACCCGTTTGACCAGGCAGTCGTGTCATTGACGAAACTGGAAGCGGGAAGCGCGTTCAACGTCATCCCGGGTGTCGCCACCATTGGCGGAACGCTGCGCACGATGAAATCGACGACCAGACAGGAATTTCTGGAAAAGATCGAATCTGTCGCGAAGGCGGCTGCCAGCACAACCGGCTGTGATGTAAGCATGGAAATTCGCCCCGGCTACCCGCCCACCATCAATCACGAACAGGATGCGATCTTCGCCCGCAATATCATCTCTGAAGTGCTGGGGCCGGATGGGCTAGAAACCGGGATCACCCCGGCCATGGGGGCGGAAGATTTTTCCTACATGCTGCAGGAAAAGGAGGGTGCCTATATCTGGCTCGGCGCCGGCATGGATTCCGAAAACCTTCATAGCGCACAGTATGATTTCAATGACGATCTGCTGCCGCTCGGTGCCAGCCTGTGGGTGCGCATGGTAGAGGCGAAACTGGCCAGCCCGGCGGGCTGAGCCCACCCCTCACAGGGCGGGCTGCATGCCGATACAGCTGCCGTGCCGGTCGGCGTTGCGCGCCTGCGCAGTCAAGCCGGCTTTTCAATCACCGGCGGATTCGCATCCTTCGGAATCGGGCAGATATACGGCGTCGCGCTTTGCCTTTGATCGTGAACGTCCCTTGCCGCCTGCAGCGTTTCGGGAGAATTGATCAGATGCGTTGCCGTGGCCGCCATGACCTTGGCAGCGTGGATCATGCCCTTATGGGCCGCCGGGGCCTTGCCCTGCGCAACCGTCTGCCATGTATGGAAAGGTGTGCCGACAGCGCAGGTGGCCACGCGGGCCTGAACCGTCGGTGTTACCCAGCTCACATCGCCGACATCGGTTGACCCCTCGCCGCCAATGCTGGGCCTGTCCAGCGGGGCGACAAAATCGCAAAGCGGCAAGTCGGGTGGCGTGTCGCGGCCCGCCCGCTGAAAGCTTGCGGCGATGTCCTCTGCTGTCAGGGTCTCGCGGATTTCTTCAGCGAAAATGGTATCTTCCTTGTCAAAGGGCACCGGGCCAAGCTTGTCGAATTCGGCCTGCATAGCCTGTTCCAGCGGCGCATTGCCAACCAGATTGGAGACGCCCGAATAGACTTTCGCTTCGACGGTCGTGCCGGTCATCAGCGAGGCACCCTTGGCGATGTCATGCACCCGGGCAATCAATTCGCGAAGCGTCGCATTGTCGCTTGCCCTGATCAGCTGCCTGACCGTGGCGGTGGCCTGAACGACATTTGGCGCCGCACCGCCAACATCGAGATAGGCATAGTGGATCCGTGCCGCGTCGGGCATATGCTCCCGCATATAGTTTACCCCGACATTCATCAATTCGCAGGCATCAAGGGCGCTGCGCCCCAGATGCGGCGCGGCCGCGGCATGCGCCGCCTTGCCGGTGAAGGTGAAATCGATCCGGCTGTTGGCAAGGGAATGCCCATGCTGGACAGCGTTGAAAGTGGAGGGATGCCAGGAAATGGCGGCACTCACATCGTCGAACAGCCCGTCACGCGCCATATAGGCCTTTGCCGCGCCACCTTCTTCGGCCGGGCAGCCATAATAGCGCACACGCGCCTTGATGCCGGTTTCCGCGAGCCAGTCCTTGACGGCGGTGGCGGCAAGCAGCGCCGCCGAGCCAAGCAGATTATGGCCGCATCCATGGCCATTGCCGCCCTCTGCAATCGGGCTGTGTTCGGCAACACCCGGCTCCTGGCTCAACCCGGGGAGGGCGTCAAATTCACCAAGAATGGCAATGACCGGCCCCTCGTCACCAGCTTCACCCATGACAGCGGTCGGCATGCCACAGATATTTTCGGTGATCCTGAACCCTTCGGCCTCGAGCGCGGCGACATGTTCCTCCACCGAGCTGAACTCATTATACAGCGTTTCAGGGGTGTCAAAGACGCGATCCGCCAATTGAATGAATGCCTCTTTCTTCGCGTCAACCAGTTTCCAGATATTCTCTTCGTTTTGTATCACCATCTCAGTCCCAAATACTATCAATCCTCGGAAGCCGAACTTTTTGCCGACTATATTTCTCGGTGAAAAAGCGTAGGCTCGCAAAAATCTTCTATCAACTGTCAAAATTATCGATGATCTTTTGCGGTATACAATTTTCAAGGCAACGCGATCTAACTGATATCGACCGGGCAGACGATCATCTAACGGGGGGTACGTGACATGACTGCACCAAGAGTGGCGCTATTGGGTATGATACTGGAGTCAAACCGGTTCTCGCGGCCCGCTGACATGGAGGATTTCAAGAGCCTGACCTTGCTTGAAGGTGAGGCGCTGCTGGATGAGGCGCGCAAGCCGACACCGTCGCTGGCCAAGGAATTCTCGGCTTTTGTGCGGGCCATGGATGCGACGGGTGACTGGCAGCCAGTGCCGATATTGCTGGCGGCGGCGCATCCGCTTGGGCCGGTCAGGGAGGCGGTGTTCGAAGATTTTGCCGACAGCATGCTGGGCGCGTTGGATGAAGCGGTTGATGCAGTCTATCTGTGTCTTCATGGCGCCATGGTGGCCGAACATCTGGATGATCCGGACGGCGAGTTGCTGGCAAGACTCCGCCGGAAGGTTGGCGTGGATGTGCCGATTGTCATCACGCTTGATCTGCACGCGAATATTTCGGAGGCGATGTGCTCGGCCGCGGATTTGGTGTGCGGCTACAGGACGAACCCGCATGTCGACATGGATGAAAGAGGCCAGGAAGCCGCCTTTTCGTTGCGGCGTATTCTTGCCGGACAGGTGAAGCCCAGAGTCGCCCATGTCAAACTGCCGCTTGCACCTGCCTCGGTCGCGCTTCTGACTGCCACCGGCCCCTATGGTGATCTGATAGATTACGGGCAAAGACGGCAGGCCGAGCTGTCCGGCGCGATCATGAATGTGTCGGTCTTCGGCAATTTCATTTTCTCCGATGTCCCCGAAAATGGCCTGTCGGTCGTGGTGACCGCGGCCGAAGACCATGACCTCGCCATGGGCCTCGCCGATGAAATCGCGCAAATGGCCTGGCGAAGGCGAGATGATTTCCGACGTGAGCTGACGTCCATATCGGAGGCGGTGGCGATGGCTCTGGACCAGGACAGGGAGCCGCTGATCTTTTCCGAGGCGGGGGACAATCCGGGCGGTGGCGGGTCCGGTCGCACCACGCAGCTATTGTCCGAACTGATCAAGGCTGGTGCGCAGAATGTCATTTACGGCTCCTTCTTTGATCCCGATCTGGCGGCGGACGCGCATCGGGCCGGTGTCGGGGGCAGGCTTGTTGCGAAATTCAATCGCAACCGGGGGGCGGCAGACTGGGAGATCTGGGACACGCCGCTGGAGGTCGAGGCGGAGATTATCGGGTTGACCGATGGTGATGTCGTTGGCCGGCGGGGGATGCTGCAGGGGCGCCGGATGTGCCTTGGCAAATCTGCGCTGTTGCGGATGGGCGGCATCGATGTGGTTGTGATCTCGGACCGGGCGCAGACAGCCGACCCGGTGTTTTTCGAGATGTTCGGGGTGAATGTGGCCGATGCCCAAAGCGTCATCGTCAAGTCCAGAGGTCATTTCCGGGCGGGCTTCAACATATGGTTTTCACATGAACAGACCTTCGAGATCGATACAGCCGGATTGACATCGCCTGTCCTGAGCCGGTGGAATTTCACCCGCATAAACCGGCCCAGCTACCCGCTGGACGAGGACACGGAATGGGCGCGTCAGGCAGCATCTCCCGGGCGCCGGAAGGATCCGTGAAACTTCGATCGGGAGCGGTAAAATTCTGTGAAGTGACCGGGTTCAATTCCAATCTGAACGGGCCCGATCTTGTGTGGCAATTCACGCCTTCAACCGGCAGACGGTGACTGTAGCCGCTCAGGAGGCGCCATATCACCGGCACCAAGATCCCACCACAGACCGGTCATCAACCGCAAAGCGGTTTTTGTCGTGCCTTCGAGAATATGCTCGTTCGGGGCATGCTGCGAACATCCGGCATAGGAATGCGGCACCCATATTGTCGGCAATCCCAGCACATCTGCAAACACGTCATTCGGCAAGGAGCCGCCAAGGTTCGGGATCACGGCAATGTCGTCGCCATGTGTTTTGGCAAGCGATGCGACAACCCATTTTGCCCAGGGATGGTCCGGGTCCAGTCTGGTCGCATACATGGGGTCGCGCTCGGCCTTGATTTCGATGGCGTTGAAGCCGTGTTTGTCGAGATGCGTTCTCAGCATCGGCATCAACCGCTCCGGGTCAGTGCCAACAACATAGCGAAGATGCCCGAAAACGATGGCCGATGGCGGGATCGCATTGGCCGGCGATTGCGGATTGCCGGTTTCAAAGGCGCGGATTTCAAAGGTGTTGCTGGCAAAGACCCGCTCGGCCGGGGTCATGTCAGGCTCGCCCCAGTTCGGGTTGATGGTTGGCGCATTCTCACCACCGCCAACATCAAGCCTGGCGATGGCCGCCCGCACCGAATCCGACATCTCGGTGCTGCGCCAGCCTTCGACCAGGATCTTGCCGTTCGGGTCAATCATGCTGGCGATGGCGTGCGCCATCACAACGCCGGGGTTGGTCAGCAACCCACCCCAGTTGCCGGAATGGTGACCACCCTCATGCACGTCAAGCCGCATGGTGAAGTTGAACACCCCGCGCGACCCCATGAACATGGTCGGTGTATCCGGGTGAATGCGCGGCCCGTCCGATGCGATGAAAACATCGGCGTCAAAAAGATGTCTGTTGTTTGCGCAGAATTCCTTCAGCCCGGGGGACCCGCGCTCCTCACCCATCTCGATCAGCACGATGATGTTGAAGCCCAGCTTGCCACGCATATCGAGGACTGTCTTCAACGCGGCGAGATTGATCGTATGCTGGCCCTTGTTGTCAGCGGTGCCGCGGCCATACCAGCGATGCCCGTTTTTCGTGATGCGCCACGGGTCGATATCGTCAACCCACTGGCCGTCATACCCGGCCACGACATCGCCATGTCCATAGGTCATCACCGTTGGCAGCCGGTCACCTTCCTGTCGCCGCGCCACCAGAATGGGGCCGGCATCGCTGCGCGGGTTCGGATGGATCGTACAGTCGAACCCCATCGATGACAGAAAGGGTGTCATCTCATCGTCGAGGTAACTCTGCAGGGCGGCTTCACATCCCTCGAGGTTGCTTTCGGTCCTGACGGCAACGCGCCGTGCCAGATCAGCCTCGAAAGAGCCATTCAGAAAATAGTCATCAATCTGACCGAGTGCCTCGTCGCGTCCCATCTGTACTTTCCCCAACTCTGTAAATCATCTCCAGATGCTATTGTGGAATCTGATCGACTGCTATCGAAATACCGAACTGGCTCGTATTTGCCAGCGTCAAACGTCACCATGCCTGACAAGGCGATGAATGTCTCCGCAGGCATGGATATGAAGGCCCTCGATGCCGGATCACCCGGTTGAATTCAGCCGCCGGGCCGCCTTGATGCCCCAAATCATGCCTCAGACATAGGCAGAGTCTCACCGCACTATACGATGGTCACCGGAAATTGCGGAAAACCCGAAGCGCAGCATGGTCTCGACGTCTTCAGCTGGCGCATTTTCCTTTTGCATCCGCGTGGCGCCCGCATGCAGGCTGTCAATAAAGTGCGCAGCCATGCCTGTTGGAACATCGCGCCGAAATTCGCCTGCTGCCTTGGTGGCGTCGATCCACAAGGCAAAGCTCCCCAGAAAATAAGTTCTTAACTCATCAAGGCTATTCTGTGTTTCAGGCCCAAGGCGGTTTCGTTGCGCCCTCATGGATACGAACAGGCAGCCCTCGGGAATGTTCTGGGCCTGCCTGTCCTGCATCATGAACGCAATAAGCGCGTTCACCGTTTCGGTGAGCCCGTCACCGGATTCGAGCAGGGCCAGGAAGGGGTCAATCGCGAGGGCCTTATAGGCCATCAATGCCGTTGCCTTCAGCCGATCATCACTACCAAATTCACGATATACGCCCGGCTTTGAGGCATCGGCCAGCTTGCAGATGTCATTGATCGAAACCTCATGCGGGCCGTGCCTCCAATATTGTTCCATGGCAACGCAGAGGACGCGGTCCCGGTCCAGCGTCTTGGGGCGTCCACGGGACAATGGTGCAGCTCTTTCCATTACGGACCTTTAGGTATTTAATGTTGACATGGTTATTTCGTACCCATAGTTACGTAAATATATGCCTTCACCCATGCTAACATCAAAGAAGGGCGCCGACATGCCGAAAGATCCTCTTGGTTTCATGGCGCGAATGAACGCCCTGAGCCTGATGTTGATTACCCCCGAATTCTACCGGGTTCGACGGCTCCGTGGGGAACAGGCCTCAAGAATTGACTACTCTGCCGTGCAGTTCAGCATGCAGCCCGAGCATATGACATTTGACGGGCTGAAGATTCGCTATGCGCGGAGCAGGATGAAGGGCGCGCCGACAATCCTGTTTCTCAGCCCTTTGCCCCAGAGCCTCCTGTGTTATGACGCGGTCTGGTCGCAGCTGTCGGAGGCGGCCGATCTCGTCGCGCTTGACCTTCCCGGGTTCGGTCGCAGCGAGGGGGGTATCGAGCATATGAATTTTGCGGCGCAGAGTGCCTTCCTGGAGACATTTCTGAACACTCTGGATTTATCCGACGTGCATATTGTCGCGCCTGACATCGCCATGCCCGTTGCTTTGCATTACGCCATCCACAGACATCACCGGGTCAAGAGCCTGCTTGTTGGTGACGGCCCGGGCATTCTGCCATCCGTCGATGGTAGCCTGATCAGAAAGATAGTCGGTTCCGGCTTCTGGCGAACCATGGTGCGGTTGAATGGCGTCAGAACCTTCATCGCCGGAGCGATGCAGCTTGGCAATTTGCACTACAGCCCGAGCTGTAAGGAAATTGAAGACTATGTGGCATCATATTCCGGTCGTATCGGGCAGGTGACCGCCTTCTTCAGGCAATATCCCGAAGGATGCCGGGGCCTGACCGAAAACATTGACCGGCTCGCGCTGCCGGTGCAGATCTTCTGGGCAGATGAGGACGCGTTCCTGAATGTGGAGAACGCGCATCGGCTACATGCCCGTCTGCCAAACAGCGCCCTTCATATTTTCAGGAAATGTGGACATTTCTGCTATCAGGACCAGAGCGCGGCCTTTGCCGGCCTGATAAGACACTGGGTCATTGACGGTCATTTTACCAGTGCCTGAAGATGCCAATGCCTGAAGATGCCAATGCCTGAAGATGCCAGTGCACCCGTCAGCCGGCACAGACCTGACTGTCAGCGCGCCGCCGGCATTCTCGAAAAAGACGCGCCGCCCCGTTGCGGGTTTGCAGGGAGTTGCCGATGCGGCATCGAGATATTTTGCGATAATCGCGGCTTCCGGGGCGCCGGATCACGGTCACGAGGTGGCTGGCAATCCGGCCATCAATTCATGGCAGTCAGGAGCCTTCCGCCAGCCTCAAAATCTCCCTTGCTTTCATTTCAACAGGAAGGTCGATCATGCGTCCCTTGTGTGACGAGGCGCCGCGCCCCTCTGTCTCAAGGGTCTGCAACACGTCCCGGGCCCAAACGACATCCTCGGGTGATGGCAGGAAGGCGCCTCTTGCCGGCGCAATCTGTGCCGGATGGATCAACAGCTTGCCCCCGAAACCCAGATTTTTCGCGGCCTCGGCATCATGTATGGTTGCGCTCTCGTTCTTGAAGTCAACGGTGACGCTGTCAATTGGTGGCGGCTTTCCGGCGAGGCGCGAATACAGGACAATCTGCGAGCGTGCATATGCAAGCGCTTGCTGATCAGTGCCGCTTCCCGAATCCAGCGCAAAATCGAGATGCCCGAAGGCGACCCGGTCGACATTGTCCGCAGCCAGAATCTCCGGAAGCGCGAAAAGGGATTTGACCGTTTCAATCTGGGGAATGAGCATCCGCTTGTTATCAAGGGCATCATCGACCAGTTTCAGGCACTCTTGCCCGTCCGCCTTGGGAACCATGACGGTCTGCACGGGCAGATGGCGTATCATTGCCACATCAAATTCGAAATGCGTTGAACCGGTGTCGTTGATCCGGACTATCACCCGTGGCCAGTCCAAATCGCCTGCTTTGATGGCGTCGCGGCCAGTCATCTTGTTCTTCGGGCTTACGGCATCTTCAAGGTCGATGATCACCCGGTCGGCCCCGGATGACAGGGCCTTGGCGAATCTTTCCGGCCGGTCGGCCGGGACAAACAGATATGTGATTGGCTCTGGCATGGCAGTTCTGCCGCCTCAGGTTGATGCCGCTGCGGGATCGCCAAATTCGGCACGGATCGCATCGGTATGCTGGCCAAGCGATGGGACCGGGCCATATTGCAGATCCTCACCGCGGGTCACAAAACCAGGCGCCATCAGCTCGATCTCGCCACCATCCGATCGCACGGTGATGAACCGGTTCTGCGGATGCGCTGCCAGATCCTCCAGATCGGTCAGGCGCCCGAACGCGACTCCGGCAGCATCCAGTCGTCCGATAATGTCCTCGCGCGGCGCGCTGGCGAACACGCCGGCCAAAATCTCCTCCAACGCGTCACGGTTGGCGACCCGGTTGTTGTTGCTGTCAAATCGTGGGTCCGTGGCAATGCCGGCATCGCCAAGAACCTCAGTGGCAAGCCGGCCCCATTCACGTTCATTCTGGATCGAGATCAGCACGGCCTTGTTATCGCCGCACATATAGGCGCCATAGGGGGCGATCGTGGGATGCCGCAACCCGACGCGGGCCGGCGGCTTGCCGCCATAGCGGGTCTGCAGATACGGAACATTCATCCAGTCGGCCAGCGCGTGATAGAGCGAGACATCGATGATACGTCCCCTGCCATTGCGTGTTCTGGCGAAAAGCGCCTGCATGATGGCCTGGAAGGACTGCATGCCGGCAGCGATATCACAAACCGAAACGCCGACCCGCGCGGCCCCGTGCTCGGTGCCGTTGACCGCACAGAGGCCACTTTCCGCCTGTACCAGCAAATCATAGGCTTTCTGATCCCGGTAGGGGCCGTCGCGGCCATAGCCGGTGATCGAACAGCAGATGAGGGACGGGTGCTGGGCCAGAAGCCCCTCCATGGCGAATCCCATACGCTCGACCGCGCCGGGTGCAAGATTCTGGATAAACACGTCGGCGCTGGCGATCATCGCGGCGAGGATGGACTTGTCCGCCTCGTCCTTCAGGTTCAGACAGACGGATTCCTTGCCGCGGTTCAGCCATACGAAATAGGCACTGTCGCCATTCACCAGCGAATCATAGCGTCGTGCGAAATCACCTTCCGCGCGTTCGATCTTGATGACACGCGCGCCGGCATCAGCAAGACGTGATGAGGCATAGGGCGCGGCCACGGCCTGTTCGAGCGCGACGCGCGCCGGCATCAGCAAGACGTGATGAGGCATAGGGCGCGGCCACGGCCTGTTCGAGCGCGATAACGGTAATGCCTTCAAGATCCTTCAATTCATGCTCCCGTGTTGCACGTAATGTATCCACTTTCGCGGATGACCAGAAGAATTCACCATAGGAGGCTCATGAAGGATGTGACCGACGTCAAGCCTCTTCGATATATTAATCTGGTTTGCCGCAAACGGCAGGGGAAGGAGATGAGATGGAATCACTGACATCAGACATCGTCGATATGGCGTTGCGGCCGGCCGCGAAGGTGCCCGAACAGGCCCTTGGTTTCGCGCGGCTGTCTCTTCTGGACTGGATGACATGTGGTGTCGCCGGGACCAGCGAGCCGCTGGCGTTAAAATTACGGCAACTGGCGGCAGGTGAGGGCGGACTGCCCGTTGCATCGATTTTCGGAGGGTTACAGGCACCGCCACGCATGGCCGCCCTGGTCAATGGCGCGACAAGCCACGCGCTTGATTACGATGACACGCATTTTGCCCATGTCGGGCATCTGTCGGTTGGAATCTATCCCGCGGCGCTGGCCATCGCCGAGATGCAGGACGCCTCGGCATGACCCTCGGCCGGGCGCATTACAATCACGGTTTCCACCAGACGGCGACGGCGGGTGCCTTCGGCGCGACGCTGGCGGCGGGACGGCTCCTCGGGCTTGAAGAAGGCCAGATGCGCCATGCGCTTGGCCTGTGCGCAACCCGCGCCTCCGGCTTGACCTCGCAATTCGGTAGCATGGGCAAGCCCTATAATGCCGGCATCGCCGCATCGAACGGCGTGGAGTGCGCGACCCTTGCCGGTCTTGGTTTCACCTCGGCGGATGACGGGCTCATGGGTCACCAGGGGTTTGTTGGCGCACATCTTCCCGGCGGGGCCGTGGCGGCTGAACCCGACCTGGCCTTTGACAGCTACCTGTTCCCCGATAACAAATACAAGCTTCATGCCTGTTGTCATGGCCTGCACCCGATGATCGAGGCGCTGCTTGGTGCAGAAGAAGTGGCCGGGGTGCCGCTGGATGATATCGGCAGTTTTTCCCTTGCGACCAATCCGCGATGGCTGGCGGTCTGCGATATCAAACGGCCACGCACCGGGCTGGAGGTGAAATTCAGCTATAACTGGCTGGCCGGGATGACGCTGCGTGGCGACAATACGGGTGATGACA
>RFZL01000055.1 GCA_009920665.1 Alphaproteobacteria bacterium | reverse complement strand
AACTGGAGTCGACAGTCAATTCCATGGATATCCTGCTTGTCTGCCTGTTTGCCGCCGGGTTCAGCGGCGGCTTTGTGAACGGTCTTGCCGGGTTTGGCACGTCGCTCTTCGCGCTTGGCTGGCTGTTGCAGGTGATGTCGCCGCGAGAGGCTGTCGCCATCGCGCTTGCCTGTTCGGTTGCCACCGGCATTCCGGGCGTCTGGCAGGTGCGAAACAGTATCGATATAGGCCGGCTTGCGGTGTTCCTTGTGCCGGCATTGCTTGGCATTCCGCTGGGCCTGTTCACGCTTGATCTGATCAATGCGCGGATATTGTCGCTGTTTGTCGGCGCGATGCTGCTGGTCTATGGCGGCTATTTCGCCTTTCGCCGCAATCTGCCCTCCATCACCGGGCGGTGGCTGGCGCTGGAGGTGGTGATCGGATTTTTCGGTGGCATTCTCGGCGCGATGGCTGGTCTGTCCGGCGCCTTGCCATCGATGTGGCTGGCGATGCGGCCCTGGCCAAAGGGCCGGCAGCGCGGCATTCTCCAACTCTTCAACATGGTGATACTGACATTGGCCATGCTGTTGCTGGCGATGGATGGCGGGTTTGGCGGCAAGGTGCCCCATTATCTGATGCTGACGCTACCGGCAAGCGCGGTCGGTGCCGCATTGGGATTGTGGTTGTTCACGAAACTGACCGATCATGGCTATCGGCGTTTGCTGATCGCGCTGATGCTGTTCTCGGGATTGTCACTTCTGATACGTACGTTGATCACTTAGGCTGAGACAACAGAATCGAAATACGGGGTCCGAGCCATGTCCGATGATCTGATGTCGCCTGACGGGCGGCCACGCTGCTTTGGCAATCGTGCCGGGCAGGCGGAACTGGCTCATTACCACGACACCGAATGGGGCGTGCCGGTTCGCGATGACCGGCATCTGTTCGAAATGTTGACGCTGGAGGGTGCGCAGGCCGGGCTGAGCTGGGAGGTGGTGCTGCGCAAGCGGGACGGTTACCGGCGCGCCTTTCACGATTTCGATATTGACCGTGTCGCCGCGATGCCGGATGGCGAGATAGAGGCGCTTCGCGATGATGTGGGAATTGTTCGCAATCGGTTGAAGATTTTCAGCACGCGCTCCAACGCTGACGCCATAAAGGCGATCAGGCGAGATGCCGGCAGTTTCGCCGCTTATCTCTGGTCCTTTGTCGATGAGCGACCGGTGATCAATGATTTTGCCACCATCGGCGAGGTGCCGGCTTCAACCCCGCTCAGTGACCGGCTGTCGAGGGACATGAAGGCGCGCGGGTTCAGATTTGTCGGCACGACCATCATCTATGCCTTCATGCAGGGCATCGGCATGGTCAATGATCATGTTGCCGGCTGCTGGTGCCATGACCGGCCGGAGCGCCGCGCTCACAGAATGCCGTAGGTGCGATCACGAAGATGCTGCGTCACCGCCTTGCGGTTGCCAAGGGATTTCAGCTCGCCGGCATGGATCGGCCGCCGCATTGTCAGCGAGACGGTTGTGCCCATCAGCTTGCAGATTTCCCTGAACATCAGCGAATAGGCAAGTGTCAGGCTGACCTTGCGCGCCGCCTGGAACAACAGCGAGTTCTGGCCGTTAAACAGGAACGGCACGGTCACCGTGTCGGGTTGCATCGCCAGCTTGGCCGCGAAGGTCTTCCATTCCTTGTCATAGGCGTCACCGACAAGCTTTGGTGCCAGCGAAATGGCACCGGCCGGGAAAATGATCACCGCTCCGCCATCGCGAAGATATTCGGCGGCCTGTTGGCGGGTCTCGATATTGGTCGCCAGCGCGGCTTCGGTTTCGTCGAAATCAATCGGCAGGATTTTGTCCATTGTCGCCGGTGCCTGGCGCAGCACCCGGTGGGTGATGATCTTGTAGTCCGCTCGCACCTCGGCCATCAGTGCGCACAGCACCAGACCGTCAATGACACCGTAGGGGTGGTTTGCCACGACAAGCGTGGGTCCGCGACGCGGGATTATCGCCCCGGCGTCACGCCGCAGATCGATATCGATGCTTAACCGCTTCAGCGCATCGGCCCAGAAACTGGCATAGGGCCGGTTCTCATCGACATAATCGAAATAAAGCTTGCGGATTTTCGGCTGGCCACTGAACCGTTCGATCGATCTGATCACGGTATTGGAAACGGGGCCCATCTCGCCGTCGGCAAAACTGAAAATAGGATGTGCGGCTGGTGAACTCTGCATTCCCTTTATTATGCCCCGTTTTCCGTTCGCTCCCAACTATGCCGGCTTTATCACCGATATGCGACAAGTTTGTGACAAAATGGCGGGGCGCCGGCTGGCGCGCTGACACCGCGCCGTCACAAAATGTCAGCAAGCGACAAGCAATGGTCGGCCTGCCGTTTCATGTGCGTGTCAGATTGACAGTCATCGACCGCACTGCCGGGTCTGTCAGGGCCGCGAAACAACCCCGAAATTCGCCGGGAATGGTGCAAGCGCCGCCGGCTCCCGGGTGAAATCAGCTTCAAATGCGCGGAATCACGTCCTTTCAGTTCACCATCTTAATACATTGAAACAAAACAGATTAATCAGAATTACCCGAAAATTCCGCTGTAATCTTGCTGAAACAGAAAAACTGTTTTTCAGATCATAAATTACTGTTTTAAAACAATAAAACCCCGGTCTTTTCTTAAGCGCCTGAAATGGGTCGCTTAGCAATTGCGCTGTGCCACTTTGTCTCAATACTCTTGTCGCGTTACGGGTGGGTCATAATGTCGCGAGTGCGGCACGGCTCGTCCGTGCCTTGTCGTTAACGGAGGTATAAAATGAAACTCTTCTCGGGTAAGGCTACGAAAACGGCGCTGATCGCAGCGGCGTTGGCCGTCACACCCACAGTTGCGTTTGCTGCTGGTGAAAACCTGGCGAGTGACGACTTTGTCGGCATCTCGTTCTGGTTGATCTCGATGGCGCTGGTTGCTTCAACCGCGTTCTTCTTCATCGAGACGCAGCGTGTAGAAGGTAAGTGGAAGACGTCGCTTACCGTGTCCGGCCTCGTGACCCTGGTCGCAGCCGTGCACTATTTCTACATGCGTGACGTGTGGATCTCTACCGGTGAAACACCGACAGTGTATCGTTACATTGACTGGCTGATCACCGTTCCGCTTCTGATGATCGAATTCTATCTGATCCTGCGCGCCATCGCGAATGTCTCTTCGGGCATTTTCTGGCGTCTGACGATCGGTACTCTGATCATGCTGGTTGGCGGTTATGCAGGTGAAGCCGGCTACATGAATGTGTGGCTCGGTTTCGTCATCGGCATGGTCGGTTGGTTCTACATCCTGTACGAAATCTTTGCTGGTGAAGCCGGCAAGCTTTCGGCAGAGCAGGCACCAGAGTCGGTCAAGTCGGCTTTCTCCACCATGCGTTGGATCGTAACCATCGGCTGGGCCATCTATCCGCTCGGCTATTTCTACGGTTATCTTGCAACCGGTGATCCGGCCGGATCGGCAGATTCGCTCAACGTGATCTACAACCTTGCAGACGTGCTGAACAAAATTGCGTTCGGCGTGATCATCTGGAACGTTGCGGTCACCGAGTCCGAAGCGAAAGCCTAACAAACCCAATTGTTAGGGGCAGCGTCAGGCGCTGCCCCTTCCAGCAACAGATTTGACGCATTTACGCTTGTATCTCGTGGAACAATTTGAAGACGATCATGATGACTGACCTGTCCACTCCAGCGAACGAGATCTTCTCAGACACCGGTACGGGCATTCCGGTTTCACAGTCCATTTCGGAAATCATCCACGGCTTCATCATCGAGCGCATGCCCCAGCCCGGTCAGCCGCTGGCCGACGCGGCGCTCCATCATTTCGCCGCTCCCGGCAAGATGCTGCGCGCCAAGATGGCGCTTCGCGCTGCCGACTCGCTGAAGGTTGACCGGCCGGCAGCGCTTCACTGGGCGGCGGCAATCGAGGTTCTGCACAACGCCTCGCTGATCCATGATGATATTTGCGATGGTGACAGGCTGCGGCGTGGCCGGCCGGCAGTCTGGTCGGTTTATGGGCGCGATGTCGCGCTGACCCTTGGAGACTGGCTTGTCGCGCTGTCATTCGAACTTGCTGCCGAAGCGGCGCAACGTTCGCAGACACCGATGCTGGTGAAAATCCTGGCGACGCATATGAAGACCACCACGATTGGCGAGGCGCGCGAATTCGATGTTCGCCCGGTCAGGGACTGGGCGCATTATCTGCAGGGCGCCGGCGACAAGACGGCACCGCTGTTGACAGCCCCTCTGGAAGGTGTCGCGGCGATGGCGCTTCATGGCGGGGCGGCTGCGACGATCGGCGATTGTTTCCGCGCTCTGGGAAACGCTTATCAGATTGCCAATGACATCCTCAATTTCTCGGGTGCCGATGGTGCGAACAGCTGCGGGTCCGACCTCGGACGGCGGGCACCAAACGGTGTCGTCGTGCTGTTCCGGCAGTCACTCGATGCCGCCGACAAGGTTGATTTTGACAGCTGGTACGCAAGCGGCTCCGCCGATGGCCTCGACCGGTGGGTTGACGCATTGCGGCGCTCGCCAGCGCTTGGCGAGGCGGCCCGCCGGATGGATTCTCTTCTCGAGGATGCCACTTGCTATGCCGAACGGCTTCCGGCCGAGCTTGTTGCCGTGATCGCGCCTATACAACAGCTTCTCCAGCAGGTATGTCTGAAGTCGGTAGCCTCGCTGAACAAAGGCTGAAACGGCAACTATGACAACGGCCCCCAAGGCGCAATCCACCTCTGACACGACATCCGCAAGCAAAACCGACATGCTCGTGATTGGCGCCGGTTTCGGCGGCATCGCGGCGGCGTTGCGCATGCGCGCGCGTGGCTACAGTGTGACGCTTGTCGACAGGCTGCAGGCCATCGGGGGGCGGGCGCAGGTGTTCGAGCGGGGCGGGTTTCGCCATGATGCGGGCCCGACGGTGATCACTGCGCCATTTCTGTTCGACGAGCTGTTCGAGCTGTTCGGAGAATCCCGCGAGGATCATCTTGATTTTCGGCCCCTCGATCCCTGGTACAGGTTTCACTTCCATGATGGCCAGCAATTCGACTACCGCGCCACCGTCGAGGACACGAACCGCGAAATCGAAAGGTTTTCGCCGGCCGATGTAAAGGGCTATGCCGGGCTGCTTGAGACCTCAAGGCGGATTTTTGCCATCGGGTTTGAAAAGCTTGCCGACCGGCCCTTCACCCGCTTCACCGCTATGATGGCACAGGTGCCGGCCCTGTTGCGGCTTCGCAGCTATCGCACCGTGGCGGGGCTTGTGAACAGCCATATCCGGCACCCGTTGTTGCGCCAGGCTTTCTCAATCCATCCGCTGCTTGTCGGTGGCAACCCGTTCACGACAACCTCGATCTATGCGCTGATCCACTATCTTGAACGCCGCTGGGGCGTGTTCTTCTGCATGGGCGGGACCGGCCGGCTTGTCGAGCAGCTTCATCGGCTGCTTGAGCGCGCCGGGGTCAGGGTTGAGCTGGGTGTCGATATCGAACGGATTACCGTGGAAGGGGGGCTTGCCACCGGTGCGACCGCCACAGATGGGCGGCACTTCGGTGCCGACCGGGTGATCTGCAACGGCGACCCGCCAACCGTCTATCAGCAGATGTTGCCCGGCGAGACACGGTCAAAGCGCGCCCTGCCCGAACGTGCGACGCAATATTCGATGGGGCTTTATGTATTGTTTTTCGGAACGAGGCGGAGCTATGAGGATGTGGCGCATCACACCATCTGGATGGGGCCGCGCTATCGTGAATTGCTTGCCGATATTTTCGATCGCAAGATTCTGGCGGATGATTTCTCGCTCTATCTTCACCGCCCAACCGCCACCGACCCCAGCTTCGCACCGGAGGGGTGCGACAGTTTCTATGTCCTGTGCCCGGTCCCGAACCTTCTTGGCGATGTCGACTGGTCACGCGAGGGGAAGGCGCTTCGTGACCGTATTGTAGGGGCGCTGGAGCGCACCATCATGCCCGGGCTGTCGGAGGTGATTGCGGATGATTTCTGGATGACCCCCGAGGATTTCAAGAATGATTACAGATCGATGCATGGGGCCGGTTTCTCCATTGCGCCGATCTTCATCCAGTCCGCCTGGTTCCGCTATCACAACCGTGACCCGCATATTCCGAACCTTTATTTCGCCGCTGCCGGCGCGCACCCCGGCGCGGGGATGCCAGGCGTGCTGTGTTCTGCTAAGGTTGTCGAGCGACTGATCGAGGAAGAGGAGCAGGCGGCGGCCAGCCAGCAACTGGCACAGCCGGCCTGACGGCGGGAGCCGGCACCGATGTCGAATGAAAGCCTGACATCCGAAGAATCGCTTGCCGTCAATGGCAAGAGCTTTCACTGGGCGCGCCGCTTTCTTGGCGCGCGGATGGGAAGCGACGCCGCCCGTCTCTATGCCTTCTGCCGGGTGCTTGATGATATGGCCGATGGCGATATCGAGAATGGTCCGGCCCGCCTGCGGGTGATCCGTGATGATCTGGCGGCCGGCCGGCCGGGCAATGATCCGGCGCTGCAGGTCTTTCTGCCGCTGATGGCTGAAAAACACTTTCCGGCGGAGGTTCTGGTCGCCCTGATCGACGGGCTGCTGGAGGATCAGGCGGAGCTTGTGGCGCTTGCCGACGAGGCGACGTTGCTGCGCTACGCCTATCGCGTGGCCGGCACGGTGGGGCTGCTGATGTGTGATGTTCTGGACTGCGATGACCCGGCGGCCCGCGCGCATGCCATCGACCTCGGGATCGCCATGCAGCTGACGAATATAGCGCGTGATGTGCTGGAGGATGCGGCGATGGGCCGTCGCTACATCCCCGGCGACTGGGTCGGTGGCGCCGCCCCGGCCGATATCAGAAACGCCGCACTGACGCCCGGGTCGGGCCTCCATAACGATGTCACGGCTGCCATCGCACGGCTTCTTGACATGGCCGAGACATTTTATGCCAGCGGGGCGCAGGGCTATCGCTATCTGCCCTTGCGCGCGCATCTCTCGATCGCCATTGCCGCCAGAGTCTATCGCCAGATCGGCGTGCAGCTCGGCGCCACCGGATGCGCCTGGCATAGGGGCCGGCAGGTGACAGGCAAATCCACGAAATTGCGCTGTTCACTGGTGGCGCTTGCGGGTCTTGGCTCTCGCCTTGGCGCGCCTGCGCGGCGGCATGACCGACAGCTTCATCTGGCGCTGCGGGGGTTGCCCTATGTCGCGTGACGGCACAAAGCGCCCACAGGGTCGCTCGCAAAGACGGTCTGTCCGGATCCTTGGTGACGGCTGTGCCGCGCTGTCGCTGGCGGCACGGGCCGCCGAACTTCCTGATCACGACATCACGCTTGTCAGGCCGGCCGGCGCACCGGCCGCGGCTGAGCATATCTGGGGGTTCTGGGGCGGTGCCGGCCTTGAGGCAGCGACAAGGCTGGCGCGCGCCTCCTGGACCCGCTGGGCCATTGCGACGGAGACGGACAAGGTTGTCATGACTTCAGCAGCGCGACCCTATTTCGCGCTACAACGAAGCGACTGGACATCCTATTGCCGGGGCAGGGCTGCGGCGGCCGGGGTTGTCATGCTTGACGAGACCCCCGCCATGCCACCCGCCATCCAGCAATTTGACAGCCGCCCCCCGCCGGTGCCGCGCGGCATGATGCTGCAGCATTTCATCGGCCTTGAGGTGCGGGCAAAGACAGCGGTTTTCGATCCGGAGACCGCCATTCTGATGGATTTCAGGGTGGATCAGTCGCATGGCATGCATTTCATCTATCTGCTGCCCTTCTCTTCAACCGAGGCGCTGGTCGAATCCACCCTGTTCTCGCCCCAGACGCTTGCCGAGGATGAGTATCTGGCGGCAATCAGGGATTATCTGGCCCGCCATTGTGGCCTCTGTGAATTCGAGACGCTTCGCCGCGAACGCGGTGTCATTCCGCTTGGCCAGCTGGGCCGCCGCGATCCGGCCATTGAGGGGATCGGCGGCAATGGCGGTGCGATCAGGCCGTCAAGCGGCTATGCCTTTATTTTCATCCAGCGCCAGATCGACAACGCCATCAGGGCAGCCGGGGTAACCGGCAGACTTGCGGTGACCTCGCCGCACATGCGCGTCGACCTGGCGATGGATGCGGTTCTGTTGACGGTGCTTCGCCATTGGCCGGAGCGGGCGCCGGAGCTGTTCCTTCGCATGGGCAAGGCGCTGACCGGCGATGAGTTCGCGCGCTTCCTCAATGGCGAGGCAGATTGGGGATTGCGCCTCAAGGTCGTCATGGCGATGCCGAAGCTTCCCTTTCTTCGCGGCGCGTTGCGGCTTGTCACAAATGGTGGTCAGGCAAAATATGCGAGGGCTGCATGATGGACCTCATGGCCGGGATCATGGCGATGGCGCCGCTCGACCTTGCAGCCCTCGGCGCGGTGGTGCTGATCGGGCTGCCGCACGGGGCGCTTGACGGCGCAATCGCGATCCATCTCGGTTTTTCCCGCAGGATGATACTGTTCATCCGGTTCCTGCTTCTCTATGTCGGCATGGCCGGGCTGGTGATCGCCGCCTGGATCGTGGCGCCGGCGCTGTGCCTCCTCGGCTTCCTCGTCATCAGCATGATCCATTTCGGCGCTGGTGACGCGCGCCATGGCAGCGGCTGGGTGCGCGGCGCCGAAGTGCTGGCGCATGGCGGGCTTGTTGTCGCCGGCATCAGCCAGATGCACCGCAGTGAGAGCGATGTGATCTTCGCCTATCTGACCGGCGGCGACACCATGCTTGTCTGGCAGGGGCTTGATATGCTGACAGTGATTGTCGGGGTGTCGCTTGTGGTCTGTCTTGCGCAGGCGCTGTGGCATCGGCGCTGGCGCGGTACGGCGCTGGAGCTTGGCGTTCTGGCGGTGCTGTTCGCGCTGACGCCGCCGCTGGTCGGTTTCGCGGTCTATTTCTGCTGCGTGCATTCGGCGCGGCACGTCGCCGCCATCATGTCCGGCCTTCGCCAGCATATGTCCGCCAACGCGATGCTTCTGCAGACGCTGGTCTTCACGGTTGCAAGCTGGCTTGCCGGCGCGGCGGCGATCTGGTGGTTTGCCGACATGGCCGATCCGCAGCCGGTCATCCTGCGGGTGGTATTCATCGGTCTGGCGGCGCTGACGGTGCCGCATATGATCCTTGTCGACGGGTTCTATCGCCGCGCGACACGCACCCTGAAACGCCAGTTTGTCAGCCGGTGACGGAGCAGGGTGAGACGCAATGACGGATGATGCGAAAGAGCACGATGTGAAGGCGGGAACGCGCAAGGATGCGCATCTGGCGCTTGCCGCCAGTGACCTTGCCCAGTCCGGTGTCGATGCCGGTTTTGACCGGGTCAGGCTTGATCATTGCGCGCTTCCCGAATGCGACCTTGCCGCTATTGATATCACCACAACCTGCCTTGGCCGGTCGGTCAGCGCGCCGTTGTTCATCGGGGCCATGACCGGCGGCACCGCGCATGCGGACGCCATCAATCTGGCGCTTGCCGAAATTGCCGAGGCGGCCGGGATCGCGCTGGCTGTCGGCTCGCAGCGAGCCAGTCTCGAGGCAGGCCGTTCGCAGGCCGCGATGCGCGACAAGGCGTCGTCCGTGCCGCTGATCGGCAATCTTGGCGGTGTGCAGCTGGCGATGCCGGGCGGCATTGACCTGGCGAAACGCGCCGTTGACGATCTGCGGGCCGATGCCATCTTCATCCATCTGAACCCGCTTCAGGAAGCCGTGCAGCCCGAGGGGCAGACAGACTGGCGGCATGTATTGGCCGCTATCGGCATGGCTGTGCGCGAGCTTGAGGTTCCGGTCATGGTCAAGGAAGTCGGTGCCGGCATCGGGCCCGATGTGGCGCGGCGGCTGTTCGATGCTGGCGTTCATGCGGTCGATATTGCCGGCCTCGGCGGTACCAACTGGACCCGCATCGAGGCGGCGCGCCGGGATGACGCGGCTTTGTTCGACCCGTTCCTCGATTGGGGGCTGCCGACTGTCGAGGCGTTGCAGGCCGTTCGCGCCGCCTGTCCAAACGGGCGGCTGGTCGCCTCAGGTGGTATTCGCCACGGGCTTGATGTGGCAAAGGCGCTGTGGCTTGGCGCGGCGCTGGCCTCGATGGCCGGGCCGGTGCTTCGCGCACTGACGACCGATGGCGTGCAGGTGCCCGACCCCGCCGCCGCGATGGATGTCATTGAACGATGCAAGGGTCAGCTGCGACTGGCGCTGTTCCTCACTGGCGCGCCCGATCTGGCAGGCTTTGCCGGGGTGGCGGGACAGGTTGCGCCGCGTCGGCAACGCTGACACCAGACCCGCTGGAACCGAACCTCAGAAATTGTCCTTGCGGCGTCTGATCTCGGCGAAGACGGCGGCATCTGACGCTGATTCCATCCCCAACCCCTTGCGAATGGCGGCATCACCGGCGCGAAGGAACGGGTTGGTTTCCCTTTCAAGCCCCATGATTGTCGGCACTGTCGGCAACCCTGCCACGCGTAGTTCCGCCACCGCCTTGGCGCGGCGTTGCAGGGCATGATTGTCCGGGTCGACGCTCAGCGCAAAGGCGGCGTTGGCGGCGGTATATTCATGGCTGCAATAGATGACGGTGTCGTCATCAAACGCCATCAGCTTGCCAAGACTGTCCCACATCATCGCCGCATCACCCTCGAACAGCCGTCCACATCCCATGGCGAACAGCGTGTCGCCGGTGAAGGCAAGCTTTTCCGTTTCAAGGTGGAAATTCAGCATGTCCAGCGTATGGCCCGGCGTGGCGAGAACGTCGACCTGCCGGCCGGCGAAGGCAAATCTGTCACCGCCGGCAAGGGTGGTGGCAACGCCCGAAACACCGACCGGCCCGTAAGTGGCCGCGCCGGTTTCAGCGGCGATATCCAGCAGGCCGGCAGTATGGTCGCCATGATGGTGCGTGATCCAGATCTGTGTGAGTTGCCAGCCGGTTTCGCCCAGCGCGGCCCGCGCCGCCGTGGCGTCGCCGGCATCGATCATCGCCGTCTCGCGGCTGTCTCCGTCATGCAGCAGGACGCCGTAATTGTCCTGACCATAGGCGAACTGATGAATCTCCAGCGCCATCACGCACCTACCAGGACCCGGTGTTTTCCATCGACACCCAGGGCTCGGCCGGGTCTCTGGCCTCGCCTTCCTGGAGCAGTTCGATCGAAATATTGTCAGGCGAGCGGACAAAGGCCATGCGGCCGTCGCGGGGCGGCCTGTTGATCGTCACGCCGCCATCCATCAGTTGCTGGCAGGTCGCATAGATATCATCGACATAATAGGCAAGATGACCGAAATTCCGGCCGCCATCATAATCTTCCGGATCCCAGTTATAGGTCAGCTCCAGCTCCGGCGCGCGGGTGTCTCTGGCACTGCCAACATCATTCGGCGCGGCGAGGAAAACAAGCGTGTAGCGCCCCGCCTCGACATCCTTGCGGTTGGTTTCGACAAGCCCGAGCTTGTTGCAGTAGAAATCAAGCGAGTCCTCGAGATTGGTGACCCTGACCATGGTGTGAAGATAGCGCATGACGGCTCCGCTTTGCGGTTTGTGTGACACTGTGCGGACAAGCATACGGCACGAC
The DNA here is from genome assembly GCA_009920665.1 of Alphaproteobacteria bacterium. Taxonomy (GTDB): domain Bacteria; phylum Pseudomonadota; class Alphaproteobacteria; order Puniceispirillales; family Puniceispirillaceae; genus UBA8309. The sequence continues at coordinate 3,681 of RFZL01000055.1, read as the reverse complement.
CGGCCGGTGCGTCCAGCCACCGCCGCCTGCGTCTTTCCGGACGCGTCGGTCACATGATGAATATGGTCAGGCGATCACACCGCTCAGGATGTTCGCCGCGCTCAGCAACAGGAAGAACCCGAAGGCCCGGCGAAGCCCTTTCGGGTTCAGCGCATGGGCGATGCGGCTACCAAGCGGCACCGTGAACAGACTTGTCGAGAAGATGATGATCGCCGCTGGCAGATTGACGAATCCCAGCGAGAAGGGAAGACGCCCATCGACGCCAAGGCCGGCCCAGATGAAGCCGAGCGCGCCGGGAACCGCGATCAGGAACCCGAAGGCCGCTGCCGTGCCGACGGCCCGGTGAACCGGCAGGGACAGCGCGCTCAGCACCGGCACCGCAATGCTGCCGCCACCGATACCCATCAGCGAGGAGGCCGCGCCGATCAGCGCGGAAATGATGCCGCCGCGCAGGCCGCGGCCGGCGGCGGCGATCTGTGATGTCTCGGGCGCCGCGTCGGCGGCCGACGTCCTGCCGCGAATCATGGTCAGCGCGACATAGATCGCGATGCCGCCGAACAACAGCTGCAGATAGCGCGAATCAAGCTGGCCGGAACCTGCTGCCGCGATGCCGGCGGCGACAAGCATGAAGGGCGACCAATGCCGGAACACCTGGATATCCACCGCATCGCGGCGGTAATGTTCGCGCGCCGATGACAGCGAAATCGGAATGATTGTCGCCAGTGAGGTGGCGACGGCCATATGCATGATGATGCTGTCCGGCACCTCCAGATAGCCGAACAGCAGGAACAGCACCGGCACGATCACAATGCCGCCACCAACGCCGAGAAGCCCGGCCAGCAGGCCGGCGACAATGCCGGTGACAAGCAAACCGGCGGTCATGATCAGCAGAATGTCATTGCCGGGGATCGAGGTGAGGGACACGTCCGGGCCTTCCTTGACGGTGATTGGGGCCAGCACCCGCATGGATGGCTCCGGTTCTAACGCGTTGGCCAGTCATCGTCCAGCAAGCGTGGCCTGCCCGGCCCTTTTTTGGCCCGGCCGCTCACGGTCTTGTCATTTTCGGTCTGCCCTTAATGCGATGACACTATCGGTATGGTGCCGTTCCCGCCGCACCATGTTTGGTGGAATGAAACAGCCCATGCTGTTTGCCGATGCCATGCTGTTTGCCGAAGAATTTGCGGATTTGTGCATATGGGCCTCAAAGGGGGTCAGCCCGTGACCGATCTGAGCATTGAAAAGCCGTTCCCGTTGCCGCCTGACAGGGTCTTCGACCTCGTCACCGCGCCAGCGCATCTGCCGTCCTGGTGGGGGCCGGAAGGGATCACGCTTGGCGAGTATCAGCTTGATTTCACGCGGCCGGGACCCTGGTTCTCGGTGATGATAGAGCCGGAAAGTGATGGGCACCGTGTGTCCGGCGCGGTGTTGCATGTCACGCCCGGCAAGGCCGTTGAACTGACATGGGCGTGGCATGATCGCGAAAGTGGCCGGCGCGGACATGAAAGCATGGTCCGCCTGTCCGTCCGCACAGACGGCCATGGTGGCACCATCCTCGGCATGCACCAGACCGGCCTTGCGGATGCTGAATCGGCACGACTCCACCATCAAGGCTGGGCCTCGTCACTGAACCGGATCGGGTCATTGTGCCCGCCCCACTGACCCTCGCAATCACAACAGAATGGAGAAGGACATGCCGCATTTCATCTTCGCCTATCACGGTGGCAAGACACCCGAGACTCCTGAGGAAACCGAGGTCGAGATCGGCCGTTGGCAAAGCTGGTTCGACAATATAGGCGATACCATCATCGATCCGGGAAACCCGGTCGGCCTTTCAAAGACGGTGTCCGCCGCCGGGGTGAGTGACGATGGAGGCCCGAATCCCCTGTCCGGTTACACGATCATCCAGGCTGACAGCATCGACCGCGCGGTGGAGCTCGCCAAGGCCTGCCCGATCATTGGCGACGGCAGCATCGAGGTGGCGGAAATCCACGAGGTAACGATGTAGCGAACACATTTGACTGCACCACTCCTGCTTTCAGCTTGCCCCGGCAACGATGGTGCGGAACAATGCCGGTCTGAAGGAGATCGGCATGAAGATCATGGTTGTTGGCGTCGGGGCGCTGGGATCCTATTTCGGTGGTGCGCTTGCCGCACAGGGGCATGATGTAACCTTTCTGATCCGCAACCGGGCGCATCGCGACGCCATGCGGGGGAACGGTTTGCTGCTGCGTCTCGATGATGGCGAGATACGCATTTCACCGCAGGTCGTTGATTCCGAGAAGGCTGGAGAGGCGGGGATCGCCGACCTTGTCCTTGTCTTTACCAAGACCGGTGCGACCCGCGCGGCGCTGCGCGCGGCAATGCCGGTGATCGGGCCCGACACGCGGCTTGTCAGTCTGCAGAACGGCCTTGGCAATGCCGACCGGCTTGCCGAATTCGTTCCCATGTCTCATGTGATCTATGGCACAACCATGGCACCGGCCGATATCGTCGCGCCCGGGATTGTGCAATCGCACGGCTCGCACCTGTCACAATTCCGCGCCGCCACTGATGACCTGGTGACCGGTGACATGGCTTTGCGTCTTGCCACCATGCTCAGCGAGGCGGGGATCGAGGCGAGGGTGAATCCGGATGTTGACCGTGTGATCTGGGCGAAAGTGTCCTTCAACTGCGCGATGAACAGCCTGTGCGCGCTGCTCGGGCAGACGCCGGGGCCGGTTCTGGATTCCGACGAACTGCGCGAAATCGCCGTGGCGACGGCGATGGAAAGCTGCGATGTGGCCGCCGCCGCCGGGGTTGAGGTTGACCGCGACGGGCTGATGAAGACGCTTGCGCTTGTGCAGCGTGAACATCGCCATCACAAGCCATCCATGCTTGTCGATTTTCAGGCCTTGCGCCGGACCGAGATCGACGCGCTGAATGGTGCCGTGGTCGCGTGAATGGTGCCGTGGTCGCGCTTGGCGCGGCGCATGGCGTGGCAACGCCGCGGACCCAGACATTGCTTGCGCTCGTCCATGCGCGCGAGGCAGAGTATAGTGAGCAATGAGGAGATTTCCGTGATGAATGGTGCAACGCCGATCCCGCTGGACATAACCTATCCGGACACGCCAAAGGGCATGAGTGACGCCGAATGGCACGCCCGTGTCGATCTTGCCGCGGCCTACAGGCTGACGCATCTCTATGGCTGGACCAGCGTTGTCTATAACCATATCACGCTGCGGGTGCCGGGAACGGATACGTTCCTGATCAACCCGTTCGGGCTGACCTATGATGAAATCACCGCCTCGAACCTGACCTGTGTCGATCTCGAGGGCAACAAGGTGTCGGACGACAACTGGCCGGTGAACCGCGCGGGCTATGTAATCCATGCCGCGATCCATAAGGCGCGTCCCGATGATCTGCATTGCGTCATGCACACGCATGAGCCGTTCAGCCAGTCACTGGCGGCGCTGAATGTCGAAGTTGTCCCGATGATGCAGGAGGGCTGCCAGCTGTTCGAGCGTATCGGTTATCATGACTTCAGCGGCATCGTGCTGGACGAGGCGGAGCAGGCGGGTCTGACCACCGCCATGGGCGACAAAAACCACACACTCGTGCTAAAGAATCATGGTCTTCTGACAGCCGGGCCGAATGTCGCCTGGGCGTTCGTTCGCCATCAGCTGTTCATTCGCAACGCCGAGA